>JAAUPS010000011.1 GCA_012033015.1 Phormidesmis sp. RL_2_1
GTTTTGCGCCCTGCCCAATCAGCCACTGCGACACCTGTAGTCCCAGAGCGCCTAAGCCGCCAGTGATCAAGTAGGTGCCCTCGCCACTGACTTTAAAGGGCTTTTGAGGGGAAGCTTGGGCGCGAGAGATCGAAGCTTGGGGGCGAGAAATCACTGCTTTGTCGGCAGCGGCTGATGTGGCATGAGGCATCGAAATCACCACCTTGCCAATGTGTTTGGCCTGCGCCATTAAGCGAAAGGCATCGCTCACCTGTTCAATCGGATAGACCACCACATTAAGAGGCTTGAGCTGCGCCTGCTCAAATAGCGGCATCAGGGTTTCGAGCAGGCGGCGAATGGTCTGAGGATTGGTCAGTGAAATATCAAGCATATCGAAGGGTTCGTAGCCGACGTCGGGGCGCTGCTGGGCCACTTGCTCAGCCGACCAAATGCCGAGCTTGCCGATTTCCACAAAGCGACCGTTGGCCGCTAGAGCCGCCAGAGAATGGGGAATGTATTCGCCGTTGAGCGAGTTGAGCACGACATCGACCCCTTGGTGATCGGTGTCCGCCAAAATTTGCTCCGAAAAGGCTAGCGATCGCGAATCTAAGACATGCTTAACCCCCATCTCGCGTAGCGCTGCCCACTTCGGCTGGCTTGCCGTTCCCCACACATCCGCGCCTATCCACTGGGCCACCTGCAGAGCGGCTTGACCCACGCCTCCGGCAGCAGATTGGATCAAAACTTTTTCCTGTGGCTTGAGCTGGGCGCGCTCCTTGAGAGCGTAGTAAGCGGTCAAAAAAGCAGTGGGAATGGTCGCTGCTTCCTCAAAACTGAGGTTTGCGGGCTGAGGCACAACAAAATCAGCCGGAACATTCACAAATGAGCTGAGGCTGCCAATGGTCTGCGCAGCAATCACCGCATCGCCCACTTGAAAGCGAGAAACACCCTCGCCTACGGCGGCGATCACCCCAGCACACTCACCACCAAACGGTAGGTCTTGAATATCGGTAATGCCCATTTCTGCCGTAAAGGCTTTGAGCATTCCTAGGGCATTGAGCACATCACGGAAGTTCAGCCCCACCGCGCGCACCTCAATTTCCACCTCACCGGGTTGGGGAAGCTGGCGTGTCATCGGTATGGGCTGAAGCTTTTCGAGCACGCCGTATTCGCTAAGACGCACCTTAAAGGGCGATTTGAGCGAGGCCATCGTCTCGCTGGCAAGCAGTGAATCTTGAAAGCGAACCAAGCGAGCAGCAAATCGCTGCCCGTTTCGGTAGGCGAGCTGATTGTTTTCGGCGGGGCTGTACAGCTCGCTGAGGAGTGTCTTTGCACTAACACCGTCTAGGTCACCATCTAGGTCTAGGCAACGGCAATTTAGCTCAGGATGTTCGAGGGCAATGACCCGGCCTAGCCCCCACAATGAGCCTTGCTGCGGCTGTAGAGCCAGAGCAGTGTTGCCCACCGCACAAGCACCGTGAGTCAGCAGCCACAAACCACCGGGCAGGGGAGTGGCACCGGTCGTGAGTGCCTGCGTGAGATGCAAAACACTGCCACAGCCGTACTGCTGAGATTGTTGGAGTTCTGTTGCAGAGAGCGCTGCCGGGTTAGGTGCCGGGTTAGAGGCCGGGTTAGAGGCAGCAGCGCCAGATACCGCCGTACCCCAGCTATGAACAACACCATGGATAGGCGGCAGGGTAGCGAGCAGTTGAGCGTAGTGAATGGGGTTAGTCGGATCGATTTGAAAGTGCGTTTCAGAGATTTCTTCAAAGCATTTACCCATGGTGATTTGGGTGTACGTCGCACCAGCCGTGCGCATTGCGCTGAGCAGGTGGTGATCTGTCAGCGCGGCTGTGCCCATGACCTCTGCCTGCGCACCGTCTGCCTGCACACCGTCTGCCTGCACACCGTCTGTCTGTACACCGTCTGCCTGCACACCGTCTGTCTGTACACCGTCTGCCCCACCAGCACAAAAGACCAGCCAGTGATCTTGCCCGCTGAGTGATTCAGGGGCCGGTGGCAAACTTAAGGGCTGCCAGTCCAACCGATACAGCCAGTCCTCAGGGCTCTCTTGCTGTAGCACGCGCTGCAACACTTTTTGAGGGACTCGCTTCAAGGTGAGTTTTTGAATCTCAGCTACGGGCTGCCCATCGGCGTCAAATACAGCAATATTCGCGATGAGCTGGCGGCGGCTCGTCTGCCGGGAGCTAGCACGGGCTGAGTCAGTAGCGGGATTGTCTGTCAGCAATTCCACCCGACTCCACAGTGGGCCAGAGATAGTGCCTGTGACCGAGAGTTGTTCAATCGATACCGGCAGGTAAGCAGCGTTCTCTTCGGGTGAAACCAACACCCCTAAAACCTGGAAACAAGCATCTAGCAAGGCTGGATGGAGACAGTAGCCCGATAGTACGACGCCATCGGGTAAGGCAATCTCTCCGAGGGCTTGAGTCTCACTGCGATGAAGCTGTCGAATGCCTCGGAAACTGGCACCATAATCCATACTCTGCCGCCTAAAGCGCTGATAGAGCTGAGCTGATGGCAAGGTTTCGTTGTACTGCGTTTTTATCAGCGATGGATCGAGTGACGCTGTCGGCTGTGGCGGCTCAGCTAATTCGGCTCTTTCAGGCGCTGCAGTAACTGCCATGGTCGAGGTTAAAGCCGCAACGCTGCCCACGGCATGGCGAGTCCAAACCGAGGTCTGCTCGTCTAAACTAAAAATCTCAAACTGATAGGCTATTGGAGAATCGGCTTGGGGCTTGAGTACGACCTGCACCGTTTTAGACTGATGGCCGGAGAGCGCCATGGGCTGCTGAATCGCCACCGATTGAATCTGCACATGCGCCTGTTTGAGCGTATGCTGTCCGGCGCGATCGCCATTTCTAAATAAACCGTCGCTGGCACAATCACCTGCTGATAAATGCAGTGATCTTGCAAGTAGCTGTGCTGGGCCAGACTGAGCTGAGCACTAAAGCGCACATCGCTGATATCGGCGAGCGCTAGCTGCTGACCTAACAGCGGATGGGGAGAGTTGCCGACCAGCGCACTGTGAACAGATGCCCCATAAACAGATGCCCCATTCGGCTGCAGCCGATGATTGGGGCGCTCAACCCAGTAGCGCTGCCGCTGGAAAGGATAGCTGGGCAGCGTTACCCGTTGCTGAGCGTAGCGACTATCGACCGCTGGCCAGTCGATGGTCGCTCCGGCGGTGTATAGCTGAGCGAGGCTGTTAAGTAGGCTGAGCCAATCATTCTGGCTATTTTTGGAGTCAGTTTTGTCGCCAGAGGCTGGGCCGTTTAACGATGGCCGCAGGCTAGGTAGCCAGTGGCGTTGGCTGGCCACTGACGGCGTCAGACATTGGCGGCCCATGCCCAACAAAATCGGCTTTGGCCCAATTTCTAAATAAATTTTGGGCTCTAGCTTTGCCAACTGCTGCATTCCTTGATAGAACTGCACGGGCTGTCGCACATGATCGCACCAGTAGTCGGCAGTCGCCATCTCGGCGCTGACCACTGTGCCCGTGACATTGGAAATGAGCGTGAGTTGGGGCAACTGATACGGTATCTGCTGGGCGACCTGCCGAAAGCCAGCCACCATAGGCTCCATTTGGGCGGAGTGAAAAGCATGGGAAACCGCCAGCGGCTTTGTTTTGATAGCGTCTGCTTGGAAACTGGCGATCGCCCTGTCCAAGCCCATTTGAGGGCCTGCAATCACAATGCTGGTAGGCCCGTTGATCGCGGCGATCGCCACACCGGGAATATCAGCAATGACCTGCGCCACCTGCGATTCATTTGCCATCACTGCAACCATGCCGCCCTTTTGCCAACCGGCTTGGGGCAATGCCTGCATCAGGCGACCGCGCTCGGCAATCAGCTTGAGACCGTCTTCTAGGCTAAACACCCCAGCGATACAGGCGGCTACATATTCGCCAACGCTGTGACCCATCACGACTGTGGGCTTAATCCCCCACGATAGCCAGAGCTGGGCGAGGGCATATTCCACCGCAAATAGAGCCGGTTGGGTCAGTGCCGTTTGATTAAGCGCTGCAGTGGTATCAACATCGCCAAACAGTAATTCGACCAGCGATCGGCCCATCGCCGGTCGCAGCAGCTCATCGCACCGATCGAGCCAGCGCTGAAACGTCGGCTGAGTGCGATATAGCTCAGCGCCCATGCGCCAATGCTGTGAGCCTTGACCGGTGAACAGAAAAGCCACACTGGGGGCATCGATACTTTCGCCTTTAAAAACGCCTATGGGCGCTGGCTGTTCACCTCCATCATCATCATCAGCAGCAGCCGCTTGAGCGATATCTGAGAGCACTTGCTGAAGCTGCCCAGTAGAAGTCGCTAGCACAGCCAGGCGATGGTCGAGGTGGCTGCGCCCGGTGTTCGCTGAAAAGCAGATGTCTGCAACCGGGACATCTAGCTGGTTAGCCAGAGCGATCGCGTAGCTGGCGACCAGTTGGGATAGGGCGGCGTCAGACTTGGCCGAAAGGGTGAGCAAATGGTGCGATCGCACCGCTAATTCTTCACCTTTGGGTGCAGGAGTAGGGGCTTCTTCTAGCACCACATGTGCGTTTGTCCCACTCGCGCCAAACGAGCTGACCCCTGCGACTCTAGCTCGCCCATTGCGCCGCCAGTCAGCCCCTTGGGCCGCCACCTGAATGGGCAAATCACGCCAGCTAATGTGAGGATTGGGCGCTCTAAAATGCAGATGGGGCGGGATGGCATCATGCTGCATCGACAGCACCACCTTAATCAATCCGGCAATCCCCGCAGCAGATTCTAAGTGGCCAAAATTAGTTTTGACCGAGCCCACCAGCAGCGGTCTCCCATCCGGCCGGTCTTGGCCTAAAACTTCTCCTAACGCCCGTAATTCAATCGGATCACCCAGCGGCGTGCCCGTGCCGTGGGCCTCAACATAGTCCACCGCAGCAGGCGCTAGCTTGGCCCCGGCCAGTGCCTGCTGAATCAACGCCTGCTGAGCAGATTTGCTCGGCACCGTAAAGCCACTGCTGCGGCCATCCTGGTTCACAGCTGAGCCCCGCACCAATGCTAAAATCCGATCCCCTGCTGCTGTCGCATCTGACAATCGCTTCAGCACCACCGCACCGCAGCCTTCACCTCGGACAATACCGTCAGCACTCGCATCAAACGTCTTACAGCGACCGTCGGTTGAGAGCATCTGGGTTTTTGAAAGCGCCACCGTATTTTCGGGCGACAAAATTAAATTGACCCCCGCTGCGATCGCCGCATCACACTCTCGATTGCGCAAACTTTGCACCGCCAAATGCACCGCCACCAAAGACGATGAACAGGCAGTATCAATGGCCATACAAGGCCCTTGCAGACCAAAGGTATAGGCTAGCCGACCGGCAACGGCGTTGAGGGGGTTGCCAGTCAGGTAGTAGGCATCAATTTGACTCAAATCACCATCCGGGGCAATCAGGCGAGCGTAGTCATTGGTTGTTACGCCTACAAAAACACCCACCTGATTCGGGCGAGCAGGATGAGGCGTTGCACCCGCATGTTCTAGCGCTTCCCAAGCCACCTCCAGCAACAGCCGCTGCTGTGGATCCATGTTTAAAGCTTCGCGCGGTGAAATGCCGAAAAACTGAGGGTCAAACTCGCTAATCTCGTCCAAAAAACCGCCATAGCGGGTGTACATTTTGCCCGGTGTCGCCGGATCAGGATCGTAAAAAGCATCGATGTCCCAACGCTCGGCAGGCACGGGCGAAATCGCATCAACCCCATCGTTGAGGAGCTGCCAAAAAGCCTCAGGCGTATTGGCACCACCGGGAAACCGGCAGCCAACGCCGACAATGGCAATCGGCTCGAACTTATCTTGCTCAAAGCGCTCTAGCTTTTTAGCAGCTTCGTTGAGAGCCAGTAAAATGCGCTGCTGAGACTGGCTCGCGAGGGTGCTAGCAGTTGAGCTGTTGGCGGCGACTGGGGCAGCGACTGGGGGCTCTCCCTGGTTTGGCCCTGCTGTTTTCGGGGTGATGTGCTGATTTTTTTCGGGCTGGTGGTTGATGTAGTGTCCATTTTTACTGGCCTCCTACGAGGCTTTCTAACCGAGCTAACTGCGCTGCAATGGATGCCTCTATATCGGTTTCACTCATTTGGGCGATCGCCGCCCTCTCAGTGCCCAAAGGCAAGGGCGGATCCGATGCAGGGCTGGTCGGTTCAGGCGCATCACGCCAGCCCAACACCTGATCGGCAAAATAATCTGTCAGTTCATAGATCGTGGGCACCTCAAACACAAGCGTGCCGGGTAGCTCACAGGCAAAGCTGTCTTCTAGCTGAGTTTTCAGCTCGACGGCCATCAGCGAATCTAACCCCATCTCAAAAAAGCCCTGGAAAAGCGGTGGCTTTTGCCCTGCCGGTAGGCCCATAATCCGCGCTACCTCAGCTTGTAGAAATGCCGTTAGCCGATCCCTTTGCTGCGCCGGAGGAACCATTTGCAGCGATCGCAAAAACGATCCCGAAGCCGCCTTCACAGCGTTGGGCGCTACTGCTATGGACGAGAGCAAAGGCCGCGGCCCCCGCAGCTCAAACAGCGCCTTAAACTTACGCCAGTCCACATCGACTACGGTGCTGTGGATACAGCCTTCTTGAGCCAGCAATTCACCCAACGCCGCAGTGGCTTTCTCTACCGATAGGGGGGCAATACCAGCCTTGGCCAGCCAGCTTTCAAACTCATCCACCACCATGCCGCCCCCGGCCCAAGGCCCCCAGTTAACGGTCAGCGCTGGCAGATTTTGACTCCGACGGTAGTCAGCGAGTACATCTAAAAACTGGTTGGCAGCGGCGTAGTGAGCCTGCCCTTTAGAGCCCCATACCGAAGCAATCGAAGAAAAACAAACAAAAAAGTCTAGCGCTAGGGTCTGACTGAGCTGATGTAAAATCCAAGCACCCTCTACTTTAGGGGCCAGCACAGACTCAGCACTAGCCGCACTCATCTCGCTCAGGTGCTCGTAGCTGACCTTGCCAGCAGCATGAACAATCCCCTTCAGCGGTGGCAGGGTCGCGTTGAGGTTGGCAAACACCGCTGCCATATCCGCGCTGCTAGTGACATCAGCCTGCACCACCTGCACGGTGACACCGGCTTTGGTCAGGCCCTCGATGACACCGGTAGCCTTTTCAGCAGGCCCTCGCCTACCGAGCAGCACCAGGTGCTTTGCCCCTCGCTTGACCAGCCATTGCGCGATCGCTAAACCCAACGCGCCCAACCCACCAGTGATTAAATAAGTCGCCTCATCTACAGCTATTGTGTTGACCGATTGGCTAGGCCAAGAGCCAGCCGAGGTAGAAGCTGAAACAGCCGCCGCCGTGCCCACCCAAGCACCAACCGATTTTTGGGGCACCAGTCTAGCGACGTAGCGCTGCCCGTCTAAAAACGCAATTTGATCTTCACCTTGAGCGTCTAGCAGTTCGTCAGCCAGCACCTCCACCGACCCCACAGAACTTGCTCCACCCAGATCAATCAGACCGCCCCATAGCTCCGGATGCTCTAGCGCAATACCCTTACCCAAACCCCACAGCGGGGCAGCAAACAACCCTGACAGGGAGGGCGCTAAACCAGTGGCCTGCTGTGTAATCAGCCATAGCTTCGCTGGGGTCGATTGAGCAATCAAGGTTTGAACCAGATGCAGCGAATCGCGCCAAATCATACTTCGATCAGACAAAGCGCTATCCCAGCTATCGCTGTCATCTCGTCTGTCAAGATGATCGCAATTATCTAGGCTCCACAGAACAACCACATCCGTGACCGGCGCAATCCCATTTTGCAAAACAGCATTGACGGCCTGCGGCAAAACCGTTGAGCGCACTTGTAAATCGGCAGACACTTCGCTGGCATACAGCAGCCGATAGCGATCGCCACGCTGGGCAAAAAAGTCTCCCAGAGCCTTACCGACACCCCCTTTATCCGCTAAAATCAGCCAGCTTCTCACTGCGGCTGCAGGCCCTTCTGAGGGCACGGGTTCTGTAGGCACTGGTTTGACCCGTGGCTGAAGCTGCCATACCAGCTCGTAATAAGGCCCATCGGCTAGGTGGTCAGATGATGCTTGAGCAGCCTCTGCGACCGGATGGCGAATTGTCTTGCTCTGCGTAGCTGTACTGGCCTGCGTAGCTGTACTGGCCTGCGTAGCTGTACTGGCCTGCGGTTGTTGAACCAAACAGTTGAGCAGCTTGGGCAATAGCGCTAATTCTGCATCTGAAAATTCATGCTGCGATTGAAGCTGTTCTATTAGCGGCTGCACCGCCCCATTCGAGAGCATCCTGGCCAACGATGAGGCGGGGCCATTGGGCTCATCAGTCGGCTCATCAGTCGGCTCTACCCAATAGCGCTGTCGCTGCCACGGATAGGTTGGTAGGGGTATCCGTTGACGGGTGTAATCTTGATCAAACCGTTGCCAATCAACATCAATGCCATTCGCATACAGGGCGCCTAAAGTCTCTAGCATCTGCGCCCAGTCTGAGCGACTCGCTCGCAAACTAGGAAAATATTGAGGCAGCGGCTGGCTGCGTTGACCTTGGGTCGCCGTGAGAGCATCTGCTGCGATCATCTGAGCAAGAGCGCGCTGCGCCATCCCCAACAGAATTGGCTTGGGCCCAACCTCTAGCAGCAGCGGGCATTTTTGTTCTCTAAGCGTCTTGATGCCTGCCGCAAAGTTTACGGGCAAGATGATGTGCTCACACCAGTAGTCTGCGGTCGCGATTCGCCCATCAGCCACCTCACCTGTCACATTAGAAATCAACTTTATGTTCGGCTGATGGTACTCCACCTGCTCAGCTACGCGTCTAAAATCGTCGAGCATAGGTGCCATTGCAGGCGAGTGAAAAGCGTGGGAAACGGCTAACTGACGAGAGTCAATGCCATGCTGGGCGCAAAGTGCGATCGCCCTTTCAATCGCTGGCGCTGGCCCAGAAAGAACTGTATTGGTCGGGCCGTTGTAGGCAGCAATCACCACCGAACTATCCAAAGGAAGCTGACTGAGGGTTGGCACATCGGCAAATACCGCCACCATCGCACCTTTCGCCGGTAAAGCTTGCATCAGCCGTCCGCGCTCGGCCATGAGCTTCAAACCATCTGCCAAACTAAAAACACCCGCGATGCAGGCGGCTACATATTCACCGACACTGTGGCCCATGACGACAGCAGGCTGAATGCCCCAAGCTAGCCAGAGCTGGGCGAGGGCATACTCCACGGCAAACAGGGCGGGCTGAGTGTAGGCCGTTTGATCAAGCTGTGACGAATTTGCGCCATACAACAAATCAATGAGCGAGCAGTTGAGATCAGGCTTCAACAGTGCGTCGCAGCGCTCGATAGTCTGACGAAATAGGGGCTGAGTGTCATAAAGCTGACGGCCCATATCAGGTGCTTGAGCGCCCTGGCCGGTAAAGAGAAAGGCCACTTTAGGCGCTTGCTTGCGAACGAGCTGGCGGCGTGTTACGCCGACGACTGGCTGACGTTCTACCGGCTGCTCTACCGTTTGAGTCACCGGCTGATGCGGTTGAAGTTGTTGCAGAGAAGCGCTCGCTTCAGCCGTAGAAGTTGCAACGAGAGCTAGGCGATGGTGAAAGTGCGATCGCGCTTGACTGGCCGTAAAACAAACGTCTGCTAACGCCACATCGGGATTGGCTGCCAAATACGCCGCATAGCGCCCAGCCATATCATCCAACGCGGCCTCACTTTTGGCAGAAAGCACGAGCAAATGACACGCTCTAGGCGCTGCACCTTCTGCCACAGAACCACCTTGTACCACAGAAGCACCTTGTGCCACAGAACCACCTTGTGCCACAGAATCACGGCCCGCGTTTTTTCCAGTAGGTGCAAGCGTGCTCGCCTCGAGCGCCCGTGATTCGGCTAAAATCACATGGGCATTGGTGCCCCCAAAGCCAAAGGAGCTGATCCCCGCCAATCGAGTTTCCAGGGGAGTTTGCCAAGGCTGCAGTTCCGTTGGGATAGAAAATGGCGTCCCCTCCAGAGAAATGTAGGGATTAAGGGTATCTAGGTTCAAGTGTGGCGGAACCTGCTGATGCTGCATCGCCAGCACCGTTTTAATCAAGCCAGCCATGCCAGCCGCCGCTTCCAAGTGACCAATATTGGTTTTTACTGACCCAATCCAACAGGGGCTATCGAGCGAGCGATCTTCGCCTAGCACCGCTTTGAGAGACTTAATCTCAATTGGATCGCCCAGGGGGGTACCGGTGCCATGGGCCTCTACGTAGCTCAATTGGTGAGGCACGAGCCCAGCACAAGCTAACGCCTGTCGAATCACGGCCTGCTGAGCCGGGCCGTTTGGGGCAGTGAGGCCATTGCTGCGGCCATCTTGATTGACCGCCGTGCCTTTGACCACTGCCAAAATCCGATCACCTGCTGCCTGAGCATCTGCCAAACGCTTAATCACCAGCAGCCCGCCACCTTCACCACGGACATACCCGTCTGCTTTCGCATCAAAAGTCTTGCACTGACCGTCAGGCGCTAGCATCTGCGCCTGGGAATAATGATGGTTTGATTCGGTGCCAGCATCAAGCTCACGGCACCCACCAAGCAAGTATCGCTCTCGCCGCTGAGCAGGCTTTGACACGCTAGATGGAGCGCCACAAGAGAAGAAGAACAAGCGGTTTCAACCGTTAGACTAGGCCCGCGCAAATCGAGCAAATAAGAGAGCCGATTTGCCGATATACCGACCGTAGCCCCCGTTCCCAAATGAGCGTCAAAGGCTGCGTATTCTCTGGCCATGTGAACGCCAAAGTCATAGTTGCCACAGCCGATAAAAACACCCGTTTTACTACCGGCCAAATCAGCAGGCACTATATTTGCATGTTCTAGCGCTTCCCAAGCCACCTCCAGCATCAGCCGCTGCTGCGGGTCAGTATGGAGCGCCTCACGAGGAGAGATGCCAAAAAAACTGGGATCAAATCCTGCGACCTGCGAGAGAAATCCCCCCATGCGTGTGGTCATTTTGCCAGGCGATCGCGCTTCGCTGTAATAAGCCTCCACATCCCACCTATCAGCAGGTATGGGCGTAATTGCGCTTTTGCCCTCTCGTAGCAGCGCCCAAAAATCTTCCAGGCTATCTGCGCCCGGAAAACGACAGCTCATGCCGACAATTGCAATTGGTTCCACCTGAGTTACCCTCATAGCTCAAACATCTAACTGCTGAAAACCGATGAAAACCAGCCGTTCTAGAGCTGTTCTTCAAGCATTGAAAATCGCTTAAATGCCTTACTGTTGCGCTGAATTGCCCGCTCAATCGAACCGCCAACAACCATCGGCTTCACCTCACGGCATTGCGACCACAAATAGGAGATCGGCTCAAAAAAGCGCTGAAACGTTCCCAACAGATTTTGATGGTGATTTAAGTTCGCATGAAACCCTTCATGCTCATGACACAAACATCTCTCCATCCAATAGAGTGCATCTAGATGAGACAGCTCAAACATAGGAGAGCGCAGCAGCCGATACAGCGTTGGCAAAAAGAAAGCGTCATCTCTAAAGGTCATGGGCAACCAGCCTGAGAGTCCGCCCATCACCCCTTTTTGCCCCCGCAAAACAATCATATTAGCCAGCCACTTTTCATAGGCGGTAGGTTGCGGCATGTCCTTGTACACATCTTGGGCAATCACCTGAGACATGGTGGTATGAAAAGCTTCATCCAGCAGATGATAGTGAGAAACCGATGTCGGCACAGGAATATAGCTGCCCTGCCGCTCCAAGTGACGAAACTTTTTGTAGTACTGGTACTCGTAGCCCTTGAGAGAAATATTCGCGACCATCCTCATGGTGTAGTAGTGACAAGCCATGAAGGGCGAACTGCCCCAACTCAGCGTCAAAAATTTGATGATCGAAGGAGATGCCGTATTGCCCGCAAGTCCACCGGTTGCCGTAGGAATGGAAGCACCCTCGCGCGCAGACAAATACTGGGAGTAGTAGCGATCGCGATTGGGATGCACCATCCGGTTAAAAGTTCGCAAGCAGCTATCTTGCAAAGAGTTCGATTCATTGCCCCAGCGGGTTTCAAAAGCGCTCGAAACCGCTTTAGGAATGAGCTTGCTCAAGTAAGTTTGCTGGGACGATTTCTTTTTCGAGCGTACCGGCTTGTGCAAAAACGATTTACCCATCAGAGCAATTTTAGTTTTTAGACCAATCCGCTGAAATGTATTGATATGAAAACGTTCTTGACTCGTTTCAAACGTTAGCTCTTCACAAAGCTTTTCGTAGCGACCCAAATGGGCAAATACCCCCGTGGTCACTTGGTTATAAAGCATTGTGTTGGCTTCAGCATTAGCGGTGTGGTTGTACTGACCAACCCAATACAAATGGTTGAGGGCCCGCTTTTGACTCTCTGAAGCATGTTCGTAAAAAGGTGTGCCATACAGGGTCGAAAACTCTCTTTCTCCCCAGTAGTCTTGACTATTTTTCTCATAGTCAAAGCTTTTACCCAACGCCTCAATTTTCTCGGTGTAGTCAGAGGCAATGTTGTTTTCGTAGGTTCTATCAATTAACTTAAAATGCTTTCCAACAGCAGAATCATGAGGTTTATTTTCAACGGAAACAGCAATTGAGGTGCTCATGGGCAGGATATTGGTTGTAAGGGTTGGACGAGCTACTGAACAAAAATTTAAACAAAAATTGCGAATAACGCTCAAAAGAGGTGTCTGATATGGCTCAATTAGGTAGATTAAGACGCTTTCAACTGAGTCTCTCCTAGATGCTGGGCCAATGCCTTCACGGTGGGATAGTCATAAATAAAGGTAGGATCGACTTCTGCGCCTAGCCATTCTTCTAACTCGCCCGTCATACCGACAGCCGAAGAAGAATCTAGACCATAGCTATCAAAAGGAACGTCGGTTTCAACCTCTTCTGGTTCCATATCCAGCAGATCTGCTAAATAGGACACCATCCACGCTTGAATCTCTTGACTGGAAGGCAATGTGCTAGAAGACGAGGCACTAGGGGGCCGTGCAGAACTGTTTTCCATCTGGTTTAATGTCTCTCAAAAGATTAAATACAAGGTCAGGAGCGGCCACTTAAGCATCAACTCATCTGTTGTTGATGCCTGTTGTTGATGCCTGTTGTTGGTGCCTGTTGTTGGTGCATGTTGTTGGTGCATGTTGTTAAAAGCACATTTGCTGATGGGTTAATCGCGCGTTAACCACAGATTAATCACTCGATGTGTTTTTAGTGATTTTTTCAAAAACAGTATCAATTTGAGACTGCAATGACTGAAAGGTGGCTTTCCTACGGGTATCTCGACTCCAATCCGCGACGATATTCAGCTCGTCGTTCATAAACGCTTGCTTGCAAGCTCTACGGCGAATTTTGCCGCTTGAGGTTTTCAAAATGCTACCGGTTTTAATCAGCGCGATCGCATACACCTCTAAAGCATGATGAGTCGTCACCGCCTGTCGAATATTCTGAAAAATTTCTTCCACATTGAGCTGACGTAAGTGACCTCGCTTCACCTCTTGCACAATCACAAGCTGCTCAGAACGCTGCAACTCCATTGAAAAAGCTGCCCCCGCATCTAATCGCAGCGCCGGATGGCTTTGCTCTACTGTCAACTCAACATCTTGAGGATAATGATTTTGCCCCCTGATAATGATCAAATCCTTGATCCGACCGGTAACAAACAGTTCCTCTTCGATTAAAAATCCCAGATCTCCTGTGCGCATGAAAGGCCCCTTTGGTAAAGCATCTGTTACCGGAGCATCTGTTACCGGAGCATCTGGTGTCGAGGAGTTCGCACCGGTAGCCGTGTAAGCTTGAAAATTCGCCACGGTCTCCTCCGACTGATTCCAGTAGCCTTGGGCAATGCTGTCGCCCGCCACCCAAATCTCCCCAACTTGCCCCTCTGCGCAAGGCACCAAACTTTCAGGATCAACAATTATCACCCTCTGCCCATTGAGCACTTGACCACAGCTCACTACCGTTCGCGTATTGTGCCGCTCCGGAGGTGACAGCTCCAAACGGCCCTGCTCTAATGCGTCAGCGTTAATGTGTTTCAGCACTGGCGGTGTCAGTTTGACGCCACCGGTAATAATCAAGGTTGACTCTGCCATGCCGTAGCAAGGGTAAAACGCTTCGCGCCGAAATCCATAGGGTTCAAAGACTTCAACAAAGCGATCAATCGTTTCAGCTCGAATAGGCTCAGCCCCTGTAAAAGCAACTTCCCACCGACTCAGATCGAGCCCCGCCCGCTTTTCTGGAGATGAGCGGCGTACCGCTAGCTCATAGGCAAAGTTGGGGCCACCACTGGTGGTCGCTTGATAGCGCGAAACAGCCCGCAGCCAGCGCAAAGGCTGTTGCAAAAAGTCAATTGGAGACATGAGGCAAACAGGAAATCCGGCATAAAGCGGCTGTAAGACGCCACCGATCAGACCCATGTCATGGTAAGGCGGCAGCCAAATGACGCCTTGACTGCGATCGCTGTGCCCAAAGCCCTGTGCGATCGCTTGAGAGTTGTGCATAATGTTAGCGTGGCTAACCATCACACCTTTCGGCTCTCCAGTTGATCCAGAGGTGTACTGCAAAAAGGCCAGCATTTCAGCCGACAGTTGCGGCAGCTTCCACTGTTCAGCCATTTCAGGCTCTACCGCATCAGTCACCAGCCAGAGGAGCTTCGAGAGCAAAGGATCCTCGTCACAAAACTGTTTGAAAGCAGATGCTGACTGAGAGGCTGTCAGGGCAAACTGAATATCAGCGTTGGCCACAATCGAGCGTAATCGAGAGGTCTTTTGATTACGGCGAGGAGAGTAAGCGGGTACAGCAACCACCCCAGCAAAGAGGCAGGCTAAAAATGCCAATACAAAATCTAAGCCGGGCTGATAGGCCAGCAGCACCTTGCTTCCCATGGGCAGCCGAGACTGAAGAAAACCTGCAATCACCCTCACCTGGCACGCCAACTCAGCATAAGTAAGAGAGCCTGTTTCGGTTTCGCCGTGCAAAAAGGTATACGCTATCCGGTTGGGCTGCATCTGAGCTCTATAAAGCAAGATATCAGCAAAAGTTGAATCTTCTTTCAGCGGCAAGGCTGAGACCTGCGGCCCAAATTCCAATGAAAGCACCACTGCCTCCTCATTTTTCTATAAAAAACATGTCATGCTTACAAAAAGCACGTCAAAAGTATGTCAAAAGCATATAGATACAAGCATGAGACTAGACAAAACAAATGCCTAAAATCGAACAGGCACCAGGGTTAGGCACCAAAAACGAGCACCGGAGAGTGATAGAGGTGAAAAAGCCAGGATCTTTGCTTGTTTCTTATATAACAGAGTCTCATATCTCCTGCTAAAGCACTTTCCGCTTCTGGAAAAAATTCTCTGCTTCTAGGAAAGATCCCCTATTGAGAGTTGTTCTAGAGTATACAAAAACACAATTTCTCTTCTCGCAGGCTGAAACGGTTGCAACGAATACAAAACGAATACGGCAAGACCAATTCAATGTCTAAAATAGCTGAGTTTAGAGAGCCTTCCACATTAGGAAAGCCCCACGAATACTTTGAGATATGCTCTCTTACAGAGTTAGTACAGAGCCAGCGCTTACAAGCAGGCCGTCAATTCACCCAGAGCTTAAACAGCTCAAAGCAAGTGATTCAGTGCATCTTTACAAATGCAAATTTTTCAAATGCAAATTCAAAGCATCTTCATATAGCCCGAGGAAAGTCAAAGGTATGGTTAACGTCAGAAAGTCAGAAACGCTCAACAGTTAAAGAAAACGCTAACAGTTGAAGAAAACGTTGATGAAGGAAGAAAACGTTGATGAAAGAAGAAAACGCTGATAAACAAGGCGCTGCTCGTAGCCCTTTTCCTGTACGAGAAACCAGCTTCTCTGGCCAGCATAAAATTAAGGTTGACAATCCTTATTTGCAATCCATCTATCGACGCTTAAGCATCATCACAGTGCTCGTTCCTTTCATAGGTACCATTTTAGCAGTTGGCCTACTGTCGCTCCGGCCCATAGGATTTTTAGAAATAGCTCTCTTCGTCGTCATGTATACCCTGACGATTTTAGGCGTCGAGGTCGGCTATCACCGGCTCTTTGCACACAAAGCTTTTCAGACTTCCGCACCGGTCAAAGCCGCCTTGGCTATTTTAGGGTCAATGGCAGCTCAAGGTGGCTGTCTTTTTGGGTTGCTCATCACAGAAGGCATCACCAATACACAGATTTACCCGACGATCCCCATTCTCCTCATCTACATGGCAGCAATTTCTTAGGCCAACTCAGAGGATTATGGCACGCTCAAATGGGCTGGGTGCTCGCTGGCGAAATCACCAACGCTGGCGTCTTCGCCAAAGATATGATTAAAGACCCGCTCATGACTCAAATCAACAAGCGTCAGCATGTGTGGGTACTGCTAGGGCTAGTTATTCCCGCGTTAATCGGCTTCGTCGCGTCTGGCGGCAGCGCAATGGCCGCCATAGAAGGTCTCTTGTGGGGTGGATTGGTTCGCATCTTTATGGGTCAGCAGATCATGAATGCGACTAACTCTGTAGGGCATATGTACGGCAATCGCCCTTTTGAATCAGGCGATCGCAGCACCAACAATTTCTGGCTAGCAATACCCAGCATGGGACAGTCATGGCACAACAACCACCACGCATTTCCAGTATCTGCGGTAGCTGGGTTATACTGGTGGCAAATTGATTTGGGCACTTGGTTTATTCGCGGCCTCGAAGCTCTAAAGCTTGTTTGGGATGTCAAGGCACCTTCTGCCCAAAGAATCTCAGTCAAAAAGACTGTTTAGAGCCCTTCGCGCAAGCCTCTTTACCAGCCCTTTACCACCACTTAAAATGCGACTGAAAGGCTCCTTAAAACGACTTCAAACACGGCTTTAGCAGCCTTTCAGTCATCGTTGGCAGGCTCAAGATACTGGCATGATTCCAAGTCCGTGGATTTTATTTCCTCAGCCTAATCCTCAAGCTGATGTTCGTCTATTCTGTTTTTCTCACGCTGGTGCAGGAGCCTCCATATTCAGGCCCTGGGCTGCGTTAACGGCTTCTACAGCCAAGAGCACCGACACCGACATAGAAGCGACAGAAATAGCCATAGAAGTTTGCGCAGTGCAGCGACCTGGCCGCGAAAATCGGCTGAGCGAAACGCCCTACCGAAATGTCACGGCTTTAGTTCACCAAATGCATCCACAGCTTTTGCCCTATCTGGATCGCCCCTTTGTTTGCTTTGGTCACAGCGTAGGGGCACTCATTTGCTTTGAATGGGTACGCCACTTGCAACAACAGCTCGGCCCTCTACCCTTAGCCCTGTTTGTGTCTAGCCGTCAGGCCCCGCAAATCCCAGTTGCTTTACCTTGGACACATACCCTTTCTAGAAACGACCTCCTATCAGAGCTGCGCAGTTATGGCGGCACACCTGAAGCTGTCCTCAAAAGCCGCGATTTCATGGATCTTTATTTACCCATTCTGCGAGCTGACTTGGCGATTCACGAAGCCTATGCATACTCACCAGCAGAGCCTTTGCCGATTCCTATTTCGGCATTTGGTGGCCTACAAGATTCAAAGGTTTCTAAAGCAAGTCTAGAAGCTTGGACCCAGCAAACAACACAAGATTTTAGACTACGGCTCTTTCCAGGTGGACATTTGTTTATTAAAGATTCAGCAGCAGGTATTCTACAAGCGATCGCACAAGACATTTCCTTAGCGCAAGTAGCACAAAGTTAGACTCTCATAATGTTCAAGAAACTCATTTTCGAGCATGTGTTTTCCACAACACATTACTAGATATTGAACCATTAAAGCCCATATCCAAGAATAATTTAGCCAAAAAGCCTAACCCATGGTTTCTTTATGCCTTTTGCTCTCATAAGCTAAGGTATACTTTGAAAGGTAACTAATTTTATTTTCAAAAAAACAAAAATAATAGAAACATTATTTATCTAGCAGCGTCTAGCAATAAAGATACCAAAAAGAAGAGACCAAAAAGAGAGGCTCAGGGATCTTTCCATCAAACCCTAAAGCTGAATAATTGTTACCGCAAACGACCCATCATCCACTGAAAAGAGAGGCCAAATCCCGGCTTTATCATGCCTTCGAAGATGTCACACACTCGAAGTAGCCAGCACCAGGGATGCAGCGCTCAGCACTATAGATAGAAAAGATAGAAAACCTGTAAACCGAGTTTATAAAGCTGCAATATGGTAGACAATTCCAATGGGAATCCAGAGCAGATCACCCTCTCGCTGACGCCGGGCAGTGATTTTGTCTTTAACTTTCGCAGAGACCAGAACGTATGGGGCCGTCACGGCAACGATACACTGCTCGGCTTCGATCCACTAGCACCTACACCACCACCACCACCGCTCACTCAGCTAGAGGGCTCAGCTAGTCAGTTTCGTTACAACGTTTTGCTAGGCGATTTTATCGAAGAAAAACTGGCTCCAGAGCTATTCGCTAGGCCAGATCAAGTGCCGCCTGGAAGAGATACTTTCATTTTAGGAGACTGGCGTAAGCCCTACTATCTTGATGACTTTGCCTTAGGTCTGCAGCAGATAGCAATCATAGCCGATTTTGAACCCGAGTTTGACACCATAACACTACATGGCTCGAAATCAGAATACCTACTTATTCCCTTTGCGCTAGCTGGGCCAGACCCCGATGGTGAGTTTACCACCGTCAACGGCAAGGCACTGGTGTGGATTGGCTCAGGGCTGACGCGTAAGACTGCTTTTGATGTCAATCAGGTGCTTGATGCTCTGCAAGAATCTGGCCTTGTTGAAAATTACGACGGGTTCGATAAAACTGTTAAAGAGCTTTTTAATATCGAGGAATTTGAGGAAAATATTCCCGAGACTGTACGCGTAAACGTTGATCTTGGAGGGACTGATGTTGGCGAAGCGCCTGAATTTCGAGCCAGCAAGGCAGACAATAGCTTCATTTTGGATTTTGATCCAGGCGATCGCACCCTTAAGCTCAATGGCAAAGCGTTTGAAGTAACGGATAGCAATCTGGCTATCGATGCCAGCGACAATGACGCTACTAAAGTGGCCAAAAACTCATTAAAAGCCGCTCAGCAGGCGGCTGAAAAGGCCGCTAAAGAAGCAGAAAAAGCCGCCAAAGCTAACACCAAAGCAGCCCAAGACGCTGCTAAAGAAGCAGAAAAAGCCGCCCAAAAAGCTGCCAAGGAAGCTGAAAAAGCCCTCAAAAAGAATAAGGACTTCAACGTTGATATTGACGATATTCTAGCCAGCACTCCAGACTTCGACATCATTGGCTTTTTCCCAGACGTGCCACCCGGTGGCGCAGGTCTACCCCCAGAAGGACTACCCCTACCGGATATCAGTTTAGACGGCAGCTACTTTAACTTTGTCGGCAAAGCCCCACCGACAGGCCCAGCCTATCAGGCGATTAAACAGTTGGGCACCGCAGGCGTTGACCTTGCCATCAATGTGACCACCGATCAAAAAGGAAATTTCTATATCCTTGGCAATACAACAGGTTCTTTAGGTGACCTTAACCAGGGTGGATACGATGTCTGGATTGCAAAATACGACAAAAAGGGAAAGCAAAAGTGGATCAGACAATATGGAACAGCCGCCGGAGATGTGGGTTGGGAAATTGAGGCTTTTACCGATTCAAAAGGTAAAACCAACCTATACATTACAGGCGCAACAACCGGAAACTTTGCCCAAAAATATGGTGGGACTAGCCTCAACGAAGGCTATCAAGACATCTGGATTGCGCGATTAGATCACCAAGGAAAATTTCAGTGGGTGAAGCAAAATCCTCAGCCTATCGTTGGCCCTGAAATCGACAATTCGCTTAATATTGACGTCGATACGGCAGGCAATCTTTATCAAAGCGGCATCACTATTGAGAAAGTCGATTCTCCATTAGTCACTGTTCAAGATTTTGCTTGGGTGGCTAAATATAATCCAAACGGAGATTTACAGTGGTTTAATGGCGATTCTCTAGAATCAACCGATCAATTTGGCTTTGATGAAACCTACGGTGTTGCGGTGGATAACGATGGCGCTACAGTGGCTATCGGATTTGCACAAAACAATCTAGGCGGCCCAAGAATCGGCGTTTACGACATCTGGATATCTAAATTCGACCAGCAGGGTAATCAAGCCTGGATTGAAAAATTTGGCAGCGTTAACTACGAATTTGGCTGGGGCGTCGATACCGACAGTCAGAACAACGCCTATGTAGCCGGTTTGACAAGGGGTGACTTGGGCGGAGCGAACCAGGGCGAGAATGACGTGTTCATCGCAAAATATGATGGCAACGGCGAGCAGCAGTGGGTTCAACAATTTGGCACAGCCGGAGACGATGGCCTTTATTTGGGTGATATTGCAGTCGATGCCTTTGACAACATTTACGTTACCGGATTTACAGATTCTATTTTAGGCGACGGTAGCAACCGAGGCAGCTACGATGCCTGGGTTGCAAAATACAACGCAGAAGGACAACAGCTATGGCTATCCCAATTTGGCTCTAGTGAACTCGACTTTGCTTCAGGCTTAACCACAGATGAGCAAGGGCAGGTTTATGTCACCGGCTATACCCAAGGTTCCCTAGGAAGTCTCAATCAAGGTTCCGTAGACGCTTGGATCACCAAGGTCAATCCGCTGACCGGGGCAGTGACTAGCTTTTCGGTGGACGTAGGCATCAAAGGCTAGCTGCGCGCGCGTTTGATAGCCATCGCGCGTTTAATAGACAAATGACAACGAACGGTAAAAACAGCATAAATTATGCAATATATAAAATTACGATAAAGGGAATCCATAACTTATGTAATTTATGCATAAGTTATGGGTTGATAGATAGGCTACAGCTTTTTTTGAAGCCGTATATGATAATTTATTCAGTAATAACGCTTAGGAAAAAATTCTAATTTAACCGCCCAAGTATGTGTCTATTTCTCACGATTGAGGTACGATTTAGTAGATTACAAACCCTCGGTCAGTTGATTTGCCCACTGAACTCAACCCCCTGATCGACTACTTCCCTGATCGACTACTTTGAGTACAAATTCCCTTTGATATAAAGATTGATCATCTAAACTCTTTAATTTTCAATTCAATTGCTCATTTCTGAGTCATAATTTCTGAGTCATAATTTCTGAGTCATAATTCTGAATTATTAGTGTCACGACTTAACTTCAGTGTCACGACTTAACTTCTCGAACTCATCTCTAAAACACTCTCTATCAACCCATAACGCAAGTATTCCTGCGCATAAGCGCCTGTAAAGAACACTCTTTCAACCAATCTTTCCAAACGCTTTTTTGATTTTGACTGTTTTGATGTTGATTTCAATGGTTTATGACGAGCCCGCAATCGCTCAAGCCAAGCAGCAGCGTTATGCAAACGTTGCTTCAAATAGAGGGTGAACAACATCTTTTACATTCCACGACGTTAGATATTTCGATTGGTACGTTAAGCCAATCTATTCGAATGGTTACCTCCCCTGCCACAATTTGTAGAGGGCTTGGAGACATATCTTCAGGCGACACATTGCGTATTCTGATTGTTGACGATCACGAAGCCATTTTGAATGGAACCGTCCCCTTTCTGCAGCGCCAGTATCACAAAGCAGAAATTCTCACAGCCAGAACGCTCAATGAAACCAAAGAGTTATTGCACCGCCATCATGCAATACATTTACTGATCTTAGATTTAAGCATCCCTACTGATACCAATGAGCCCGCTCAACGTCAGGTAGGGCTTAGCTTTTTGAAACAATTTTTGAGTTGCGGAACCGGCCCAAATTTGATGGTTCTTAGCACCAGTATCAAACCTGTTTTTCGCTTTCGCTCAAGCGTGAACGCTTACGAGGGTGGATTTGCCCTACTAGACAAACGCGAACCTATTGAAAATATGTTAAGGGCTGCCGATTTGGCCTTGCGCGGCTCTATTTACTGGCCCCAAAAAGAAGGACACGATTGCTTTTTCCCGGCCGGTTGTGTAGAGCTTGACACCAGATGGGTCAACGCTTTAAAGCTGAAGTTCCATCAAGGGCTCACAGACAAGGCAATCGCCAAAAAAATGTCGGTGAGCGATCGCACTATCCGCAACTACTGGGTACGCCTCCAAGATAACCTGGGCATTTCCGACGATCCAGATAAAGATCCGCGCATCGAAGCTTGGAAAGTTGTTTACGAACTGGGAATCGTTGACTAGGCTATATACTGTTTTCAAGTGCTGGTTTCCGTTTTGGCGCGAAGCGGCTCCCCCTAGCCTTTTTGTCATTCTGATCATTCTTGGATTAGAACTTGGCGGTTGGCTCGACGGGCCAGAGCGAGCGACTTCTGATTGGCTCATGCGCCAGCGAAATTTCCAGACAACGAGCAATTACATTACCTTAGTCACCATCGACGATCAAGACCTCCAATCCCTAGAAGGCTATCCCGTTGCCAATGCGGATTTGGCAGCAGCTATCGAAATATTGCAGGCCGCTAGCCCCCGAGTTGTCGGCATTAGCCTACTCCGGCACTTGAGCAGCACCAATATTGCCAACCTACAACAGACCCTAGCAAAATATCCGAACGTAGTTGGTACAGAAATAGCACTTAGCCGTAACGCAGCATCAAATGTGCCATCCCCTTTAGGTCTCTCTTCAACCCATATCGGCTTTGTCGATCCCCTGATAGACAACGATGGAAAAGTTCGACGCCAGCTTTTAGCCGCGAGAGTCAATACAGGCGACTTAAAGTATGCCTTTTCACTTCAGCTCGCAAGATTCTATCTGGCCCAAGAAAATATTTTTCTCAGCCCAATCGACGCTTTAACTCATCCTATCCGGCTCGGTGACACATCCATCGCTCAGATTCACTCGGGTATGAGCGGTTATTCTCAAAAATCAGCTTATGCTGACACTAACAGGAGTCAAATGCTGCTAGATTTTTCAGCGGCTGACTCTGCTTTTTCCACCATTACTTTTTCTACTATTACCCTGTCCGACTTACTTCACAAGAGATTTTCTCCGGCGCAAATACAAGATCGTATTGTCATGATTGGAATGGCCGCCCCTAGCTTAAACAACACCTTTCAAACGGGCGCATTCTCTAACGTTCGATTGGCAGCACAACAAAACCAATCAGTAGGATTCGCCGCTACTCATAACCCATACCTTTACGAAATCGAAATAGAAGCTCATGCCACCGAGCAGCTCTTACAAAACGTTCTCATCGGACGCCCTTCTATTAAAATTTTGCCAAAAATACTAGTACTCCTGCTGATATTCCTATGGAGTACAGTCGGTATCATTCTTGGGTTAGTGCTGCCATACTTTTGGCAAACTTTTGCTGCGATAGCTTGCACAAGTCTAATTTTAATTTTCATCAGCTTTGAAGCACTTTTTTTCGGCTGGTTGATTCCCATATTCCCGATTTTGGCAGCCTTAATAGGAGCTAGCTCAATCACCACGTTTTATAACTGCAGCGTCAGAAATCTTTTAGCGCAGCATCGATCGACTGTTGAACAAACTTTTGAATCCATACACAACGGACCCCTACAAACCCTAGCAATCCTTTCGCGCCAAATCCAGTCTCAAACCACTTCTTCAGAAATGATTGTCTCCAGATTAGAGATTCTCAACCAGGAACTTAGAAGTATGTATGAGATCATGGAGAATCAGGGCATCTCCTTTCAAAACCATCTTTTTCTAGATGACAATCTAACCCTTAACTTAAACGATCCACTATCTGAACTTCTCTTTCAAGTCACTGAGCATACCCTATCGCGCCCCTTTCCGGCATTCTCAAACCTCAAAGCCTGTATGACGCCCGATTTTGCCCTATTGGATAGCTGCCAACTAAGCCTAAGAGACAAACGAGGTCTTTGCCTTTTTTTAGAAGAAGCCCTATGCAATATTGGCAAATATGGCCTTGAAGCGACCTACATTAACGTTATCTGTCACTACACAGAAAGTGAATACTCTATTGAAGTAATCAACAATCATGCTCATCGAACCATCGAAGATTCTACCTTTGATGAAGGCTACGGCAGCCATCAAGCGACCCGTTTAGCCAAATATCTAAACGGACACTTTCAGCGTTTTTTTGGCCCTAATAACACATTACACTGTCAGATTACATGGCCGAAAAAGCAAACAATGTTTGTCAAAATAACAACATTGGTTCAGCAATCTATAGATGTTCAACAACATATAAAAGATAGTCTCGTATCTAACTTTCATCGTAAATCTTAAGCTGTGCTCACCGAGTTTTGTAGCTACAGTTAGCGCCATAGGTATTGCTTGGAGCCCAATACAATCACCAAGGAAGATGAACCTAAGGACAAAGCGCCAACTCGTCATCACCGCAGCAATCTCCATCCGCTGCCAGCCAAAGATATTACAGAATTTGTCCATCAGTAGCCCGCACAAAAGCAGGAGAGATTTACTGTAGACAAAGTCACTCTAGCGATCGCACCCGAGCGTTTTCAAGCAACCATCATCTAAGATGCGATCAATGACATACGATTAGCACAGCCTTGTCATGCCTTTGTCAAACCAGCCGTTTAAAGTAGGCGTGTTCTGCAAATACTCATCATTGCTATGACAGCTAATCACTCCAACACTCATTCGGCTCATCCTTACTCTCAGGCAGTATCCGATAGTGCTTCCTTCAAGCCCCCTTCTCAAAAAGGCTTTGCGGGTAAGCGATGGGCAACATCTTTAGCCTTAATCCTCCTAGGCGCAGGGGCCGCCACAACAGGCTCTTATTATTTGTGGGGTCGGCCCACCGCCTCAGCACCAGTCTCTGCCACCGTAGCCCAGCCCGCCTATCGCACGACGCCAGCGCGTTTAGCCTTGCCCGCCGCAGGCAGCTCCACCGCCGAAGTCGTGCAGGCAGTTGGCCCAGCAGTTGTTCGCATCAATGCCTCTCGGACGGTGACAAGCCAAGCACCCTCCGTGCCAGAAAGCTTCCGTCAGTTTTTCGGCGACCAATTTCCGTCCAGTGCGCCCCAAGAAAGGACGCAAAGCGGTGTTGGTTCTGGCTTTATTGTCAGCGAGGATGGCCGAATTTTAACCAATGCCCACGTTGTCGAAGGAGCCGATACGGTTCAAGTCACCCTCAAAGATGGCCGGAGCTTCGAAGGCAAAGTGCTTGGCAGCGATCCAGTGACGGATGTTGCCGTCATCGATCTTGACGCCAATAACTTACCTACGGTTGCTGTCAGTGAAGCTGAACTGCTACCAGGAGAAGTTGCGATCGCCATCGGTAATCCCCTAGGACTCGATAACACCGTCACGGTTGGCATCATCAGTGCTACCGGACGGAGTAGCGGACAGGTGGGCATTCCGGATAAACGCGTAGACTTCATCCAAACCGACGCAGCCATCAACCCAGGTAACTCCGGCGGCCCATTACTCAATGCCAGCGGAGAAGTCATCGGGATGAACACAGCGATTATCAGCGGCGCACAAGGGTTGGGATTTGCAATTCCTATCGAGGCCGTACAGCGCATTGCCGATAAAATTGTAGCCACTGGCAAAGTCGAACATCCCTACATCGGCATTCAAATGGTAGAGCTGACACCTGACATACGTGAGTCTATCAATCAAGACCCCAACAGCGGCTTTCGGTTAGAAGCTGAGAGCGGCATTTTAGTTGCAGGGGTAGTACCCGGATCACCTGCTGCACAGGCGGGACTCCGCGCTGGCGATGTCGTCAGCCAAGTCAATAACCAAACGGTCACAACCGGAAAAGATGTGCAAAAAGCCGTAGAAGCCAATGGCTTGAACCGTACGCTCAGAATAGAAATCGATCGAAACGGCGATCGCCAAACCCTATCACTACAGCCCAAACCCCTACCCACTGACCGTTAGGCAACCCAATATTAGGCCATCAATGTTGAGACCTTAAGCGAGATTGAACTGACACACCACCATTGGCACCAGTAGCCCGTTAGCGGCCACAAAACGCCATAGCTCCTCACAAGCCGCTGAAAGATGATTTTTCATCAACAGTGGCTTTTTCTTTTCATCCTCTCCCCACTATTTCTGGATGAGTGCAACAAAATTATTTTTTATCAGTCACGATCAGCCGCACACGATCAGCCGCAGTCTGCAAGTCAAACTTTATAGCACAGTAAGGATGCATTCTTACTGTGTTAGTCGAGCTGTGCTAGTCGAGTGAGCCGCTGCTAGTCAAGGTTTCTAGCGATTACTATTGTCCTAACTCATGCGACAGAGGCCATAAAAGCATCATCCAGAAAAGCGTCATCAGAAAAGCGCTTCATGGCTGCAGATCGATACTGACAAAACATTGAGTATTAAAACATCGAGTATTTTTGATATCTAGAACATCTTCGTACAATCTCTCTCTTTCTTAACTATAGCTTCTCATCAAATGTTTTTAGCTGAATTGATCTGGGCAAATTATGAGCAGAAAGACGCAACCCTGAGCGTCTCAAAAAAAACCAATCTCTGCAAATAATTACGTGCAAATACCCAACCCTTGAAAATTCCACTGCTTTTTCAATAAGTCGGCAACTACAGCTCTGTAATGCCCTGTGCTCATTGAAAGTAGCTCTCTTAACTATTGCACCCTAGACCAATGATGACAAAGCAAACACCGGTTACTGATTTGTTAAATCAACGTATTCATTCTCTTATTGAACAGCAGGCAGCTAGCACACCCCATTCAACTGCCGCCACTTTTGAAGGCAAATCTCTCAGCTATCGACAATTGAATGAAAAGGCCAATCAGCTCGCTCATCATTTACGTTCACTCGGTGTTTGCGCCGAGATCATGGTCGGCGTTTGTGTAGATCGTTCCTTAGAAATGCTGATTGCGCTCCTTGCTATCCTCAAAGCAGGCGGAGCCTACGTTCCACTCGATCCTCACTATCCTCAAGAAAGACTAGCCTATGTAATTGAAAGTAGCCAAATTCGGCTCATTCTTACCCAAAAATCACTTTTAAATATCTTACCTGTATGCCCAGATGTTGAAAAACTTTGCCTAAACAACATCCAAGAGACCATCAGCATTCACTCCGCTGAGAACCCAGCCGCGCCTGTCACGGCTGATCATCTCGCTTACACCATTTATACCTCTGGTTCAACAGGCAAACCCAAAGGCGTTCAAATTACACATGGTGCAGTGGTAAACTTTCTCAAATCTATGGCGCAAGAGCCCGGCATTGAGCCGAGCGATAAGCTCCTAGCCGTCACCACCATATCTTTTGACATCGCTGCTCTAGAGCTATATCTACCGCTCATAGTAGGAGCCCAACTGATTATTGCTACCCGCGAAGAAGCCAGTAACGGCGAACGGCTGAGTCAGCTTCTAGAGCAGCACAGCATTACCTTCCTCCAAGCCACACCAGCGACTTGGAGGTTGTTACTTAGCGCCCAGTGGCAGGGACACCGTGAATTAAAAATGCTCTGTGGTGGTGAAGCACTGCCTCGTCCACTGGCCAATCAGCTATTAGCCAAAGGGGGGTCACTATGGAATATGTATGGCCCTACCGAAACAACTATCTGGTCAGCAGTACACCGAGTGCAGCCAGGCATTGATGCTGTACCCATTGGTCATGCGATCGCAAATACCCAACTCTACATTGTCGCCACTGAAAATCAGCGCGCTGGCGATACTTTAAAAACAGCCGCTGCTGGTATAGCAGGCGAACTCTACATTGGTGGACAAGGGGTCGCTAGGGGCTACTTCAACCGCCCAGATCTCACCGCCGAAAGGTTTGTCCCCGATCCTTTCGCAACCCACAAAAACCAAAGGCTTTACAAAACAGGAGACCTTGCCCGATTTCATGCCGACGGCACCCTAGAATTTATTGGCCGAGTCGATCACCAAGTCAAAATTCGAGGCTTTCGCGTAGAACTCGGTGACATTGAAGCCCAAATCAGTAAACATCCTCGGGTTAACGCTGCTGCTGTTGTCGCCAAAGCAGACGCCTCGGGCCATAAACGCCTAGTTGCCTACTTCTGTGCCAAACCAAACTCTGATACCACGCCAACTGCAACCCTATCCCCTCAAGCCCCACTCAAACAACTCTCTCAACCAGCCCACGCCAATGGCCAGTCAGCCATCAAGACAGAAGCTGTTTCCCAATGGCAGCAAGTTTGGGATGCAGCCTATCAGCAACAGCAAGCTGCTGCTGACCCTACGTTCAATATCAACGGTTGGAAAGATAGCTACACAGGCCTACCAACGCCACCTGCAGAAATGCATGAATGGCTCAGCCATACTGTTGAGCGTATTCTAGCGCTCCAGCCTAAACGCATCCTAGAAATTGGCTGCGGTACAGGAATGCTACTCTTTAGACTTGCTAAACATTGCGAACACTACAGCGCCATTGATATTGCCACCTCCGCCCTAGCTCATATCCAAACGCATTTAGCAAGCCAAGGACTCCCCCCAGAGCAAGTCACCCTGAGCCAAAAAGCTGCCCACGATATTGACGAGGCTGCACTCGGTAAATTCGACACTATCGTCATCAACTCGGTTGCTCAGTATTTCCCTAGCTTAGAGTACTTTGTTCAAGTCATCGAAAAAGCCACTAGCCTATTACAGCCGGGGGGCCGTATCTTTTTAGGTGATATCCGCAGTCTTCCCCTACTAGAAGCTTTTCACACCTCTATCCAGCTCACTCACACCACTGATTTACTCAGCACCCAAAAGCTACGCAACCAAATTCGAGAGCGAATTGCCAAAGAAAAAGAACTGGTCATTCATCCCGATTTTTTTGTTGCCCTCAAAAATCACATCCCCAGTATTAATCACATCAATACCGTGGTAAAACGTGGCCACTATCAGAACGAACTGGTGCGTTTTCGCTATGATGTAACCCTGCATGTAGGCGCACCACTCAAACTAGCATCCGACACGATGACCATCCACTGGGATGCAAAAAGCGTGACACCCGATTCTGTCAAAGCACTGCTCACACAAAATCCAGTGTCAGTTCTCGTGGTGAAAGGTGTTCATAACAACCGGGTACGAACAGATGTTGAAGCCGTTAATCTGCTGGCCGACAACAATCCGATCAAATCAGTTCAAGATCTTCGCAACGCTCTTCAAACCACTCACCAGCCAGCGGTTGATCCAGAAAGTTGGTGGGCACTCGAAGAAGATCTATCCTACCGAGTAGAGCTCACTTGGACACCCAAGACTACCGATGGTCAATACGATGTTATCTTTCACAGGCAAGATAGGCTACCAACCGTTATCCACTATGACATCGGTATAGAGTCTGCTGAAGTGTCTGATGATTTAAGTCAATATGCGAATAAACCCTGCCTGAAAGAAGAAACCGAGTCCTTAATGACTCAGATCAAGGCGTACATCAAAACCCAACTGCCAGACTATATGGTGCCATCAATATTCGTAGAGATGGCAGCACTCCCTCTGACACCCAATGGTAAGATTGATCGGCGTGCCTTGCCTGAACCTACAAATAAGCGAGCGAACCTAGAAACAGCGTTAGTGCTACCTAGCACACCTTTAGAAGAATCAATCGCTGACATCTGGTGCCGCATTTTAGAAATTGACCAAGTTGGCATTCACGATAATTTTTTGAACTGGGTGGTCACTCTTTGCTCACAGCCCAATTGCTGGCTGCCATGAGAGAAACCTTACAGATAGAAGTTCCCCTATTCTATCTGTTCAAAGATCCGACGATCTCAGGTCTAGTGACTGCAATAGATATCATTCAAACGCTCCAGGCAAGTGATGTAGTAAAAGACCTAAATACCGTTGATCTAGAAGCAGAAGCAGTACTTGATGCAACGATTCAGACTGAAAGTGCAAAGTCCTTTAAAGTAGACAATCCTAGCAATATTTTCCTGACCGGAGCAACAGGTTTTCTGGGTGCTTTCTTACTGCATGATCTATTACAACAAACACAAGCTCAAATATATTGTCTGGTACGCGCCGAAAATGAGACGGAAGGTCTATATCGGATTCAACATAACTTAGAGCGCTATTTGTTGTGGAGCGATCATCTATGCGATCGCATCACGCCTATTCCAGGCGATCTGACCAAGCCCCAGCTAGGTATCAGCGATCCATTATTCACTGAGCTAGCGGCCAAGGTCGATGTAATTTATCACGGCGGTGCGCTCATCAACTTGGTATATCCCTACAGCGCCCTAAAAGCCAGCAACGTTTCAGGTAGCGAAGCCGTACTCAAACTAGCAGCCCAAACGAAAACAAAACCTGTGCACTTTATCTCAACCCTTGATGTTTTCCAGTCGCCCGCTTACATCAAAACACCTGTCATTACAGAAGCAGACCATCTCAATCAAAGTGAGGGACTCTACCGTGGCTACGCCCAAACAAAATGGGTCGCAGAACACCTCATGCTAGAGGCTCGTCGCCGTGGCATTCCTGTCAACATCTACCGGCCAGAAATGATCTCCGGGCATAGTAAAACCGGCGTATCTCAGCCCAACGACCTACTCTGCCGGTTCTTTAAAGGGATCGTCCAAATGGGTTCTGCGCCCAATATTGATCGGATGATGCACATGGTGCCTGTAGACTACGTGAGCCAAGCCATCGTTAGTCTTGCTCACAACCCAGATGCGCTCGGCCAAACGTTCCACCTCGCTAACCATGCCCCCCTATCATTTACACAACTCCTCAACGAAATCCGTAGTCTAGGATTTTCAATTGACTCAATTGCCTATGACCAATGGCAAACACGTCTGATCAATTTAGAGAGCAGTGATAACAATGCTCTGATGCCGTTAATTTCCCTGTTTACAGAAAACAATGAGCAAGAGTCCTACCTGGAAATTTCACTGTTGAGTTCTCAACGCTTTGACTGCAGCAATGCCCTTACCTATCTCAACCAAGGTTCGGTGATTTGCCCACCAGTTAGCCGCGACCTGATCAAAATCTACTTTAAATACTTTGTGCAAAGCGGTTTTCTAGACGTACCCAGTGCATACCAAGCCCACGGCCATAACCTGTCTATCAGTACAGCATCACCATCTAATATGCTAGCTACTAGATAACGGGTGATAGCCACCAGATAGCCGGTACTGACTGCTATCTAGTGGCGCTTGCGCTACTGCTGCAACAGCCATCACTGCCACCTTCAAAGGTGAGTGCAAAACAACTCCACAATCGCTAGATCATCATCACCTGTTATGAAAACCTCATTCCGTCATTCCATTGGCTCTAAGCTATTCCTATATGTGCTTGGTAGTGCCCTGATTGGGCTAGGCACCATGTCCTACTTTTTTTACCGGGCCTTAGAGAACCGCGCCACAGGTGCCATTCAAGACAGCCTCAGCACTCAAGTCGTCGATCTTGAAGGTGATTTAGAGACTGTCCATCAGTCATTGAGCGATTTGTCTGCAGCAGTCACAACTTTGAACCAACAAGGGATCAAAGATCCAGAGGTCTACCAAGCGCTGGTCTTTGCAATGTTTCAAAAACGCACCGCGCTCACCAATGCATTAGGCTTTGGCCAAACGCCGTTCAGTGTCGTCCCCGAGGTTGAGTGGTATTGGCCTTTCTTCTTTCTCGATCAAAAGCTGCCTGACCAAGTCGGCAAGTTACTGCCTAAACCATACTCTGATATCCGTTATGCCGATTTGTACACCGACGACAACTATCCTGAGCAACATTACTACCAGCAAGTTATAGAAGCCGGTGAAAATATTTGGCTAGAGCCCTATCCCTGGTATGGCCTCACCCTGACCACTTACACCGGCCCTATTTTTAATGACAACAACGAAATTATTGCGATCGCAGGACTAGATATCAACGTCACTGCCATCAGTGAGCGTCTCCAAAAACCCGTTCTTAAAGAAGATGGATTTTATACCATTCTCAGTACCCAAGGGAATTTGCTAGCCTATCCACCTAAGCCCGAAAAAGCCAAAAAACTAGCAACTTACAAAGATATTCCAGAACTCGCTGATATTTGGGAACAAATCGACCCAACAGGCAGAGGCATCATTCGACGAGGCAACAGCTACTGGGCCTATCAACACGTCGAGAAAACAGACTGGTTAATGTTAGCTTCTGTTCCCCAATCTGTTGTATTAGCACCAGTTTTAGCCATTACCTTAGGAGGTGCACTCGGTGCTGGCACCGTACTAGCAATAGTCGTTTCTCTATTTGTTCGTCAGCTTAACAGCCGCCTTAATCCTATTTTAAAAGAATGTCAAAAAATCGCAGAAATAGATACTGCTCGAAATAGTCGAGCATCATCTGGTAACACTGCCGCCACTATGCTCAAGGGCACCACGCCAGGGGACAACAAACTAGAAGGCAAAGACGAACTCGAAGTTCTTGAAAAGTCCTTCCACCAAATGACTGCTCAGCTTAGAGACTCCTTTGAGCAGCTAGAGCTTCGTGTTGAAGAACGCACAACAGAACTCAAAGACGCCATGGAGCTCGCTGAAGTTGCCAACCGAGCTAAGAGCGAATTTTTGGCTAACATGAGCCATGAGCTACGGACTCCACTCAACGGTATTTTAGGATATGCTCAAATTTTAGAACGCTCGCCTTCACTCACGGAAAAAGAGAAAAAGGGCGTTAGCATCATCAACCAATGCGGCTCACATCTACTGACGCTCATCAGCGACATCTTGGATCTTTCCAAAATTGAAGCCCAAAAGATGGAACTGCATCCCACAGACTTTCACCTACCCTCATTCTTACAGGGTGTCGTTGAAATTTGTCGAATTAAAGCCGATCAAAAGGGCATCGATTTTATTTATGAAATTGATGGTGACTTACCCATAGGCGTGGCTGCTGACGAGAAACGGTTGCGCCAAGTATTAATTAACCTTCTCAGTAATGCAATCAAATTTACAGATAAAGGTTGGGTCAAATTCATCGTCAAAGTGCAGCTAGCGCATAGCGCTGAGGACGCTAACGCAGAAATATATCAAATGAGATTTCACATTTCAGATACAGGCGTCGGGATGAGTGAAGCTCAAGTCGAAAAAATATTTTTACCCTTCGAGCAGGTGGGTAGCGTCGAGAAGCAAACAGAAGGCACAGGTCTTGGATTATCCATCACCCATAGCATTATTTCTATGATGGGCAGTGCACTCGAAGTACAAAGTGAAGCCAACAAAGGCAGCATCTTTTGGTTCGACATAGAAATTCCCATGGCAAGTGATTGGGTTAACTCCTCTGTCAAATCTTACAAAGGCAAAGTCATTGGCTACGAAGGCGACCCTAAAACCATCCTAATTGCGGACGATCGCTGGGAGAATCTATCTGTTTTAGTGAATCTCCTAGAGCCTCTTGGCTTCAAAGTATTGGAAGCGAAAAATGGACAGGAAGCACTTGAAAAAAGCAATTGAATATCATCCTGATCTAATTATTTCAGACGTTGCTATGCCAGTTAAAAACGGCTATGAGATGATAGCTGAACTCAGGCAATCAGCCATTCCTGAAGTCAGTTCAATTCCTGTTGTCGTATCGTCAGCCAGCGTATTTGAATCTGATCGACATGAAAGCTTTCAAGCAGGTGCCAACGAGTTTTTGCCAAAACCTATCCAAACAAATCACCTGTTGGCAGCGCTAAAACAACTCATGGATATAGAGTGGCATTACGCAGTTGCAGAGGCTATTCCCGCAACACCTAGTCCAGAAAAAACTGAGTTCTCGGAAAGCACTTCAATGATTCCCCCGCAAGAGATATTGAAAGAAATCTATGAGCTAGCTCGTCGCGGGCTGATCAATGACTTCATTAGCGCCGCAGAACAGATGCAGACTAAAGACAGTCAGTATGCATCTTTTTCACAGCATCTTATAACCATGGCTAAAGCTTTTAGGCTCAAAGCCATTCGTGAATTTTTAGAGAAATATGTAGAAGCTTAGTATCAAGATACTCTGCAACAACAACAATCACCATAAATTTCACAAACACTCTGTCAGCTACCACAGCACTATACAGCACTATTTAGATCTATCAAAAGGTCTCCTCACAATGCACTTACTCACAGAACCACAGGGCATTTTAATTGTTGATGACAATCCAACCAACTTAGAGGTGCTCTCTGAAGCGCTAGGTCAAGTCGGATTTAAAATAGCAGTAGCGATCGATGGCGAGAGTGCTCTAGAGCAAGTGATTTATCACAAACCCGAACTCATTTTACTCGATGTCATGATGCCTGGAATTGATGGCTTTGAAACCTGCCAAAGGCTCAAAACGAATCCTGAGACTCATGACATTCCGGTTATTTTTATGACCGCGCTCTCAGATACGACCAACAAGGTAAAGGGTCTTTCTCTAGGCGCTATTGACTACATTACCAAACCATTCCAGTACGAAGAAGTTCTAGCAAGGGTGAGAATTCATCTGAAGGTTCAAAACTTAGCCAGAACCTTACAAAAACAAAATATCTTATTAAAAGAAGAAGTTGACTTACGAGAGCAGACAGAAGTTAAGTTATTAGAGGCCAACAATGCACTTGAAGTTCTTAATCAGGAGCTTGAGACACGGGTCTATGAGCGAACTGAGAAGCTATCCCAAACGCTAAATGACCTGCAGCAGACTCAAATGAAACTCATTCAGCAGGAGAAAATGTCGGCCTTGGGCCAACTAGTCGCCGGTATAGCCCATGAAATCAACAACCCGGTAAATTTTATCCATGGCAATATTGTTCATGCCAGTGAGTATACGCAAGATCTGCTGAAGTTAGTCAGGCTATATCGACAGCACTACCCCCAACCTAATATTGAGATTTTGGCAGAACTAGATCATATCGATGTCGATTTCCTAGCTGAGGATCTGCCAAAACTCATAGGCTCGATGGAATTAGGAACCGACCGTATTCGTGATATTGTTCTCAGTCTGCGCATCTTTTCTCGACTCGACGAAGCTGAAGTCAAAGACGTTGATTTGCACACTGGGCTAGATAGTACTCTACTGATTTTGAATAGCCGCCTGAAGGGCGATGGGATAAGGCCAGCGATTAATATTGTGAAAGATTACGCTGACTTACCTAAAATCAGATGTTATCCAGGCCAGCTCAATCAAGTCTTTATGAACATATTGAGTAACGCGATTGATGCGCTAGAAAGTAAGGCTCAAGAGGACAAAAATTGGCAACCAGAGATCCGTATCCAAACAGAAATCGGTGAACATGGCAAAATTAACGTACATCTTATAGATAATGGGCCAGGTATTCCCATTGAACTCAGAGAGAAAATTTTTGACCCGTTTTTTACGACCAAGCCTGTTGGGAAAGGCACAGGACTAGGTATGTCTATCAGTCATGAGATTATCGTCGAGAAACATCATGGTACGCTGACTTGTATGCCTACTGATGCTGAAGGCATTCAATTTACGGTGAGCATTCCTATTGAGCGGCCAGACTTAGTCGAGTAGTGAGTCAAGTAGTGAGTCGAGTAGTGAGTCGAGTAGATGGTGAACTAACGCCTAAGATGCTAAGCCCTTGGCACAACATGCAGACAAAAACACAGACGCCGATGTAATGTGAGATGCGCGTGATACGCTCCATTTTGTGGGCCATCAAGGAAAACACGGTATGAAAGCTGCAATTATCGGCTGTGGTTATGTGGGCCAAGCGGTCGCTCAGTATTGGCAATCGCAAGGACTAGAGGTGCTGACAACAACTACTCGCCGAGAACGCATCACCGAGCTCACTAGGGTGGCCGATCAAGTCATTGTGTGGGAAAGCAAAGAGGCCGATAAGCTACAGACGGCACTCGTAGATCGTGATCTTGTTTTACTGTGTGTTGGCTCAAAAAAAGGCGCTAACTATGCTGATACCTACTTAGGGACCGCCCAAACGTTAGCAACTGTTCTACCGTATACGAACGTCCAACAGCTTATTTATACGAGTACTTGCTCAGTGTACGGTCAGCACCATGGTGCATGGGTTACAGAAATGATGCCGCCAGCGCCGATCACAGATAACGGCAAAATCATTGAAGCAACGGAGAGAACTTTACTGGCTGCAGCGACGCCTCAGCGCAAAGTTTGCATTTTACGGCTAGGGGGTATCTATGGCCCAGGCAGAACTTTAGAAAAAATCTACAGCCGTGCGGCAGGAACTACACGCCCTGGGAATGGAGAAGAAGGAACCAACTGGGTGCACCTCAGTGACATTGTCGGTGGAATTGACTGGGCAAGGCACAAGCAGCTATCGGGTGTTTATAATTTAGTCCAGGATGAGGTACCGACGCTCAGGGCGTTGATTGATGGTGTGTGCCATCGCCACAACCTCTCTCTTGTTCGATGGGATGAAAGCCAACCTAGCGATCGCAAAAATGTCCGTGTTTCAAATGCCCGCATTAAGAGTACAGGCTATACCTTCGTGCACCCTAACTTTGAAATTTAGTCCCGATTAACATCCATACCAACTAAACGCTCAGATAAAAAAAGTAAAGTTCATGCAAATGGCATATCAAATTTGGTCTGCTCTGTAATTTTGCAGAACGATTTTTCCAAGTGCGATGACAAAATAGAAAAGCAAGGCTTTGAGAATAGACAGACATGGCTTCTTTGGCACCAGATACTGCGCGCTTTCGTCCTGCGACTGATTTCCCCAAAGAGATTCGAACTATCGAACCTGATCAGGCCAACGCCCTTTACGTGGAAATGCGAGACTGCTTAATTTTCACAAATCGCAGCCGTGCTCAGTTGGTTCGTAGAAATACTGAGCATAAGGAAAAGACATTGGCACTGCGATCGCACATCAATACCCTACAGAGTTTGATTGAGCAGCTCAAGGCCCAAAAACAGAATCAAATTCAAGAACAAGAACGCCATCCTTGCTCAGCTCGTAGGAGAAATGACGGAAATGAGCGCCCAGCTCAATACTTTGTCTGACGCCTTCGATGCCGTAGGCGATCTAGAATCGGAAGGGCAGGCACAGTGGGGGCGCATGTTGTTTCCTCACCGCATCATGCAACTGCTCCGGGCAGTCAAATCCGTCATGCAGTGGTGGCAGCAGCGAGATGATTATCAAATCAAGAATGCAGCGCCTGCCGAGCTAGTGGACCCTGCTGCCGAGGAGCAAGACAAACGCGACTATCCAGAGCGCTATACTGACCAAGCCTCTGTCAATCGCTCTTTGTTAGACCGTTAGGAGTTGGCTCTGTAGTAGCTACCACGACTGTGGTACTAGAGGGAAGCATCGTGGGCAAGCAAAAAATTGATCGACTTTTAGCGCAAATCAAGGACAATCAACAGCGCGATATTCAAAATGCAGCCGCTATTTTCACAGTGGCTCAAGCTGCCGTCAATGAATTAGACAAGCAAGCAGGAAATAGCCTCAGTGCCAAGACACTTTCCCTAGCACCCATACAGCTCACTAAAGCTGATCTGATTAACCGTTATGGCAGTTACAACGGCTGTCGCCAAGCGGCCAAAAATGCTGGAATTAGGTTTAAGCGCTCACCTCGCTGGCCACAGCTCATTGCAGCTTTCAACTACATAGAAGCTTGCCAAACTTGCGTGGATGAATACATCGCACAATATCCCAACCCATACCTCAAAGGTATCAAAATTACGCTTTCGCTGGGCACATAGTTGCCTGCACGTCACTGTACCTGCGCATTACTATACCTGCACGTCACTATAGCGTACAGTCAAAAACAAAATACATTCCAAACTCTCGCACGTCAGCCAAATCACATGAGTCCTAGAGATTAAACCTATAGAATTAAGCCTAGAGACAAAAATGTTTGTATCCTTCCATACATAGCGAGAAGGGAGCCAGAACCCTCTCAACCATAGAGAATAAGGACTTAGCAAGACTTTTATCAATAGTTTCGCTTAAAAATTCGTGCGTGCTGTGTGTACTTTTTATCGCTGCACATTAGCGCAATGCATATAATCTATATGTAGATACGACAGTAGATACGACATACCCAATCGTCGGCAAGCTATAGCTTCTGTTGAGTTAGTTAGGACAATAGTAATTCTCCTCGGAGAGGCTACGCCAACGCTGGAAGCCTTGACTAGCAGCAGCTAACTCGACTAGCAAAGTAAGAATGCATCCTTACTTTGCTATATCACTGGTTATAGCCTTCGCAAAATAGTCTTGCAGCCTTCACAAAAGAGGGCTCTCACTATGGGAAGTGGTCATTATGAGGAGGGTTATTACCATGAGAAGTCTGCTCGGCAAGCTTAGTATTTCTTTTGCTTTATTAGCGATTACAGCGAGTTGCTCTACGCCTTCTACGACACCATTAGCAGATAGCTCACCGCCTGACATTGAAGCGATTTCCAGCAGTGAACCCTTGAGCATTGACGGCTCTAGTACGGTTTATCCGATTACGTTAGAAATGGCAGAACGATTCAGGCAAGCAAAACCTGATAGCCCTGAAATGACTGTTGCTTTTTCGGGGACAGGAGGTGGATTTGATAAGTTCTGCGCAGGTGAAACTGATATTAGCAATGCGTCTCGCCCTATTAGCCTAGAAGAAATGGCAGCGTGCGAACCAACGGCATCGAATATATCGAATTGCCCGTCGCATTTGATGCGTTGACAATTGTCGTCAACGGCGAGAACACCTGGGCTGACGATATCACCTTAGAAGAACTCAAAACCCTCTGGGAATCTGGCGCAGAAGGCAAGATCACCCGTTGGAATCAAATCCGTGCTGACTGGCCTGATGAACCTATCGCGCTCTATGGGCCTGGAGAAGACTCAGGTACATTCGATTATTTTACCGAAGTTGTCATTGGTGAAGATGGTGCTAGCCGCAGTGACTATACCGCTAGCGAAGATGATGACGAGCTAGTTCAAGGGGTTCAATCAGATGCTAACGCGTTAGGATACTTCGGCTTTGCTTACTATAAAGATGCACAAAGCAGCCTCAAGGCGCTGACCGTTGATAGTGGAGATGGCCCGATCGAACCTTCAGGCGAAACGATCCGCTCGGCCGCATACCAGCCGTTATCTCGCCCATTGTTTATTTATGTTCAAGCCGAGGCGTTGGAGGGAAATCCAGCCCTGAGTGCTTTTGTAGAATATTACTTAGCCAATGCTCGGACAGTAGTGGACGATGTGGGCTACGAACCATTGCCGAACGAAGCATATACAATCGCGCTAGACCACCTCACAGAGCAAAAGATCGGTAGCGTCTTTGCAGGAAAAGCCCAACCTAATCTGACCATTGAAGAGCTGTTAGAGAAAGAGGTCGCGTTTTAGCGTCATCTCAGGCAGCCAAAACTCTCGCAAGGCTGGATATTGAAAAGGCTGGATATTGAAAAAGATTCTCTAAAAGCGAGTCGTATCGGGTTTGCGCTGAGATATCCGTGCTGAGATACTATAGAAGACTAGTTCAAATTCACTAGTTTTTCTGTGGCGCTGTCAGCACGTTGATGTCAAAGCTATGTCTGAACAACCTATTCCACCTAAGTTGCGTCCCTATCAGGTGCAGCTCATTAACGATCTGTATCGCAAACTCAATGAAGGACATAGGCGCGTAGCGATTATTGCTGGAACAGGCGCTGGTAAGACCATCATCAGTGGCCAAATTTGCGCCCATGCTGAAGATGCGGGCAAACGGCTGATGTTTTTGGTGCATTTAGATGTACTCGTAGGGCAAACCTACGAGAAAATGAAAGCTTTCGGATTGAAGTGTGGTTTTATCAAAGCGGGCTGGGAAGAAAATCGCGATGCGCCCATCCAAATTGCTAGCATTCAAACCATGGCAAAGCGTCGCTGGTGGCAAAAGTGGCCTGCAGATGTCGTGTTTTATGACGAAGGCCACATTACCCTCTTTAGCCAAGTAGGCAAAAAGGTAATGTTACACACTCATAAAGACGCCGTACATTTGGTCATGACAGCAACACCTTTACGATTGGGTAAAGAACAACTAGGAGACTATCTCGATACGTTGGTCGCTTCGCCTGTGCCTAGCGCATTACAGGAAATGGGCTATCTCTCGACAATGAAGTACTACAGTATGCCAAGAGACAGTATGGTCAACCTAGAGGAGGTCAAAACCGCTCGAGGTGATTATGACGAAAGAGATTTAAAAAATGCTTGCGATCGCACCGAACTCGTTGAAAAAATCGTTGAAGAATGGTTTCGCATTGGTCATGGCAAGCGCACCATCGCCTTTTGTGTCGATATCGAGCACGCCAACCATGTCGCTGAACAGTTCCGCAAATCAGGTATCCGTGCCGACACCGTTGATGGCAACACCGCTATCAAAGATCGAAAAAAGCTTTACCATGCGCTCAAAGCAGGCGAACTGATGGTGCTGACCTCCTGCAACGTCATCAGTATTGGCTTTGATGAACCTAGCGTAGAAGTCGGCCTGATGCTACGCCCTACAATGTCTAGTGCTATGCACTTTCAGCAACTCGGACGTGTCATGCGTATCTCCTCACACACCGGAAAAGAATATGGCATTATTCTCGACCAAGCTGGCAATTTACAGCGGCTGGGTTTCCCAGAAGATATTGAAGACTATTCTCTGCCTACCCGCGCAGCCTCCTCTGGTGGTGGCGGTGCGCCACCGACAAAGCCCTGCCCTGCCTGCGGCCGTATTGTTCTCTCTTTTATTGTTAAGTGCCCCGACTGTGCTCACCAATGGATTAGCGAACGGCCTATCAATACGGAGAGCATGGTAGAGATATATTCTAATGCTCAAGCCCAGCAAATTCGAGATGTCCCGACCCTCATAGAGCTATACCACGGACATCGCCGACGTGCCTTCAAAGCCAACCGTGGGCCTGCCTGGGCCGACCGAGCCTTTTACGATCAGTGCGGTCGTACGCCTAAGCCCGACTGGTGTTTCGGCTCTCTCTTTGGATCTCGCCCGACTTGGGAAGAACAGATCGCCATTGTCGATTATCTCTATGAAAGTGCGCGGCGCGGCGGGGGTAAAACAGGTGACTGGGTCATTCAGGAATTTGAAAAAGAAGTTGGCCCCGGTTCTTGGTTCACTATTGCTCAATATAAAAGTCAGCAGAATTAAGTCCCAACCACTAAGTCCCAACCACTAAGTCTCAACCACATAGTTCAATACCAGCTCATCACCAGGAATACCTTTAATCCCCCAATTGTGCTTAGGCAGCTCGATCATGACAATTTCGAGATCTTCTACCGCGATGCCAAGCTGCTGATTAATTTGTTCAAATAACAGCCTGAGCAACTTTTTCTTCACCGGGATGGAGCGCCCTTCAAACATAATAATCTCAATAATGGTGTATTGCGCTGAGCGATCCGCAGGATAGTAGAAATCGTCTGAGGCAAGGGGAAAAAATCTGTGAAAGCGTTTGTTTTCGGGTGTGCCAATAGCCTCCTGTAGGCATTGATGAACCAGATCAGATAGCTGAGCCTTGATCGGATTAAGCTGCTCTCGACAGCCTGTAATTTTGACTTGAACCATAAAAACATGCTCACTTGCTTGGATGATGAGTGCAAAAGGGCATGACACCGCTATTACACCCCTTGTGCATTGGGCTTAATCTAGCGCTTCATCTCCTAGTCGAGTCCGGTGTGTTCAGGTAAAGCCAACATGATGTTGAGGTTTTGTACCGCAGCGCCGGAAGCGCCCTTGCCTAAATTATCTAATCGAGCAACAAGCAACGCTTCTTGGGTATGGTCATTGGCAAAAACAAATAGCTGTACCTCATTGGTATGGTTGGCACTTTTGGCCTCTAGGAAATTGCCATCGCGTAGCTGACTGGCATCTTGGTAGGGCATAACCTTAACAAACGGCTCATCAGCATAATGCTTGCTGAGCGTATCGTGCAATTGCTGACCGGTCGGTACGGCCTTGCTAGATCCGCTCAATGTCCATAGCGGCAACGGCACTTGGACTAACATTCCTTGGGCAAAATCTCCTACTGAGGGGACGAACAGTGGCGTGTGAGTGAGCCCTGCATACTGCTGCATTTCCTTAACATGCTTATGGCCAAATTTAAGGCCATAGGGACTATAGGGGGCTAAAGATTCTCCTAGATTTTCGGCACGCAAGCTTTCATATTGCGCAATCAGCTTTTTGCCACCGCCCGAGTAGCCTGAAATTGCATTCACTGTCAACGGAAAATCAGCAGGAAGCACGCCAGCGGTGATCAAAGGTGCCACTGCTGCCAAAAATCCGGTAGGATAGCAGCCCGGATTGCTCACCCTTGTAGCCTGTGCGATGCGATCGCGTTGCATTACAGTTAGCTCAGCAAACCCGTAGATCCAATCCCGTGCAGTGCGATGGGCCGTACTGGCATCTAAGATCTTAGCCTTGGGGTTAGTCACCCAACCTACGGCTTCACGGGCAGCCTCATCAGGCAAACATAAAATAGAAACATCGGCAGCGTTGAGCAGTCGGGCACGTTCACTAGCGTCTTTACGCTTGTCAGGAGCAATGCTGATAACTTCGAGATCATCACGCCGGGCGAGTCGCTGATAAATTTGCAACCCAGTAGTACCCGCTTCACCATCAATGAAAACTCTAGGAACGCCCATATTTTAGTTATTTTGCTGCACAGCAGCCAACCTCTCGCTTTAATACATCATCCTATCGGATTTGAGCCGTCTGGATCATTTTAGCGATGGCAGCAGGGGCCGCTGTCGATTGGCCAGTTGAGTCTTGCATGACCAGCCATGGCTTGTCGGGCTGCTTGCGCACATTGATTTGAGTGTTTTCATCTAAAGAATCTTGCAATTCTGAGGTGCCTGGCAGCGAAATCTGACTGTTGGCTTCAGGATAGAGAACTTGACACTCCTGGAAAATAACATTGGCAATAGGAGCATATTTTGCTTTTCGATTAAGGCGTAGCAAAATAATGCGTAGACGATCTTGTAAGTCTTGAATGGTTGCAAAATTTTGGCAGAGCATCGTTTCAATCAGCTCTAACGTCTTGAGCTTAGCAATCCGATGGTTGTCGTTCTCCCACTTGTCGTAGCACAGGCAGTAGAGCATTTTTTTAATCCGGATGATTTCAGAGGCTTGATCAAGCCGATCGGCAATGTCTTGATAGAGCGCTGCTGTCGGTGCTTGTAATAGATCAATCGAGCCTTCGCTGACCAGATCATGCGGGTCATGCAGCAGCACATTGGGTGGTTCATCCATAGTGACAGTAGCCACATGGGCTGAATGAGGCGATCGCACCGTTCCCCCCGTGTCGCCATAAAAAGGGATCAAACTCTCAAGAATGGCCTCAGCAACTTGACGGTATTCTGCCTGACGATTGAGCGTACCCACGATTTGATACAGGCTATGGCGACACTCATCCATATTGATGTTGCGATCGGTCAGCGACTCTAGCAGCAGTTTCAGCGAAATGCCCTCTAATACGGCGGCATTGTTTTCCCACCGAGCTTGATGAGTACCGTACAGCAGCTTTTTAATACGACGACTATTAGGATGCTCAGAGAGTGCTTTAAGCGCAGCATTCAGAGGAGTCATTGACAAGGGCGCAACGGCCTCTGTACTTTCACCTGTCAGTTCTCCAGTATGGCCTTCTTCAGCAATGCCTTCAGAGCTTTCTGGTGGGCATGTCCCCAAAGACCAAACATGATAAGCTGCAACGGTTTCTTCAATATTTTTCAGCGATAGCTTGCCAGCATAAATAGCATCTAGCTCAAGCCTGGACTTAACCACGTCATAAACAACTTGAGACATGCAAACCGCGCCTGGTTTTGCTGCTGACTCTAGCCGAGCGGCAATATTGACACCAGTGCCCATCATGTCTTGCTGATTGAAGAAAATATCACCGAGATGAACACCCACACGGTGAACGAAATGTTCATCGGCTTGTCCTGCTTGGATAAAGCCCGCAAAGGTTTTTTGCATTTCCACAGCGCAAGCTGCTGCCTGCACGGCGCTGACGAAATACATCAAAACGCCATCGCCTACTGTTTTTAAAACTTTCCCCTCAAAAAACTCGCACATTTCCGCAATCAACTTGAGATCACGGTTGATCATCGTCAGCGCCTTTTCTTCATCCTGCGACATATGCTTACTAAAGCCAACCGCATCCGTCACTACGATGGCGGCCAAAGTTCGCTGAATTTGAGGATGCACGGGGGTGTTCATAGTGTTGGGCGCTGTCTGGTAATTCTAATTTTCCCGGATCTGAGAAAGAGAATTCACCTCCTAATCCTCTCAACAGTCGCCAACGGAGAGTTTTACAAATTCTTCTTATAGATAAACGTATAGAAAGCTCTGATACGAGTGCTTAAAAGATAGGATCGTGATCTTTATCAACGCATTGACCATTCATCCACTGACGTAGGCTTTCTTCGCAGGCTTGCTGATCTTCTTTGAAGGGAACAACCGTGGGATGAAAAGCTTCCTCCGGCGTAAAGCTGGGATCTGGGCTAGCAAGAAGCACGCTGCTGCGCAGACGAACTAGCCCAAAGATTGAAGCGGCGCTCAGAACGACACCTGCAAACACGGCTGGGACAATAAATGGATTGCGATTTTGTAAATTGCGGTAATGGGCGCGGCGGTTAGGGCCTGCGGCTAGTTTTAAATAGGCCCCTTTACCGAGCAAAGGTAGGCCCATATTGACATCAATGACGTGCGAACGAGGAACTAACGCGACTGCTATTGCCTGGATTTGGATCGGTGTAAAGCTGGCAATAATCTCCTTCGGCATCCGTTGCAGCATTCGACAAGCATTGGGGTAATGACGTAGCGATTGGCTCCTATTGACGATATTGCTCAAAACATCAGTCATGGCAGTAGGTGTCATGTGCTGCTCAAGAGAGCGAGCGGTTTTACGCTGGTTTGGGCCTGCAGCAAAGACAACATATGCGCCGTTCCCGAGCAGAGGAAGCGATAGGCGCATGTCAATCATATGAGTCCGGGGTAACAGGGCCATTTCTATTGCTTGAAGCTGGGCCTGTGTAAAAGTTGCCCCAACTTCTTTTGACATTCGCAGCAACATACGGTGGGCGTTAGGGAACTTGTGCAAGGATGAACTCATAGCCGTAAACCGGTTTCTACAGGGATCTGAAACGTATAGGTAAGATGCCCATAACGGCGATCAAAAGTATAAAAAATCACATCAATTTCTATCTGTTAACCATCTGCTAATCAGAAGGAAAAAGAGGCAAAAGGAATCAGGGCGTAAACGTTAAAAGATAGGTTGGTGGTAGGCTTAACACCATTTGATGGATGCCATTTGATGGATGCCATTTGATGGATGTCCTGTGATGGATGCCATTTGATGGATACCTTGTGATGAATAACCTGGTGGATGATGATTGATTTGCGCAGTGATACGGTGACACAGCCCACGGCTGATATGCGTCAAGCTATGGTGCAGGCCCAGGTCGGAGATGATGTCCTCGGTGATGATCCTACGGTGAATGACTTAGAGGCTTATGTGGCCGATTTGTTGGGCAAGGAAGCGGCGGTGTATATGCCGTCGGGGACCATGACTAATCAGGTGGCGTTGCGATCGCACACCCAACCTGGAGACGAAGTATTTTTAGAAGCTGAGGCCCACATTTACTACTACGAAGGGGGCGGCCCTGCGGCTTTATCAGGGGTAAGCTGTCGGCTACTGCCGGGAACAGGCGGCAGCTTTACTGCCATGGATGTTGAACAGGCGCTACGCCCATCAGATCCCCACTTTCCGCGAGCCCGACTGGTGTGTATAGAAAATACGCACAATCGCAGTGGTGGCCGCATTTTTCCGTTGCAGACGATTCAAGATATTGCCCTGATGTGCCAGCAGCAAAATCTCAGCCTGCACATGGACGGAGCCCGGTTTTGGAATGCCTGTGTGGCCACTGGCATTAGCGAAGCAGCCTATGCAGAACCTTTTGATACGGTTAGTGTGTGCTTTTCAAAAGGGTTGGGAGCACCTGTCGGCTCGGCTTTAGTCGGCACCGCCACGCAAATGGCGATCGCGAGGCGGTTTCGCAAAATGTTTGGCGGTGGTATGCGTCAAGCTGGGATAGTTGCCGCTGGAGCACTTTATGCGTTGCACCATCATCGCGATCGCCTGATGGAAGATCACCTTAATGCTCAGCGCTTGGCCATAGGGTTGCAGGGCATCAAAGGTATCGTGATCGAGCCAGAAACAGTAGAAACGAACATCGTGAATTTTGCTGTGCCAAAGATGCAGGCCAAGGATCTTGTTCAAGATTTGGCCCAACGGGGCATCGCTGTCTTGGCCACTGGCCCCCATAAGATTCGAGCTGTCACTCACTTAATGGTGAATCGGCACGACATTGATCAAGCCATTGAGGCCATTAGCGGTTCTCTTCGCCAGCCCTGAACTTGACCAATACCGTCTAGAAGCGCTTAAACAGGCTGAATGTAAGCTTCATCGGTTTATCACCGTCTAGGGATGCCGCCGGTGATACCGACCACTGGCATATCATCGGCATAAAAACAGTCGCTTGGCAGCTCTGGTGAAAGCGACATAGTAGAGCTGATTGCGCTCGGTGACTTTCCGGTTGAGCATCAAGTTCGGCACATCTACGAAGACATCTTGAAACGTGGAGCCTTGGCTTTTGTGCACCGTTAGGCTGTAGGCGTAGCTGACCTCGTGAAAAAGTTGTTTGTAATCCCAAAAGGCCATCCACTGTTTTTTTTCGGCATAGTCAGCTAGGAGATTTTGAAAGCGTTGCTGTTCATCCTCATGGAGGATTCTCAGCTTGCGTTCTTGATACTCTTCGGTGACAATTTCTAGCTCCCATACCAGCCAGCCTTCAAACCGCACTAAATAGGCTTCCATGACTAAACATTCTTCCGAGGTTTGGAGCAGAATGCGGTCTTTTCCCATACAGATATTTTTGGCAATCAGCCGCTCACCTGAGACAAATCTTGCGGCTTTTTCACCATAAATCGCTCTGCGGATTTTATTGTTGAGGGTGTTTACCCGCTGGTTGGTGTAGGCGAGCACACGGACTTGATCGGCATCTTTCTCGTAGGCTGGACTTTTGAATGCCCGCAGCATCAGATTTTCCCAGTCGGGCTGGGGTAAGGTGAAAATGCCCTCGGTGTTGGTTTCGTTGCGATCGCTCTGCGGTCGCGGCATAGTGACTCTGCCCAAATTCATCCGAATATCTTCGGCCAGCAGGCCAATCGCGCCACCATAGCGAATGACGGTGGTTAAATCGCTGCGATGAATGATTTTTTCAAAGCAGGGGGCTTCAGCTTCTCCGACGGGTGGCAGTTGGGCGGAGTCGCCTACAAATAAAAGCTGGGTGCGCTGGGTCAAGGTTGAAACTGAATTCACCAGCATTTCCCACATCTCTTGATTGATCATGGAGCATTCGTCTACCACGACCAAATCGTATTCGGTGGCGAGGTTTTTGCGATCGCGATCGGGCTCAAACTTTTGTCCGCCCGTTTCTTTATCAATCACGGGTTTAAGCCCTAGCAGCCTACAGCAGGTCATGCAGTCAACTTTACACCCCCACCGATAAGCCATGGCTTGCAGTACCTTTGTCGCTTTATTGCTAAGCGCTGTTAGGGCAATGGGTCTGCGATCGCGCTGCTGCTGTAATCGCGCGATTAGCGCTTGCAACAAATGTTGTTTTGCCGTTCCGGCGTCATCCCGTCAGCAGGTAAATTTTTCATCTGGCTATGGATAAAGCTCTTCGAGGGCTTCGGAGGGCATTCCCGATTGTCTAGTTGGCGTCAGTCGACAATCCCTGGGAGTATCTCCGGGACTCA
>JAAUPS010000117.1 GCA_012033015.1 Phormidesmis sp. RL_2_1
GAACCGCAATTTCTCACCTTAGTTGAGTTGCTTCAGCACCGAGCCAGTACCCAAGCAGATGACTTAGCCTATCAGTATCTAGTGGATGGCAAAAAGGAAGGCGCTGCCTACACCTACGCTGAACTTGATGAATGGGCAAGGGCGATCGCAGCCTTCCTCCAGCAACAGCAGGCAAAAGGCGAACGCGCCCTACTCCTTTATCCCCAGGGTGTAGAAGTTGTCGCAGCCTTTTGCGGCAGTCTGTATGCAGGCGTCATTGCCATTCCCGTTCCACCCCCGGACGCAGGCCGCATGAAGCGCACCCTGCCTCGCCTGCATGAAATCATCAAAGACGCTGAAGCCACTATCGTCCTCAGCAACGCCCGGATTATCGAACTGATTAAAGACTCCGGCATAGAATTCCCTGAGTTCGAAACCATGCGCTGGATCGATACTGAAGCGATCGATCTCGCCTTGGCCAAAGAGTGGAAAGATCCTGACATCGATAGAAATGTCCTAGCCTATTTGCAGTACACCTCAGGCTCTACCTCCACACCTAAAGGGGTTATGCTCAGCCACGACAACCTGCTGCACCACTCTGACTATCTCAAAAGAGCCTGTGGCTACAGCGCAGATGGGGCCACCGTCACCTGGATGCCTTACTTTCACGACTATGGCTTGGTAGAAGGGCTCATTCAACCCCTTTACAACGGTGCCCCCTGCTATATCATGGCGCCCCTGGCTTTTGTCAAGCGCCCCCTTCGCTGGCTACAGGCGATTCAAAAATACGGGGCTACTCACAGCCAAGCTCCTAACTTTGCCTATGACCTTTGTGTGCGCCGTATCAGTCCTACCAAGCGCGAAGGCTTAGATCTCAGCGGCTGGATCAGCGCGGGTAACGCCGCAGAGCCCATCAATCCTCGGGTAATGCGCGATTTTTATGATGCGTTCAAAGATTACGGCTTCACATGGGAAAGTTTCTCACCTGCCTACGGTCTTGCCGAAGCTACCTTGCTGGTCTCTTCCACCCCGGTAGGCCAAGAACCCACCATCTTGGCTCTCGAAGCTAGCAACCTAGAGCAAGGCAAAATCACCTTGGCAGAGAGTGACTCTGCCTATCTTCGAGAAGCCGTTAGCTGCGGTTCACTGGTCTGTGAAACCACTGTCGCCATTGTCAATCCGGATACGTTCAAGCGCTGCGTTGACGACGAAGTGGGTGAGATTTGGGTGAATGATCCTGGTGTCGCCCACGGATACTGGCAACGGCCTGAGGCGACGCGAGAAACCTTTGAGGCCCAAATTGTAGAAGAAGGGGCCACCCGCTACCTCCGCACAGGTGATTTGGGGTTTATAAAAGACGCTCAGCTATATATCACCGGTCGGATTAAAGATCTCATTATTATTCGTGGCACTAACCACTATCCTCAAGACATTGAGTGGACGGTGCAGCAAACTGCACCGTCCATGCGCCCTGACTATGGGGCTTGCTTTTCTATTATTGAGGAGGGAGAAGAGCAGCTTGTCGTTGTGCAAGAAATCGAGCGTCAGTATCAGCAAACGCTAGAGGCTGACGAACTCATTGCCGAAATTCGCCAAGCTATTTCTGAAGCCCACGAGCTGCAGGTCTATGCCATAGCCTTAGTAAAATCTGGCAATGTGCTGAAGACCTCTAGCGGCAAAATCCAGCGACGCAAGTGCAAAGCAAGTTTTTTGGCTGGAGAATTAGATGTGATCGCCGATTGGAGTGAAAATCCGCGACTTACAGCTAAGGTGCGCAACCTACACAACGAAGTAGAGTCGCTAGCACAAAAGCTCAGCCAAAAGTAATTTATTGAGTTATGAGGGAGGCAGCTATGTCACTAAAGCAGTATCAACTTGCGGAGCAGCTAGAGCAAGCCTTAGGCAATCCCCATCAGATTGATAGCATCATGTCGTTTCAGCGTACTGCTGAACTGGACGAGGCTGAACAGTTTCCCCACGACGAAATTGCTTGGCTATACCACTGGGGATTGCAAAACTACTACATTCCAACCGCTTACGGTGGTAATTTCACATCTTTCGAGGAGTTTGTCGCCTTTGTACGGGTGCTAGCACGCCGCGATCTCAATATTTCTATTGCCTTCACCACCCTATTTTGGTCATTCCTCACTTGGATGGCAGGTAGCGACGAGCAAAAGGAAAAGCTTTCCCAACTGATACGTGAAGATCACATGGCTATGTGTTTGGCCTACTCCGAGCGGGAACATGGGAGCGATTTGGTCGGTGGCAGTGTGACTGCCACGAAAGTCGAAGGGGGCTACCTGCTCAATGGTGAGAAGTGGCCGATTAACCGAGCGACTCTCTCGGGTGTGACCTTTGTCTTGGCTCGTACTGACCCTGAAGGCGGGAACCGAGGGCTTTCTCTGTTTATGGTTGAAAAAAATGAACTGGATCCTAGCCAGTACTACAACCTGCCGAAGATCAAAACCCACGGTATTCGCGCTGCGGACATGAGTGGTATTGGTTTTAGCGACTGCTTCATTCCTGACAGGATGCTGCTGGGAAAAGAAGGCTATGGCCTAGAACTAGGGCTCAAAGGTTTCCAAATCACGCGAGCACTATGCGCAGCGTTTTCCCAAGGCGCTGCAGATACCTGCCTGCGGACGACCCTGAACTTTGCTGTAAACCGTAAGCTTTACAATAAGCGCGTCATCGATATGCCTCACGCGCGGCGGACGCTAACGAATTCTTTTCTAGACATTCTCATTTGCGATTGCGTCAATATTGGCGCAGCCAGAGGATTTCATGTCGCTACCGATCAGTTCAGCGTGTGGTCTGCTGTCGATAAGTATTTTGTTCCGGTAACCCTAGAGCAGGTGATGAAAGATACTTCAGTGGTCTTAGGTTCTCGCTTTTACATGCGCGATGAGCACGACTCGGGCGTATTCCAAAAAGCGCTAAGAGATAGCGCCATTATCAGCATGTTTGACGGCAGTTCTGTCGTCAATCTCCATGCTCTGATACTGCAACGAAAGCAGCTTGCCAAGACACGGGGGCGACTTCGTCAAAAGCCTGAAAAACTGGCAGCGATGGCGGCTCGGTTGGCCCAAAGCTTTTCACTAGCTGAGCCATTACCGACCTTTGAACCTAACAAGCTAGAGCTTATCAGCCGCGGTGCCGATGACGTGATGCAAGGTCTAGAAGGTGCGCTATCTCAGATAGCAGCGCTGCAGCAAGCGAATGACTCTGCTGTAGACCAAGCCGTACTTTCCCAGGTGTTAGAACTTGGGCAAGCGATTTTAGAAGAAATCGAGGCCCAAGATCAGCTGATCACTCAATCAGCTTTTGAGCACGGCCATGACCAGTCGTTTGAAAGCTTTGAGTTAGCCAAACAGTACTGCCGATTACATGCGGCGATCGCCTGCATTCTCATGTGGATGCATAACCGCGACCAGCCAGCCTTGGGCAGTTTCTTTGCCCAAGGGGAGTGGCTAGTATTGAGCTTACATCGGTTGCTTTCAACCTTTCGTAAGTCGTTAGCCACGCCACCCTTGATGTACTACGAAAATGTAGCCCAAGAACTTTTACGGTTACATCAAGCAGACAAAATGTTCTCAATTGTTCCATTCCAGTTGGCTCAACCCACTGGTGAAATCGTTTCACAAACTAATCCATCTACACAGGAGGCCATATCCCATGCAACAGCTCCAGAACCCCAGCTCATTTGACAAGCTGCCTGAGAGTACCCCCGTCACCAAAATTCAAGCCTGGTTGGTTGAGCAGCTCGCTGATGTGCTTTCCCTTGATCCCAGTACGATCGATGTGAAGCAACCCCTGACGCGCTATGGATTAGATTCTATTGATGCGGTGACCCTAGTTGGAGATCTTGAAGATTGGCTAGATCTTGAGTTGCCTTCAACATTGCTGTGGGACTACCCCAGTATTGAGAAAGCCGCTGCTTACATGGTGGAAGAGTTCGATGTAACGGTTGATGCGTAAATGGTTTAACCCTTGTGTGATCGCAATATCTACAAGGGTGAGCTTGATCGTTTCTCAAGGTTATTAGGGGGCTTTCTACCAGTCGTGTAGGAGGCCCCTTTGATTGGTTTACAGGTGATGTATCTGGGTAAGTTGCCCTTAGTTTTAGAGCAAAGACATTGAATTTCTCTGAATTTTCATTTTGGTGGGTGTTGCTGCTTACAAGCATTCCGTTTTTTACGGTGCGCTATGTCGGTAAGCTATTTGATTGGTGGCGCGATCGCTTTGATACGGTTGGAATTGCGGCACTTTCATTGCTGTTGTTCCTAAACGCCAGTCCCACTAGTTTTGCGGTATTTATTTTCGAAATTCTGTTTAACTACTTTATGGTCAGCCTGATGCTACGCCGTGAGGGTAGCCAAGCCAGGTTGATTGCCACTGCCATTATTGTGTTTGATGTGGCCGTACTGGCTTACTTCAAATATCTCACGTTTTTTATTGAAGATTTTGTCGGGCTGGCTGTGCCTATTCAAAACAACTGGCAAGCCGAATTTCCGCTCCCTGTCTTCCAAGATATTCCGCCTGGGCTCTCGTTTTACACCTTTCAAATGGTGGCATTTGTCGTTGACTCTTTCACCGCCCGTCGCAAAAAACCGCTCAAGCTGCTGGACTACATCAACTTTGTATCGTTCTTTCCTCAGATTGTGGCAGGGCCAATTGAGCGACGGGGCAATCTTCTACCGCAAATTCAAAACTTTAAGTTTAAGTTCACCGCTGATAACTTCGATGTAGGGATGCGGTGGCTTTCTTTGGGGTTGTTTATGAAGTTTGTGCTGGCAGATAACCTCTCGCCCTATATTACCGATGGGATGGCTGAAACGGCTAACCCTTGGCTGATATGGTTTTATGCTTTTCTATTTACGTTGCGAATTTACTTTGACTTCGGCGGCTACAGCTTTATGGCGGTGGGCATTGCTCGCATTATCGGTGTTAAGTTAACCATCAATTTTTTAGCGCCCTATACCTCTCAGAGCATTAACGAATTTTGGCGGCGGTGGCATGTGTCGCTCAGTACTTGGTTTCGCGACTATGTGTTTTTGCCGCTGATGGGCAAGCGTAAAAAGTGGGCAGCTTTTTTCCTCTTTCTTACTTTTACACTGTCTGGCTTTTGGCATGGTGCGGCCTGGAACTTTATGATTTGGGGGGCTTACCACGGCGCGTTGCTGCTGCTACTGCGTTATGCCGGACGACCCTTTTCCAGGCTCACCAATAGGTTCGTCAAAAAGCCGCAAATCGTCTCTTGGGCGCTGACTTTTGGAGCCGTGATTTTAGGCTGTCTCTTTTTTATGGAAACCAATTCTTGGCGCCTACTGGCTAAACTCAAAACATTGATAACGCCTTGGGCATATTCGCCCGACAACTTTACCCAGGCGATAACTATTTTTAACTCACCTGAAGGATTAGTTCTCGGGGTGGCGCTGGCATTGGCGATCGCATTTCTCGCCCTAGAGCACATTGCGGTTTGGCAGGAACGTGCCTCGGAATATGAGCTGCTGACCTCAGCTTGGATGTCGAAGGTGCTACTAGTACTGACGATTCTCCTCGCGGCCAACACCCCGTCTGAATTTATTTATTTTGAATTCTAGAAAATGTCTCAAAAAAATATGGCTTCTATCGAGTTAGTGAGGACAATACTAATCGCTGGAAGCCTTGACTAGCAACAGCTCACTCGATGAGCAACGTAAGAATTCATTCATGCTTACGTTGCCATACCTCCCCCCCAAAATCCCTCAATAGATTCTGAGATCGATACCTAAGCGCAAGAGATAGGACGAATGAAACTGCCAAAATTGAAGCCACCGAAATTGAAGCCACCGAAATTGAAGCTACCGAAATTGAAGCCACCGAGCTTTTTGAGCTGGTTTGCCATCGCAGGGTTAGCCTGGGGTTCTGGATTTATATACAACGTATATCTCGGTGGTGAAGCTCACTGGCTCAAAGGGCTCTACGAGAATAAAGTTGCGATCGCAGCTACTGTACCTAGCCCCAAGCTGATTATCACCGGTGGTTCGGGCGCACATTACACCGTTGATTCTGACCTTCTGGCCGACAAAATTGGCCAGCCTGTGGTGAATCTGGGGCTAGATGGGCCAGTTGGCTTAAACGTGATTTTGCCCAGCATTATCAATACGGTGAAGCCGGGAGATACAGTCCTCCTAATTCCTGAGTACTTGATTTTGGTTGACGAAGATGGTTTCGGCGATAGGTCTGGAATATTTAGCGTAGCCATTGGCAAACCGGGTTTAGGCGGAATCCCGCCTAAGCAACTTGCCCTAGAAGCCTTTCAGCTAGGGATTCCTTCTTTACGGTGGGCCACTAAGTCCACCGTCGATCTTGCCGAGGAAGGGCGCTTTACCGGATATTATGATGGGCCTTTGACCCATCGGGGAGATCCAACCGAAACCAAATTGCGCACAGGCGCTTGGTGGCCATTATCCATCAACGAAAAAGCCTCGCCCAGTGCTCTCAACCGGATTGCGCAATTCAAAGAAGAGGTAGAAGCTAGGGGCGGGAGGCTGCTCCTGTCAATGCCTTGGGTCTATGGCAATGTAAACGAGGCGCGTACCCTAAACAATGTGCGAGAGTCTGCTCGATTATTGAGCCAAATTGCGCCTGTTTTGATGGACGAAGAAACGCTGAATATTCAGGCTGAGCCCACCTTATTTGCCGATACCCACTATCATTTGCGGCTAGAAGGTAGAAAATTACGATCTGAGCAACTTGGCCGTGAGCTGCAGCCATTTTTAGCAAAAACATCTCCGTAAAGATAAAACGAAAGTAAAACATCACTGCAAAAATGCGCCAGCCCCCTCCCAACCAGACTGTCCAGACCAAAAACTCACAGACTGGCCCACACATCTGCATCGTGGGTGGCGGCTTTGGTGGCCTCTATACCGCCCTATATCTGCAAAAGTATCGCCATCTACGCAACAGTCGTATCACCTTGATCGAGCCTAGGGATCATTTTCTGTTCACCCCTATGATGTATGAGCTCATTACTGATGAACTCAAGGTGTGGGAGATTGCGCCGACTTACAGCAGTCTGCTGATGGGTACCCATATTATCTGGCATCAAACCCATGCAGAAACTGTCGATTTACAGCAGCAGATAGTGACTGTAACGAGTGGACAGTCTCTTTCCTATGATTATCTAGTGGTCGCTAGAGGCGCAGATAGTCGCCCAGTGGATATTCCGGGTGTTCATGAATATGCATTGAATTTTCGCACGTTGCAAGATGCCCTAGCGCTAAAAGCTCGGTTAGCCCAACTCGTGAGCGCGCAGGCGATACAGGCTGGCAATGGCCACATCCGACCCATCTACGTCACGGTTATTGGTGGGGGCGCTAGTGGCGTAGAGTTAGCCGGAAAAGTAGCTGATTACCTTGCTCATTACCGTTCCCACCATACCCACCATCACCCTACAGACGATAGCAACACGGGGCATGGCAAAGCCTCTTTTTTCCACAGTGACGCAGATGTGAGTGCTCAAATCACGCTCGTAGAGCGCGGCCCAACTATTCTTAAACCCTTTGCCAAAGGACTCAGACGCTTAGGGCAAAAGGCTCTGGCAAAACGGCATATCCGGATACTTACGGAAACCTCGGTGGTATCTGTCGAAGCCGAATCGGTTACAGTGCAGCAAGGGAATCAACAGCAGACTCTTGCCAGCCATCTCACCCTTTGGGCCGTGGGCACACAGCCTCGGCCATGGTTAGGGCAACAGACAGTTGCTCACAATCATCAAGGTCAAAGGCTCACAAGGCGATCGCTCCAACTCATCGATTATGACAATGTCTTTGTCCTTGGTGATGCTGCTGAAGTGAGAGACAAAAGACAGCAACTTGCACCGAATACCGCCCAAGCCGCCTTTCAAGCGGCTAGCCGAGTCGCTGCTAACTTAGCGGCTATGACCCAAGGAAACAAGCCGCGGCCGTTCAACTATTTGCACCTAGGCGACATGATTACGCTAGGTATTGGAGATGCTGGGCTTTGGAGCTTTGGCATTGTCTTGGGCGGTAAGCTCGCCGCACTCTGTCGGCGGGGTGTCTATATTTTTCGTATGCCCACTCACCGTCATCAGCGGAAAGTCGCACGTCGAGCCCTCAGTATGTTGTTACCTCGGTTTGCGGGCAATCTGTCTCGATCTTAAAAGGCCTTCTATCTTCATAGGTCTTCTATCTTCAAAGACCTTCTCAAGTTAGCCATCTCTGTGCAATCTTATACGCAACTTTAAGGGAGTAGTCATGACTTCTGTTCAACCACAAAAGAAAAGGCTAACCGCGCTGTACAAGTACTTAGAGCGCTATACCCTGGATGTGCGATCGCTAGCATTACTTAGGATGGGTTTAGCCATAGTGCTGCTTGCCGATCTATGGACTCGATTTGGTGATTTAATTGCCCACTACAGTGATAGTGGTGTACTACCAAGAGCATTGCTGAATGATGGCTTTTTAAAGTCAGGCTATTGGTCTCTACATGCCATGAGTGGACACCCTGTTTTTCAAGGACTACTCTTTTTGACAGCAGCCATTTGTGCTTTGGCGATGTTGGTTGGTTATCACAGTCGCTTGGCGACCATTGCCTCTTGGGTATTACTGATCTCCCTGCACAATCGCAATCCACTGCTCATTTTTGCCGCAGATGATGTTTTGCGAGCAGTGATGTTTTGGGCCATGTTCTTGCCCTTGGGGGCAGCCTACTCTGTTGATCGGGCCATGAATACCAGCGCTCGATCTATTCCCCGACGCATCTTATCAGGGGCCACCCTTGCCCTGATGGCCCAGCAGTGTTTCATCTATATTTTCTCGGCGGTGTTCAAAACTGCCAGTGCAGCTTGGTGGCCGGATGGCACCGCTGTTTATTACTCCCTGAGCTATGACCAGTACGTCACACCCTTAGGGCATTTTTTACTCCAGCTAGGGCCACTGCTGACGGCGTTTACATTTATTACCCTAATGCTGGAATGGGTAGGGCCTCTACTTATATGGTCTCCCTGGCGCAATGATTTTTGCCGGATATTAGCGATCGCTATTTTTATTGGCCTCCATATCGGATTTGGGCTCACGCTGAACCTGGGCATTTTCCCAATACTGAGTGTCGTCACTTGGCTAGCCTTTATCCCCACATCGGTATGGGAAGCTGCGAGCAAGCGAGCCTACAGCTCACAAGAAGACGGTCTAAAGCGAACAGGGGTGAGAATTTTCTATGATGCGGACTGCGGTTTCTGTAAAAAAGTAGTGCATCTCATTCGGATGCTACTGGTACTCCCTCATACCCCTTTGGCGACTGCCCAAAGTCTTCCTGAAATCCATCGAGCGATGGAAGCGCAGAATTCCTGGGTGATAGTTGACTGGAAAGGTCAGCATCATTATAAATTCGAGGGCATTGCTTATGTCGTTAGCCTATCGCCTGTATTCGGCTTTTTGGCCCCACTGTTGCGATGGCAGCCCATTATGGCATTAGGGACTCGCGGCTACGAATGGATTGCAACCCACCGCAAAATAGCAGGACACTTCACCCGACCCTTCAAGTTGAAGCCACTGACTATCAAAACTCCTCGCTGGCTCAATACAATTGCCTTGCTTCTGTTAGGACTCACATTTATGTGGAATTTGCGTAGCATTGTGGTTAGTCCAGTTTTTGCAGATAGCCCAAATCTGGTGCTAAGCAGCATTAGACGGGTGACTCACAGCCGCACCGCGCAACGAATAGACTGGCTAGGCGAAGTCACTCGACTCGATCAAAGTTGGAGCATTTTTGCTGGGCCCCCTAGCGATGATGGATGGCACGTGGTTACCGGAACTCCTGCTAGCACGAAAAACAGAGAGCAGGTCAGTATTACACCCGATGAAATTAATGTGTTTGCACCTCAGCAAGCCATTAGCTTTGAAAAGCCGAGTTTGGGCGATCGCGATCGATTCTATAAAAATATGCAGTGGCGCACCTTCTACATCAACCTTAACCGTCAGGCTGGGGCCAAAGTTTTTCCTAACTACGGCTCATACCTATGTCGCCAAAGTGCCCACAAAGGATATACACTTCAAGAGCTAAAAGTTTATTTTATGGACGAGAGAACCGCCCCACCAGGAGAAACCCAGGAAGTAAAGAAAAAGCTGATTTGGGAGCAATCCTGCCAAAACGGCTAGTATCTATTCAGCAGATCTAGATTCAGCAGATCTAGTAGGCATTCTTTATATTGTGCTGAAGAAGTATATTGTGCTGAAGGAATATATGGTGCTGAAGGAATAGGCGCTAAAGGCAATCCAGTGAGCACTCAGCCAAAAAGCCAGCGCTTTTGATCCCTATCCCCGTAATATCCCGGCACTTATTCCCATAACATCCGGCACTTATCTCCATAATATACAGAGTGACTTGATTTATGAGTGACTTGATTTATATTTTTAGCCTGCCGCGTTAGTTAATCAATGACAAACTCTTCGCAGCGATTAGGGCCATTTAGAAGACTTCGCCAGTGGTTGGCAAAAACACCGAACCGGGCGCTTGATCAAGCTTACGAAGCTGCCCTTAAGATTCGTCAAATCGAAGACAACCACTTCGGTGGAAATCCTATCTCTGAAAAATCTGGTAGCTTCAGCCGTAGCTCTTATCGACTACTGCAAAAGGATCTCAACAAGTATCTGAGTATTGTGAGAAAGCGAATGGCCGAATTTAGGGCCAGCAGTTCGCTCTATCCCATTGCTACAACAGGGCCTACCAACCTTTTCAATCCAATGGGGCGTCAAGTTAGCAACCCGCTTGATAATCCGACCGCTGACCAAAGCAGCATCCCTTTGCCAGAAGATGCCCCCCTCGATCAAATTAATGGGCCAGCTATTTTCTTCAAAAAGTTGCAGCTAGTTGATGAAATTCTAGAGCGCTATCAACGGTCTTCTTTATTATCACCCTCAGTTTTTGCTTTGGGTCAACTGCAGACTCAAACGCCGACGAGCGGGTTCGCGGGTAATTTCAACGACATACCTAATCCCTCAAACGACAATACCAACGAAGCCCTCAGCAGCCGCAGTGGCGTACTACCTCGTTCTATTTTACGGACGGTAGATCGCATTAAGCAGGATCTCGATCCCGATGCCGAAATCGAAGTGGTGCGAAACTTTCGCAACTCAAAAAACCAAACCACTATCGCCATCACCTTCGTATTACAGTTGGTGATCGTGCCACTACTTGCTCAATACCTCAGTAAAAACTTTATTGTTGGCCCCATCGTAGATTACGGCCGTGATACAACCCAAGCCGAAGTTTTCCTTAATCAGGAAATGGAAGAAGATGCCCTACATAAATTGCAGCAATATGAAGAGCGATTTCGTTTTGAGATACTAATTGGCAAAGCGCCTGAACTTGACGAGCAAGCCATCGAAAATCGAGTCAGACAAAGGGCATCTGAAATCGAAGAAGAATACCGACAACGCAGTGCCGACGCCATTAAAAATGTCTTTGCCGATGTGATTGCCGTCCTTACTTTTTCGCTGCTGTTAATTAACTGTCCAGAGCAGGTAGCCACCCTGAAAGCTTTTATTGACGAGATTATTTATGGACTAAGCGACAGCGCCAAGGCTTTTATCATTATTCTATTTACCGATACCTTTGTCGGCTTTCACTCCCCCCATGGATGGGAAGTCTTGTTAGAGGGACTCGCTAACCATCTAGGTTTACCGGCAAACCGAAATTTTATTTTCCTGTTTATTGCCACCTTTCCTGTGATTTTGGACACCGTCTTCAAGTACTGGATATTCCGGTATCTCAACCGAATATCTCCATCGGCAGTCGCCACCTACAAAAACATGAACGAGTAAGCTAGGATACAGCCAAAATCCTAACTATAATAGGCGAAATTATAGACGAAGTTAAAATAGGTGAAGTTACGCCAGAAATCAAAGATTAAGGACAAAAGCACTGTAGGAAAAACAAGATCTACAGGAAAAAACAAGCAAACCAAACGTTCCCTATCCAAAGAGTCTGCAATGAGCTTGCATAAGCTCATTTGCCCTTCGCTTTTACCTTCCATTTGTCACTTCAAATGAAGAAAGTCTTAAAGAATAGGGCTCTAGCAAGGAAAAAGATAACTGCTACCCAAAGGCCATTATCTCACAAGTGTAAAGCTACTATTAAAGCTACCAAAAATTACCATGGCTACAGCACTTGAGCCAGGAACAGTCGATTGAGTGGTACGCCCATATACAGCCATATTAAAGATATGCAGATTGAGACCACTCTACCTAGGCAAGCATCTAAGCTAGGTAAGCACCTAAGCGCCTGTTTTTTACTAGCCGTTTGAATATAGAGAATCAGCAGGAACACAGTCGGAACAAAAACGAATAAAACGCTAGCGACAAACCCTAATTTATTGGTTTCCATGGGACCTTTTCCTAACTCCTAGATGGTTATATAACCTTTGTGGCTTTAGCATATCATTTCTTACACCGCACCATTTTCCCCTGACCGGCCTCTGCCAAAATAGTCATCACGAGTATTCACAGTAAGTCCTCCTGCTTCTCGCTCAAAACTTCACTCTAAAGTTTTATTCAGCAGAGGTAGAGGCCGGTTTATGGGGGCTAGCATCAGATTCTCTAGCCACCTGTTTGGCCATCGCTTCCGCCTTAGCTTTTTTGAAACTAGCTTTCTTATCGGGTTTAGTTTCAATACTGGCAGGGCCTTGGATAATCGTCTGGCAAGCTAATCGGCAGCTAGAAGGACGCTTGCGCAGCATCTTTTCTTCTACGGCAGTGCGGGGTGACAAGTTCTCAGCGCCCGAGACTATGTCTACAACGCAAGTGCCACATTGGCCGTAGCCACCGCACTGAGTCAGCTTGCCTACGAAGGTATAGATATCAATATTATTTTCCTGCGCTTTAAATCTCAAATTGGAGCCAAGAGCAGCATCGATCTCTTTATTTTCTTTAACAAACTTAATAAGAGCCATAATCTGTATTTCACTTGATTTGTGGGCAGGATGGCAGAGCTATTCCTGCAGAGAATTGCAAAGCCTGTAGCGTTGAGCGCTGAAAGCTGGTTACACTTCTTTATATACTTTCATTTTGACACTTTTGTAAGCATCTCAGTGTAAGGAAACTATGCCGAGCAAATGTCATTATTGTCGGTGTCATCAGAAAAATGAGAGTAAATTAGTCTAAACCTGTAAGGGCTTTCTAGGCTTAGAGAGGCCAAAGAAAGGTCTGATATCTGGTAGCCTTATTAGTATCTGAGGTCTTTTAACGGGGCATCAAATTTTAATTAACAAGGCTTTCGCTTTACAAAAATCAATTTTTGGTTAGATTTTGATGGCGATACGCATTTTTTTAGTAAAGCAAGGAGGAGCGTAGTCAATGGGTCTACCTTGGTACCGAGTACATACTGTTGTCCTGAATGATCCGGGCCGACTGATTTCTGTACACCTAATGCATACTGGGCTCGTAGCGGGCTGGGCAGGCTCTATGGCACTGTTCGAGCTAGCTAGGTTTGATCCCAGCGATCCTGTCTTAAACCCGATGTGGCGGCAGGGTATGTTTGTGTTGCCTTTTATGACTCGTCTAGGTGTGACGGGATCTTGGGGCGGCTGGGATGTGACTGGGGCAACGGGTGTCAATCCAGGTTTTTGGTCTTTTGAAGGGGTGGCTTTAGCACATATCGTTTTGGCGGGCCTGCTATTTTTAGCCTCTGTTTGGCATTGGGTCTATTGGGATTTAGAACTGTTTCGTGATCCGCGAACGGGTGAGCCCGCACTGGACTTGCCTAAAATGTTTGGCATTCATCTATTTTTATCTGGTTTGCTGTGCTTCGGATTTGGAGCCTTTCATCTGACTGGCCTTTGGGGGCCAGGGATGTGGGTTTCTGATCCTTACGGCCTGACCGGGCACGTCCAAGGCGTGGCCCCGGAGTGGGGGCCAGCGGGCTTCAATCCGTTTAACCCAGGTGGCGTTGTCGCTCACCATATTGCGGCAGGAATTGTTGGTATTGTTGCAGGTCTATTCCATCTGACGGTGAGACCTCCGCAGCGCCTGTATAAAGCTCTGCGCATGGGAAATATCGAGACTGTGCTGTCTAGTTCAATTGCGGCTGTATTTTTTGCTGCATTTGTTGTGGCAGGTACCATGTGGTATGGATCTGCAACCACACCTATCGAGCTATTTGGCCCTACCCGCTATCAGTGGGATGGCAGCTATTTTGCTGAAGAAATTGAGCGACGTGCCCAGCGTGCCATAGCAGGGGGAGCTTCTTTGGAAGAGGCTTATGCCGCTATTCCCGAAAAGCTTGCTTTTTATGACTATGTGGGTAATAGTCCGGCTAAGGGCGGTTTGTTTCGCGTAGGGCCGATGGACTCCGGTGATGGCATTGCGACAGCTTGGCTGGGCCATCCTGTGTTCCATGATGGTGAAGGGCGGGAGCTTTCGGTTCGTCGTTTACCTAACTTCTTCGAGACCTTCCCAGTGGTCTTGCTGGATAAAGATAACGTGTTGCGTGCTGATATTCCTTTCCGTCGGGCTGAGTCTAAGTACAACTTTGAGCAAACGGGCGTCGTGGTTGACTTTTATGGCGGAGAACTAGATGGTCAAACCATCAGTGATCCGGCTGCGGTGAAACGATATGCCCGTAAGGCACAGTTGGGTGAGCCCTTTGAATTTGATCGTGAAACATTAGATTCTGATGGTGTGTTCCGCTCTAGTCCTCGTGGCTGGTTTACCTATGGACATGCGGTCTTTGCGCTGCTGTTCTTCTTCGGCCACATTTGGCATGGTGCTCGTACACTCTTTAGAGATGTGTTCGCGGGCGTTGACCCTGATCTATCGCCTGAGCAGGTTGAATGGGGTTACTACCAGAAGGTGGGTGACTTCTCAACTAAGGCTGCTAACAAAGGTTAATCACTAGTAGAGCAGGTCAACTCTTTACTTGAGTTGGCTTGCTTTTGTTGGGCGACGAGGCCAGTCGGTATCGTCGCTTTTTAGTTTAGTTTTTAGTCTTTTTTAGTCTGTTAAATCGTCTTTAACTCAATGAGTTTGATAGACTTATCAAATATGTTCTTCATTGGAAATGGGCCATGGAAGCTGTTGCTTACATTTTGATTTTCACACTTGTTATTGGAACTTTATTTTTTGCGATCGCATTTCGCGAACCCCCCAAAATCACCAAAGACTAGATAGGCTGCAAGCTTGATCAGAAAACGATTGACTTGTACCTGGTGGTATACAAGCGCTTAGCTTAAGCAGATCGCTGGTCAATAGCAATCAAGCGGGGTTCGATCATCGTCACAGCGATGGGCCGAGCCCTTGCTTTTTCGTAGAGCTATCATGAAACATCACGAGCGACGTGCGAATGCATCTCTGCGCATTCAAGCTAAAGTGACCGACGCTATATGATGACGTTTGGCCTTTTGGAGGCTTCACTCCCATGCAGTGCCCTTTTTGCCAACATCCTAATAATCGTGTTTTAGAATCCCGCTCGGCCGAGTCCGATCGGAGCATTCGTCGCCGTCGTGAATGCATGGAATGTGAGCGACGCTTTACGACCTATGAGCGCATTGAGTATGTGCCGATTACGGTCATTAAGCGCCAAGGTGATCGTGAATCTTTTGACCGTTCAAAGC
>JAAUPS010000118.1 GCA_012033015.1 Phormidesmis sp. RL_2_1
TTGCCCGCGACACCTTTCTTCAGCACCGCCACCCAGATACACCGGTTGCGATCGCCCGCTCCCTATACAGACCCGAGGAAAAATTATCCTCACGACCCTAGACGAGATGTTCGAGCACACCATTGATATGCTCAGCACCATCATCATCGGCAATAGCAGCAGCCGTAACTATCAAGGCTGGTTTATCACCCCGCGCGGCTACCTGCCTCAGAGCCTCAACGAAATCTAACGGTTGAGATGATCACGCTTGATTCCAACCATTAATCCCGATCAAGCTTGCGTTGAACACCCCTGCTTTAAGCGTGTATGGGCTTGCAAATCTGCGATCGTAAAAATCGGCTGGAACATCAGCCCTGCTTGGTCATAAAGCGCCCGCCCGCCCTGCTGTCGATCCACCAAAGCCAAAATAGTATCCACCACATAGCCCGCATCCCTTAGCCGCTCCACCGCCTTCATCGCCGAAGCGCCCGTGGTCACCACATCTTCTAAAATCACAACCTTGCTTCCGGCCGGTAACACTGGCCCTTCAATATAGGCCCGAGTACCATGCCCCTTGGCCTCTTTACGAATAATCAACGGCGTCACCGGCTTATTTTCATAGGCCCCCACAATGCTCACTGCACTCACCATCGGATCAGCCCCTAGCGTCAAGCCACCGACCCCAACCGTTTGATCTGGCAGCATATCCAACAATAAACGCGCCACCATGACCCCCCCTTGAGCATGGAGGGTGACCTGCTTACCATTGATGTAATAAGTACTCTTTTTCCCAGAAGAAAGGGTAAAGTCACCTTCTCTGTAGGCAACATCACAGATCAAATCGAGCAAGGCCAAGCGGACAGCGCTCAAGTCAGCAGTGGGTAAATCAGCCACAGAAATAGACGAAATAGACATAGTGGTTCAGGCAGAATCGATCTGCCATGCATAAGGCTTGATCAGTGTATAGCCGCATTAGCCAGCAATGATCGTAATCGATTATTGAAGTGGGTATGCTTAAAGTAACGATTTGGAGCCGCATTGAGGAGAATTTACTATGGCCATTCAATTTCAGCGTGTGGCATTCAGAGGGCCGACTCACCCAGGGCCGACTCACCCAGGGCCGACTCACACAGAGCTGAGCAAAGTGCTTTTGAGTGCTGCAGGTGCGCTTGCCACGGCAGCACTCGCCACTTCAGTGTTTGCCCCAACCGCCAGCGCCCAAGAAAACGTTGCTGACACGATCCCCAATGCAGTAGAAAATATCTCTGAAAATCGTTCAGGTGATTACTACACTCACCTCACCGTCTTTAGCAAACTCAGCTTCATTTTGGGCTTAGGCGGTTTTCCTGAGCAGCGTGCGAATGATGACGCCGCAGCGCTCTCCGCTGCCTATCAAGAGCTGATGACATTGCAAACTCAAAATACAGCGACCATCCGTGTCCCTGACTTACCCAATCCTTACACCTCGTCTGTGCAGCTCCTACCGGCCTCTCAAAATAACAGTCGTGTGATCGGCAGCGAACTCAATTTTGAGCCTCTGCCTCGCCGATAGCCTCACCTCGGGCTGAATCAAGTCCCTTCAAAAACCAACCATAAATCAGACTTAAAAAGGTCAGACTCAAAGCGGTCAGACTTAAAAAGGTCAGACTCAAAGCGGTCAGACTCAAAGGGGATAGATTCATTGAATCTATCCCCTTTCTACTGTGTGAGCCATGTTGTGTGAGCCAATTGCTGTTGAAAAGATATGCTGCGGCTATGGGTTATCGGCTATGGGTATTGAGCGCGGCATAAAAATCCAGGGTGCAGGAGTTGAACCTGCCTGGGGCGAATTATGAGTTCGCTGCCTAATCCGCTCGGCCAACCCTGGTCGTTCTTGTTAATATACTATTGCAAATATTGCAAAAAGCCCATTGCAAAAAGCTGCACTAAATTAGGGCAAGATCGGGTAAACTCGCAAAAATGCAGCACGCGATGGCTACGCTTCTGGCATGTTATCTCAGCCGTTTTATCTGTATAGTTTTACCAGCACAACACCGTTTTTAGTAGCACAGTCACGACTTAACCCACACTCAACTTTTCTGAAATTTGTCATCCTATGAGAATCAATCCAGCAGTTGCCTTTACACTTATTTTGCTGACGTTGATGTTTGGTGCTGGTATTGTGAGTTCGTCTTGGGGGTATGCCTTAGGCAGGCAGGCACTGACCGGGGTACGTCAGCCCGAAACACGGCCTTCAAACGTCACCGCTGCGAATCGAACCGGCGACAAAAGCGGTAAGCTTGTGCTTTTAGATGAAGCCCAAGTGATTGAGGATGTAAAAGCTCGTATCGATAGCGGTAACTGACCCGAATCCCAGCTTAATTTCAGCGCTATGCATCTGCTTGCCTCGCCGCTTTCCCTATTGTTGCTCGCTCCTAGCTCATTGACTTGGCCGGATGTCATCGCGCGAATTTCAGCGGTGATAGCACTTATCGGATTAAACGCCTTTTTTGTCACGGTAGAATTTTCGATTGTGTCGGTCAGGCGATCGCGCATCAATCAGCTCGTCTCCACTGGCGATATCCAAGCCCAAACTGTCCAGAAATTACAGCATCAGCTTAGCAGTTTGCTCTCCACCACCCAGCTAGGCATTACCCTCTCTAGTCTGGCACTGGGTTGGATTGGAGAACACACCATGGCCGCCCTCATCCGACACTGGATCACTTGGCTGCCCGTTTCTGTCAGTGTGGCCCAGTTTTTATCCCACTCCGTCGCCCTACCCATCGCCTTTTTGCTACTGGCCTATTTGCAAATCGTCCTTGGAGAACTGTGCCCCAAATCAGTTGCTCTGCTCTATCCCGAAAAAATTGCCCGTGTTCTAGGGCCTTCTAGCCTCACCATCGCTCGACTGCTCAATCCTTTTGTTTGGCTACTCAACCAATCAACCCGACTGCTGCTGTCCCTAGCAGGCATCCAAGAAAACAATACCAATCACTACGATCGTGTCACCCCTGAAGAACTGCGGCTGCTGATTACCACCGCCACTGAAATTCCAGATCTCCAGAAAGAAGAGCGCGAAATTCTCAGCAACGTATTTGAATTTCGAGGGGCTACCGTAGAGGAAATTATGGTACCGCGCACCAGCATCGCGGCCCTACCTAGAACAGCCACCTTTCAAGATTTGCTCAACGAAATCGTGATCTCAGGTCACTCGCGCTACCCAATTACCGGTGAGTCGCTCGACAACATTTTAGGGATCATTCACTTTAATGATTTGGCCATTCCCCTCTCTACCGGAGAGCTACAGCCCCATACTCCGATAGAACCTTGGATCTTGCCAGCACGTGTTGTTCCAGAAACCCTTCTACTCAACGAATTACTTAGCCAAATGCAGCGATCAGCCCGCGAGATGGTGATTGTAGTAGATGACTATGGCGGAACCGCCGGACTCGTAACCCTACGCGACTTAGCCGCCGAAATTATCGGCGATATTGACGATACCTCCCCTGAGGCCCAAATTATTCAAAAAGATAGCCACACCGTCATCTTTCCAGCCCAAACCGATCTCGAAGATGTCAATCAGCGCCTGTCTTTAGCACTGCCGACGAGCGACGACTATCTGACCTTAGGTGGCTTTGTCATTGCAGAACTGCAAAAAATTCCCCAAGTCAATGAGCAGTTGATTTATTCACACTTAGGTCAAACCTTAGAATTTACGGTAATTGCTGCAGAAGGCCCTAAACTAAACAAAATCCAAATTTATAGACCTAGTCAAGAACTGACCGTCATCAATGCCTTCGCCCCAGCTACCGTACGCAAAGCTACGGACAAAGGGCCATCTTTACCGACAAAGGGGGCGACGAAAGGGCTGGCAAAAGGGCCAACGCAACGAATATCTCAGCAACCTCAGACACAAAGGTTGTAATCAATCGACAACGACAGGCTCATTGCCCCATCAACAGAACAACAGTGTCATATTAGGTGTCATATTAATTAGGATTTCTATAGTACTGTTTACATAACTGACGGTTTTCAGCAAGGGCTACCGCTGGTCTGTTTAGCTGTTCTGTTTTAACGCGAGGTATAAGAACGTGCAAAGCCAACCGCGATCGCTAACCGACGCTGATTCTTGTTTGTTAGCTGACGCCCCTCTGCTGGCTGATGCTAGACCCTACAGCCGCAATCAACCTGAACCTATCAAAGTAGGGGTGATTGGCATTGGGAATATGGGGCAGCATCACGCTCGAGTGCTTTCTCGACTCAAAGATGTACAGCTTGTGGGGGTTTCCGATGTCCACGTAGAGCGTGGTATAGAAACCGCTAGCAAGTATCAAGTCCACTATTTTGAGCAGTATCAAAAGCTTTTACCCCACGTCGATGCCGTGTGCGTCGCGGTGCCCACTCGGCTACATCATCTTGTGGGCATGACCTGCCTGAAAGCAGGGGTTCATGTATTAATTGAAAAACCCATTGCAGCCAGCATTGCTGAGGCTGAGTCATTGGTGAATGCAGCGGCTGATCTCAACTGCATTTTACAAGTAGGGCATATCGAGCGTTTCAATCCGGCCTTTAAAGAGCTGCACAATGTGCTGCGCACCGAAGACATGCTAGCGATTGAGGCGCGGCGCATGAGCCCTTATTCAAAGCGGGCTAATGATGTGTCAGTAGTACTGGATTTGATGATCCATGATATTGATCTGATCTTAGAGTTAGCAGATTCTACCGTGTCTAAGCTGACAGCAAGCGGTAGTAAAGGAACAGACTCACCTTATTTGGACTACGTTACAGCAACTTTAGGGTTTGCCAATGGTCTGGTCGCAACGGTAACGGCCAGTAAGGTAACCCACCGCAAAATTAGAACGATCTCGGCCCACTGTCGTAATTCTTTAACAGAGGCTGACTTTTTGAATAATAAAATTTTGATTCATCGCCAAACGACGGAAAACTGCATGGCTGACTATGGCCAGGTGCTGTATCGCCAAGATGGCCTGATTGAGCAGGTTTACACCAGCAATACGGAGCCTTTACATGCAGAACTAGAGCATTTTGTCAGTTGCGTACGCGGCGGTGACCAACCTTCTGTAGGCGGTGAGCAAGCGCTCAAGGCCCTACGGCTAGCTAGCCTAATTGAGCAAATGGCGCTGGACGGGCAGGTGTGGAAATCTCAAGATGAGCTGAGAAGGGTGCTAGAGCCGACAACGGTTGCCGCCATCGGTTCACTCAATGGCCATGGTTAAATAAAGGGCCATGGTTAAAACAGTTAAATATTAAAACAGTTAAATAAATGACTATGGCTTAGAGAAGCATTGCCGAATATTAGCGAAAAATACCCATAGGCGGTTCGATTAAAGTATTGACCTACGGCGCAGTGAATGTCGTCGCGACCATTTTAGCGATCGCCTCTGCGACAAGCTCGTTGCCCAGTGAACTCAGGTGAATATGATCTCGATACAGGCTGTCTGGCTCAGGATGGTGCTGATAGGCTTCGAGCAAATCTAGATAGGGAATATCGGCATTTGTCGCCCACTCTGTCAGGCGTTTCCTCGCCACTAGTTCGTAGTCACGAGGGCCAGGAAGCTCACGCTTGAGTGGAGAAAGCACCAGAATAAATTGACCGCCATCAGCATTAATTTGCTGATGGATACGGTCGATGGCTGCGAGGTTTTTGCCCACGCGATCGCCCCCTTCCGACTGAATTTCTTTCAGCCCAGGAATCGACTGATTGGCTTGTAGATAGCGGCTGAGGATTTCAGCGATTGCCAGTAGGGGTTTACGATCCGGGTAGCTGCGATCGCGCCCTACCTGCAAGGGTGTCGGCTGTGTCCCAAACAAATCATCCGTATTCAACAACAACACCAGCACCGCTGAGCCAAACGTACCATAGCGCTCCAGATAGGCCATCTGATTTCGCGGCCCCCAAGAATTTGCCGAAGCATTTAGGGTTTCGACTTGCCCGTAGTCATTCGGTAGCCTATCTCGCAAATAGTAGGCAATCCGCATCGAGAGAATATCAGATTGATCTGTCCACCAGCTCCCATTTGCCAAAGAATCGCCCAGCAATAGCAAACGCAAAGTACCCGTCCTAGGTTGGGGCGTAATAGCGTCGGCTCGCATGGAATATTCATTAATGCAAATGCGATTGCCAAATCGCTTGACCCGCTGATTTGGCGCTAGCAAATAGCCAATCCGGTCATCGCCAATGTACAGGGGAGGATCGCCAAAGCCAAAGCCGACCCTGAGAATAAGCTCAGCCAGCACCATCGCCAAGGCGAGAGCAGCCACAAACATTTGCACTAGCATCCATATTTTCATAGCATCATCCCCATGTCCCCCGTAGATAATAGGGTGAAACAGCAGGCGATATCACAAAGGACAAGAGACCAATGGCAAATATTTTGTATCCACTACACGTAGCGGTTCAAGTCAGCGACTTGGCCAAAGCAGAAGAATTTTATTCACAGGTGATTGGCCTACAAAAAGTAGGCAGACCGCTCACCTTCCCAGGCGCTTGGTACCAAATTGGTGATTTTCAACTGCACCTCATTTTGAGCGAATGGGCAAAGCATCCTAAGCGTGAAGATAAATGGGGCAGGCATCCCCATGTGACCTTCGCCATTCACAACCTAGAAGACACCAAACACGATCTCATAGCGCGCAACCTGCCTTTTCAAATGAGTTCCTCCGGGCGAGCCGCATTATTTGTCAAAGATCCCGATGGCAATGTCGTGGAACTACTAGAGGTCAGCGAGTAACTGCTGAGGCTAGATAAAGGCAGTGCTTGAAACGCTTTCGCACCCAGCCTAGCGGTCTTTAGCCAGGTTATTTTGATGAGAGCTTGGGCTTACTGAGAAAGAGAACCCACTGAGAAAATCTTTTAACCTAACTCTCTCACTATCCATAATCTCTCAATTACATAACCTCTAAACACTGAGCGAACCATCACATGAGCGCCATTAGCCCGCTGACCCTAGCCAGCTACAAACCTTCCAAAAAGCCTCGTATGCTCGTTGTTGATGATGAGCCTGACAACCTAGATTTGCTCTATCGCACCTTTCGCCGAGACTTTAAGGTGTTGCGAGCCGAAAGCGGCGTAGAAGCCCTCGAAGTGCTTTCGCAAGAAGGTGAGGTAGCCGTTATCATTTCGGATCAGAGAATGCCAGAGATGAAAGGCACCGAGTTCTTAAGCAAAACAGTTCCCGATTTCCCGGATACCGTACGCATCATTCTCACCGGGTTCACCGATGTCGAAGACTTAGTCGATGCGATCAATGCTGGACAGGTATATCGCTATATTACTAAGCCATGGGATCCAGATGAGCTTAAAGGCGTTGTAGATCGGGCCTCAGAAACTTACGATCTTTTAAAGCAGCAAAATGAAGCGCTGCACATCGCAGAAAAGCAGTCTAAGTTAATGCAAACCGTCGGCCAACTGGCCGCTCAAGCCATGGACTTAAGCGAACTCCTCACCTTTTTGGTCAACGGCTTTGGCCAAATTTTGGCGGCTGACGCTTGCACGCTCATCCTCACAGAAGATCGAGGCGTGGGCTGCTATGGCGAGGCTGACGCCTCAACAGTAGCCGCAAATGAAATGGTAAAAGCAGCGATCGCATCTCAAAGCACCCAATCTGCTACCAACATCCAATCCGAAGCCCTATCCAGCGATACGCTCTATACCAACGGCACCCAATGCCACACGGTCACCCCCGTTGTGTATCAAGGTGACACCTTAGCGGCCCTTTCCTTGCAGTGGAACACCGCCTACACCACCGTCAGCGATGTCGCCCAGTTACTTAGCATCATTGCCCCTCAACTTGCGCTGTGCTTAAAGTCAGCCACTGTGTAAAGAAGTCGCCTCCAGAAGTCGCCTCAAACGGTGTATGGAAATTTTTGACTGAATTTTCAAATAAAATTTTCGACTTTCAGGCGCTAAACTTTTAGGGCTCGAACCATCACAGCATTAAAACCTATGGGGGATAACGCACTCACCTCAGCCGCTCAGCCCAAAGCGGATCGTATTCGTCAGCTCTTTAATCGCATTGCGCCTCAATATGACCAAATGAACCAAGCCATGAGCTTGGGGCTACATCGGGTATGGAAACAGATGGCTGTGGACTGGAGCGGCGCGACAACCGGCATGGCCTGTCTGGATGTTTGCTGTGGCAGTGGAGATGTTGCCCTGTTGCTGGCCCGTCGGGTCGGACAAACTGGGCAGGTCACCGGGACAGATTTTGCCGCGCAGCAATTGGCGATCGCCGCGCAACGCAGCCCACACCTACAAGCTCGACTGAACTGGGTAGAAGCCGATGCGCTGTCTCTGCCTTTTGCCGACAGCAGCTTTGATGCTGCTACTATGGCCTACGGATTGCGCAATCTAACCGATATTCCCCAGGGTCTGCAAGAGCTTCACCGCGTTCTCAAACCAGGTGCTAAAGCTGCCATTCTCGATTTTCATACGCCGAGCCATCCCATAGTCAGCCAATTTCAACGGTGGTATTTGAACGCCATTGTCGTGCCTACGGCAGAGCGTTTTGAGCTAAGCGAGGAGTATGCTTACATTAGCCCCAGTGTGGATCGCTTTCCACTCGGCACTGAGCAGGTAGCACTTGCTCAGGCGTCCGGGTTTTCACAGGCAGTACATTATCCGATTGCGGGCGGAATGATGGGTGTTTTGGTCGCTACTCGATAGGTTCTATAGCGCCATAAGGTCGCTGTAGACACAGTGCCGTAGCCACAAACCCCCATAAACACCATAAACAAAGTGTCGTAGCTATAGCGTCATAGCTGTAGTGTCGTAGCTATAGCGCCTTAACCTCAGCGCCGTAACCTCAGCGCCGTAACCTCAGCGCCTTAACCTCAGCGCCGTAACCTCAGCGCCATCAGAGATGCCGTAAAAGATTTCCAGCAGACTAAAATGACGATATGAGTGCGCCCAACCTGTGGATAGTTGTGCTGCCCCCGGTACTCGGCGGTGTCATTGGCTATTTCACCAATGATATTGCCATCAAAATGCTGTTTCGGCCTTATCAGCCGAAGTACTTACTCAGGCAGCGAATTCCCTTTACGCCCGGTCTTATTCCAGCCAATCAGCAGCGCCTTGCTCAGAAAATTTCTGATGTCATCATGCGATCGCTCCTTACCCCTGAGGAGATGCAAAAAACTTGCCCGTCGGCTACTAAAAACCGAGCGTACCGAAAAAGCCATAGGCTGGCTCCTGCGCCTTGCCCTAGAACAAGTCCAAGACAGCAGTGAGTCGGCTAAGACGGCCAAAACAGCCCAAATTCTTGGCAACATCATGCAAGATTTGATAGGGCAATCCTTACCTCGGCTACTGCGAGTATGGTCACGGCAAGATGATTTTTTAGAGGCCCAACTCAACCAAATTTTCGATCAAGTTCTCCTCGACTTTCAGCTCAACGCAGAGCAAGCCGCTCAAGTTTCAGATTGGATGGTCAATGGCTTGCTCCCCCCTGATCGGGTGCGACAGCTTTTAATCGACTTTTTAAGCAATTACAACATTCAGGTCATAGACGAAACCTTACGCTCTAAAACCAGCGGCACCTACTGGGTCGTCGCCAACATCTTTGGAGTTCGCAATGCTCTCACTCGCCTGCGAGCTGCGTGCGAAGCCGAACCGGCTCAAAGCAATGCCCGCATTGCCGAATTAGTAGCGGCTTTAGGCGTCAAAGTGCGTCTACAAAAGTGGCTGCAGCAATTTTCCCTACAAGAGCTGCCAGTTTCTACCGTACGACAGCTCAGAAGCACGCTGAGGCAAACCATTAAAACCTACTTAAGAGCAAACGGTAGCGACCTATTGCAAAACCTCAGCCTATCGATCAACTGGGAAAAGCTGGCCTCGCAGTTGCTCAACCGCCTACAGTCTTCCCCCGTCGTCACTGAGTCACTAGGCATGGTAAGCCATGAGCTCGCCCTGATCCTAGAGCGCTACTTGGAGCGAGACCTCGAAGTGATCGTCATGCAAGTCATTCCCATTCTCAATATTGACCAAGTGATTATTGAAAGAGTAAATGCGACCTCTCCCCAAGACTTAGAAAAAGCCATTCAAAATATCGTCCGCAGTGAATTACAGGCCATTGTCAATCTGGGCGGAATTTTAGGCTTCATTATTGGCGCCATGCAAGCAGGCTTTCTGCTGCTTCAGCGATAGTCTACTGACACCAGTCACGCCACCGATTAAGTCAATCAATCCCCAGAGAAAAAAGCTCAACCAGAAAAACCCTAGTTCTGCATATTTTCTGGTAAAGCGCTTCCTCGAATCGTCTCTATATCACGGGGTTGGGCTGCTACGTTACAAGTTTTGCGAAAGCGCTCGAACTCAGCATCTTGCCATGCAAAAGAAAAGTGACTGACCGTTGTGATTCCAGGGAAAGAGCGCTCTAGGGCATCCATTTGTGTTTCTAAAGAGGGTCGATTTTGCTGCGTTACTCCCCATGCCCCGGCTAAAGCGGGCTTAACAGTCGCTGGGTTGCCTTTGACGCTCAAAACCCGCTGAACCTCTTCCACAATGCAGCTTGCGTTTCCACAAATGGCATAAGCCATCGGATGAGAATCGATCCAACTCGGAAATCGATTCCAGTGCTGCAACCGAGAATCAAAGCCGCTGCCTACAGACTGATTGCCATAGGGAAAAAACACCGCACCAGCAGGTAAGCCTGCCTCTCGTGCAATCAAAGCACCTGCCTGCAAAAAATCTACGACCCCTTGAATAGCGTGGGCTACACTCAGTCGCCATAGCTCCATTTGTAATCCAGGGCGACGGGCAGAAGCAGGGCCAAATCCTCAGGGCAACAGCAGGCGGATTACGGCTTTGCCACAGCGGTTCGCCCTCATCAGGGTAAAGGCTATCCACTTGGCTCACATCACCATCTGTAATGTAGCCACGTTGCAAAAACCGCTCGATCAACGCTCGCCCCTTATTGTTCATGCTCCGCTGTAACAGCGCTTGCTGCGCCGCTGGTCCATAAATCCATAGATCGCCGACTTGGCTAGCCACCGAGGCTGCGCCCGTTAACCGCGGATATCGTACATAGTCATATAACGCGCCATCAGGACGACGAGCAATGACTGCCCGCACCATTTGTGCATAATCAGCCTGAGCAATTGGATTATACGGATCAATAAAGGAATCTTCTGAAGTGCCACTGTTGCCGTCGTTGGCATAGTCAAGTGTATCTGCACCGGAGCCGTTGCGAGCAAGAACCTGACGTCTGTCAGAGCGCTGGCCGTAGGAATAGCCAAAATTAAGCGTAAACATCCAGGCATAAGCTTTGATATCGCGATCTCTCGCAGATGCGATCGCCTCTGCGAGTAAGTCCCGATTTGCATCTACATCAGACTTCACAACACTGGGCCAAACCGTTGGATTATCCCCTTTCGGCAGCAGCACCTGCCCATTAGAAAATGCCTCAATATAAACTTGGTTATAGCCCAAGTTCACAATCCGATCCATCAGCGCATCTAGCCTACCGGGCTGTAAGTCGCAGGGATACAGTCGTAACCAAATTGCCTGATTAGCAGGCCAATTAGCTCGACGGCAACGCTCTAGTTCCTCTCTATGCTGCTTTTTAAGCAACTCGTACTGCTGCTTCGCCGCCGCATCACCCTGTAAGCTGGCAAGTCGTAAAGCCTCTTTTTTATCGATTTCTGCTTGAGATTGTTGGCAAAAGCGATTGACCTCAGCCAAGGCTGGTGGTGTAGCTACACCATGGGTTAACAGCACCAACAACACAGATAGAACCGTTCCGGGGACAAAACGATGCCAACGCTTTTCTCCAGTTGTTAAGCGATCTGTGAAAACGTTTGTTTTAAAGTCTGTCACCTTAAAGCCCATAATTGTCTCATTTCTCTGGCTGCTTCATTTTCTGCTAAAAGCAAAATCACATCATTTTCCGCCTGTAGCAGAATTACATCGTCAAGTACTGTACCAAGTACTGTACCCACTGCCATGCACCAACTCTGACTTGCGCGAGCTGCGCCTATCACTTCTAGCCAAATTTTCCCGGACAGATAATGCAACTTCACGCAGGCAACCCGTCACGAGGCAAACGGCGAACAATTTCTCAGCTATCCTACGGTGTCTGTTCTTTAATCAGAAGAGCAGTTGTGACAGATGTCGTGACTGAATTACTTACAAGCTTAAAATCTGATAAACAGCAAAAAATAGAGATTTTTAGAGAAATCTATCGTAAAAAATCGATGGTATCGGGTAGAGCCTTGATCACTTCATTTCGTTGATCACTTCATTCGTTGATCACTTCATAGAGTCTGTGCCCCTTAACTAGGCGCTTCATTTTCGTCCAATTCTGTATCTTCGTCTTCTTCTAAATGTTCTAAGAGGGCCAGTAACTGCATTCTCTTAATATGAGGCCAACCCCCTTGCTGCTCTATGTCTCGCAACAATCGATAGAGTCGCTGTCGATTGTCAGGCAGCGCGTCTCGAAATAAGGTATCGCGAATGTCATAGTGAATTTCGTCTAGCAACCTTAAAAGTTGCAAGAGCGCTAAACAATTGCCCTCTCGGCACTGAGCTGTGGCACGAATCTGCTGCATGAGTTCGATCAAATCGGTGGGCAGATCGGCAGAAGAAGAGGTAGAGTCGCTGACCGTGTTCAACTTTTGTAACCTTATTTATGCGAAGCAGTAACCCTCTACGGGGCGACCTGTCAGAGCCTAATCGATCATCCGACATGGGTGCAAGTTAGCAGTAAACCTGGCGATCGCGGTGTAAAATGATCGTACTAAATCCCCTGCCCTTTTAATATTTAACAGTCTTTGAGGTTGACCATGAGGTATCGCGCTCTGCTTGCTGCGTTTTTTGCCCTTTGCTTAGGTGTACTCACCGCCTGTAGCGAAGCACCTAGCGCCACTAGCAACATTCCACTGACCTATGACGAAATTCGCAACACTGGCCTAGCTAATAGCTGCCCGCAAGTGGACGAAACCCGCCGGGGGCAGATCCCCATCGAACCCGGTGTCTCTTACAAACTAGTGGATCTTTGTATGGAGCCTACTAGCTTCTTTGTTAAGCAAGAATCTCCCAACAAGCGCAAAGAAGCTGAATTTGTAGCCGGGAAATCTCTAACCCGCTACACCACTTCTCTAGAGCAGGTTAGTGGTGATATTGAGCTGCAAAGTGACGGTAGCCTTGTTTTCAACGAAAAGCTAGGTATGGATTTTCAACCCATTACTGTCTTGTTGCCCGGTGGCGATCAAATTCCTTTCCTATTTACAATTAAGGGGCTCAAAGCCAAATCTCAACCCGGTCTTAATGCGGTCACAACCTCAACCGACTTTGAAGGTGACTTCCGCGTACCTTCCTATCGCACCTCTAACTTTTTAGATCCTAAGGCGCGTGGACTAACCACGGGCTATGACAATGCGGTCGCTTTACCGGCTCGGGCGGATGCCACGGATCTGAGCCGAGAGAACGTCAAAGCTTTTGACGTAGGTCAAGGTTCTATCTCACTCCAAATTTCCAAGGTGGATAGCAAAACCGGTGAAATCGGTGGAACATTCATTTCTGAGCAACCTTCTGATACAGACATGGGAACTGCTGCTGCAGATGACGTGCGTCTGCAAGGTGTTTTCTACGGTCGCATTGAAAGTGATTCCCAAGCTTAGCGGCTAGAAGTTCTGTCGTCCTTGGCTGTCTATCAACTCTCGATATCGACAGTTTCTAAGGCCCAAAACAGTAACCCAAAAATGACGGCATACCGTCAGAAAAAGCAGTCAGAAAAAGCAGCCAGAAAAAGCAGTCAGAAAAAGCAGTCAGAACATAAAACACAGTAGCCAGACTACCTGCTACAGAATATGAAATGTGAAAGAGGGCACCTCACTGAGGTGCCCTCTTTTTTATCAATTTGCTTAAGCAACTTTTCACCACAATCCAGACCTGTGAGATGACCTTCTGTGACATTACATAGCTCTTGGTTCCGTAGAAACTCGATTGTTTGAGGAAAAAACCTTAATTAGGCTGAATGTGTCAGTTAGTATCCCAATGCTTTGTCTGATGCGCCGCTGTTAAGACTAGCCAAAAGTCAAGCAGGTAAATCTCTCTAAAGGAACCTTGTCACGTAAACGCTGTCGGACATGCCTTTTTTCAATCTGCCAGTCAATCTGCCAGTCAATTTGCCAGTCAATTTGCCAAAAGGTCTTAACGGATATTTGTAGAGCCTTTTAATATGCGTTCCTCGTCAAACCAAGTTCTTAAAAGCCAGTCGCTCGAAATTTTAACGACCTATCAAAAAAATCCTTCTCCTAAGCTTCGTAACCGTCTGGTGCAAATGAACATTGGCCTAGTGCGCCGAGAGGCTCATCGCTGGATCCATAGCTCTGGAGAAAATTTTGACGACCTTATGCAAGTAGGAAGCCTTGGACTCATTCACGCCATTGAGCGCTTTGACATGCAAAAAGGCTATGCCTTTAGTTCCTTTGCCATTCCCTATATTCGAGGCGAAATTCAGCACTACTTGCGCGATAAGGGCACAGTCGTACGCATTCCCCGTCGGTGGCAATCGCTTCAAAACCAGTCAGCTAAGGCCATTCGTCAGCTTCAAGCCGATCTCAACCGGCGACCGAGTGATCAAGAGGTGGCCGATCAGCTCGACATTACCGTAGAAGAGTGGCAGCAGGTACGCATTGCTAGCAGTAACCGCAATCTGCTGAGTCTGGATGCGCCTGTTAAGGAAAATGACGGCGACGCCTCGTCTTTAGGCGATTTATTGCCTGACTCTCGCTATCGTAGCTTTCAGCTTGCTCAAGAAGACTGGATACGGCTACAGCAGGCCCTATCACAGCTAGAAAAGCGGACGCGGGAGGTAGTTGAGTTTGTATTTCTGCAAGATCTCACTCAAAAAGAAACGGCTGAACGCTTGGGTATTAGCTCTGTAACGGTCTCTAGACGAGTCAAGAAAGGTCTTAAACATTTACAGGTGATTATGCAGCCTACTGGGGAAGTCTAGGGCCAGCGACAGGATAGCGACAGGAGCAGGCTAGTCATAAAATCGACCTTACATTGAAATATTTGCTACCAAATATTTCAATGTAATCAAAGTAATTTGCTACATTTGCCCACTGACACGTTACTTTTCGAGATACTTTTGTCTATCCTAAGCACGCGCAGGTGGTTTACTTCTGCCACTGTTTACTCACAGCTATTGATTACAGCTACTTAACCAGCCCTAGGAGGGATCCGACATGCGGCGTCTGCTGCTGATTTCACTGGTAACTATTCCATTAGCCGGATGCCAATTCTTCGGCGGCAGCGGAGATGAATCCGTCGTCGATGTGATTGAGGCGATTGAGGAGGATGACGGTTTGGCGAGTGCGCCTACGATTCCGGCAGTTCCTGATGTTGCTGGTGGGGCTACTGCTACACCTGACGGGGAGGCTTTTGCCGAGCCGGTGGTTGAGTCAAAAGGGACGATAGTGGCTTCCACCGATTTAATCCGATCTACTGATCCGGCAGCGCGTACGCGTCAAGTTCAGCGAAATCGCATCGATCCCTTTGCGAACTTACCGATTCCGCCTACGCCTAAACCTAGTGCGACAAATAAAACTGGTGGTAGTGGGTCAGCAAGTGGGGCCGCAGACAGATCAGCGGCTGCAGGGGCCC
>JAAUPS010000338.1 GCA_012033015.1 Phormidesmis sp. RL_2_1
GAGGTCAATTTTTTGCGCCAAAAAGATGCCGGACGGGGCATTGTAAAATTCACAGATATTGCCGATCTGAACTATCGTGCCGAGGAAAACGGCGGTATAGATTGCCACTGCCATGGGTCGCATTCACGCTGTCCTAGCCGATGGCACAGTGGTTAAAAATGTCGAAGTCTTTCAGCGAGTATATGCCGCCTTAGGCATGGGCTGGATGTACGCCCCCACAAAATGGCCCCTAATTGGCACACTGGTGAATAAAATTTATGCTCTGTGGGCCAATCAGCGCCTCGCAATGACAGGTCGAGCTAGTTTAGCTACGGTCATTGCCGAACGTCAGCAAAAAATAGAATGCGCTGCAGAAGGTCGCTGCCATGTGCAGACAGACCATAGCGAAACATCTATTGCCTCTGTCGAGTGAGTTAGGCCAATAGTCATTCTCCTCAGAGAGGCTACGCCAACGACAACCATTGATCCCAATCAATCTCTCGTCCTGGAAAGGCAACTTGCTCAAAGGGCCAAACCTTACTCAGCCACGGCTTGAGAGTTTGTAGCAATCTCTCTTCCAAACCATTCACTAACTCGCTTTGTCTGGCCCACAAAATAACCTGAGCGTCATAGTCTACGGGCGCTGCTGGATAAAGGTATACACAGCCTAAGCAGCGGGTCTCATCTAGGCTCATCACTGTATAGGCAAACGACGTTCGGTTTTGAAATTCCTTTTGGTGCCAGCCCAAATCAATTAAATCTTGCTCTAAGCTCAAGTCGGCAGTCGGCCAACTGCTGTGTGGCCCAAAAACACCTTGCAACTGCTCGCGGCTCGTCATCACCGCTTCATAGTCTTTGACAACATCGTGAATCGTCAGCATTCGCAGGCGAAACTCACTCGTTTCTAAGCCCATGGGCACGGCAAAATCGGGTGGGACAAAGGCCATGGCTACCTCTCGTGCAAAAAAGATAAGTAGCCATCGCTCAGCGCTTTGACCGCCAGTTGATAAAATTGTTCGCCATGCTCTGGCGTCGCTAGATCTGGATTCGAGCCCATACGTCCATCGGCATAAAACGATCGAAAATCGGCTGCATTATAAATAGCTCGGCCCTTGGGAGCAACCTTTGGAGAAAGAGGCGCTGACTTGATCGCATCGGGATAGACAAACTGGGTCAGTGCCACTTCACTGGGCGTCGCATGGGAACCTTCTTGCTCGCCGTAAAGCTGGCGGGCTAAATCAATGACAGCTTGGCCTTGGTACCAGTTGGCTAACTTGCAGCGAACGTTGGCAGCATTCGGTAGGTTGGCATCTGCGATCGCGGCATAGGTCTGCGAAAAAGCCGCCTTCATAGAGGCCACATTGCCCCCATGGCCATTAATAAAATAAAATCGCTCAAAACCCTGACGCGCCAAGGGTTTTACATAGTCCTGAATCAGCGCAATCAAGGTACTCGGCCGCAGACTGACACTGCCGGGAAAGGCTAAGTGATGCAGCGCCATACCCACATTAATGGTTGGGCCAACCAACGCATCGGTCGCCTCTGCAACCCCTTTAGCAACGACTTCGGCGCAAATGGCGTCCGTGCCAATTAATCCGGTCGGGCCATGTTGTTCGGTCGAACCGATGGGGAAAATAATGCCGCGCGATCGCGTCAAATACACCTCCACCTCCGGCCAAGTACACAAATGCAACAGCATAAAACAAATGCTCAACTCATCACTCAAATTATCAATTTAGCCGCTGTGCCATCCTATAACTGTGCCATCCTAACTGTGCCATTTTAATAGCGGCTGAATAGCGACTGCATACCGGCTGAATAGCAACTACTGCGACTGCCATCTTATCGCAGCCTTATCGCAGCCTTCGCACATCCCCCATGGATCACCATATTGTATGGTTCCACATATTCTCTTATGGCTTACTTCTCTTATGGCTTACTTCTCTTATGGCTTACTTCTCTTATGGCTTACGCCTCCATAGAGCCATCAGCGCAAGCCGCTTGCTGCATCGGCCAAGTACCAACCCGGCAAGTTAAAATAAAGGTTATAGCCAAGTCAAGATGCATTCTTACTTGGCTAGGCGAGTTAGCCGCTGCTACTCAAGGCTTCTAACGATTACTATTGACCCAACTCACTCGACAGAAACTATAGAGAAGCTATAGAAGTTAGAATGGAGTAGAACGAATAGAGTAGAAAAGAAGTTGCCCCAAAAGCACTGCAAAAGCAACGGCATCTTATCCTCTTTTTGCCTTCTAACTGCGATACTGCACGACCCTCAACCAACATGCTGCAACGTAAAATTTATCAACTTTCCTGCGATGGCCGCGAAGTCCAAATTTTCTTGCGCGACCAACAGCGCTGGATAGAATCTGCCACCATTGTCAGCATTGAAGGTGATCTTGTTACGGTTCGCTACGAAACCGAAGACGAAGACGAAGTCTGTTCTTGGGAAGAAATGGTTCGGGTAGAAAGCATCGGCGCTATTAGTCAAAAGCTCGCCACCGTACCCAAAGGTCATAGCGAATTGCTATTGACCCACGATTGCCCTGATGCAGAGCAGATGGGTGACAAGCGCTAGCTCAAAGGCAACCCTAATCGCTGCTCGCCAAATCAAAAACCTGTCCATCCACCAGCAATCGGGTAATGCCTTTCGCTGTCAAGTAAGGGCTCGTACGGGTAATCAAACTACCGTCAGGCACCTTAATGACCCGCTGCTTATTGCGAGAAAACCGCCGTGCCACCCGATGGTTATCAAACACAGGCAAGGTTTTAGCTTTTTCTTCCGAAGTCGGAATTTGCCCCAAATCGGCAAATTCACTCAGCGGCCGCGTAATCAGCTCAGAGCGCATATCTACCACCAAATAAGACGGCTTAGGAAGCACAGCTTCAGTTAACGGCATAATAGCCATTGCACTCTGCAACTTTGGCTTGGGCAAAGCAACGAGATCCTCATCGTCATCGTCGTCGTCATCTTCGTCATCTTCGTCGTCATCCTCGTCGTCATCTCCAAAATCGTCGCCCAGCGTTTCGTCTAGTCCGATGAGATCATCGTCATCGTCATCGTCACTATCCTCATCGTCATCTGCAGCCATAATATCTACAGCCCCAGTCACCACGGGCCCAGGGATATCACCCGCCAACACCATGGGCTCAACATTTGAAGCGTCTTGGTGAGTCTCTATCGCTTGAGGGCCTTCTAAGAGCGCTAGCTGTTCATCTTCTTCAGTATGGTGACGACGGCTGCTGCTACGACGGCGAGACGATTTAGTCTTGCGAGCTTCCTCCTTTTCGTCAGCCGTTTTTAACTTGGGAGGATCTATTTTTTGGCGATCCGCTGCGACAGACGGCTGCTCCTGAGACGGCTGCACCTGAGACGGCTGCTCCACACTCTCTGCGACGGCTTTATCGGTACCTGCCAACCGCTTTTTGGCAATGAGTTGGCTATACTCATCGGGCGGTAAGGTCGTTTTTAAGATTCGGCTAATTGTGCTGTTGCTTACACCATACTGCTTAGCCAACGTCGAAGTGGTTTGGCTAGGCTGCTTGTATAGCTCAATGATGTCGCCTTTATCCGAGTCAGACAGTTTTCGCGGAGCCATGCTGCCAATATCCTTCACAATTGCTTTCTCAGTATGGCAGTTTTTGGAGTTGTGTACTGGCAAATTCATCTGCCGAGCACGAGTTCAAAATATCTGTCTCACCCATCCGCTCGCAAAACTCGTATCAAACGCGTCAAAGCGTTCTACGACGAGGACGTTGCTGCTGCATAGCGATGGAAACACCACGTTCTACACTCGCGCCCAAGCCAAAAAAGAGGGCTGACAAAATCCAAAATATTTCCCATAGCGAGCCCTGTAGGTAATTACCCTGTCTCACCTCATAAATGAGAAACATATCAGCGACGTATAAACATAACCCTGCCAGGGCAACCAGCTTCCAGGCTTCGGAATACGTCCCGCCCCAAAATGCTATCAGCAAAGCCACTGCCATCACGATCAAAACACAGTCGCCAACTACATAGAGCAAGCCCATTTTGTCAGTTACCCGGCTGAGCCTTTGATCAACAAGCTGAATCAGTTTAGGGGCTTGATCATTGCCTGCCGGAATCGCTTCAGCACTGGTAACACCTATATCTCCTAGGTGATGATCGCCCACAACAGTCACCTCGCCTGGGCTAGCAGCCACACTAGAAGCGGCTAGGTTAGGAGATTGAAAGTTGAGCCAGCAGGCTAAAACAATCCCCAAAACGCCGGTAATCGCAATGCCGATGGTCTGTATCCCACTCAAGCTTATTTGCCGAGGCAACACAGCCTGTAGTAACCCAATCGCTAAAAATATATAGCTTGCGCCATAAAATACATTTGCCAGCGAGACGGACGAGTTCATCCCCCACAAACTACGCCACAAAACGATGGTGATATCGCCTAGAGCGTGACTAGCCATGCCCACTGCGATGGCCTGCCAGACGCTTTTTCCACTCAACATCATGGGCTCTTTTGTATTCCGCCAGCACAGCCCTGCCGAAATCAAAAAGGCACCGATTTTAAGTAAATTGGCCAATATTGGAAACCAGTCCGGGCGGGTGCTTGCAAACAGCTCACCCCACAGCAAAAGTAGGGAAAAGGAACCCAACGCCCATCCCATACACATCACAATCACCTGATGACCTGCCTGAGCTAACCCTAAGGAAACCTTGTTATCGCTCACGACCTTTTTTACAACCTGCTAATGTCTCTATTTAAAGAACCCATTACAGTCAAAATCAAACAATATAGCGTGTGCCGGATGCATAACGCCGACGGCGAGGCTACGCCAACGGGTACACGCGCGTTGCTGCCTGTTGTCACGTCATGGTTCAGCCACATGCTGTACCTCA
>JAAUPS010000339.1 GCA_012033015.1 Phormidesmis sp. RL_2_1
CGAAACCCCTACTTAAAGTTTCCGTCCCCTTGCGGGGTAATTGGCTGAAAGCAACTTAAAACTAGTGGATATACAACTAAAAACCTCTAATGTTTCCGTCCCCTTGCGGGGTAATTGGCTGAAAGACCTCGCTTTTTAGCCCTTGGTAGCCATAGCTTCTAGGCCACAAATCGACGCGTCCTTATTATAGAGCACGCTTTGCAACCTTGCTGACGGAAATCAGCTCGCTTGGCTTAGCTTAATGCCTTACGAATTAAGGCATCGACGCATAAATACAAAACTATGCACTTTTCAAGGTTCGGCGCAGGTGCATCGATGGACTTGGCTGCACAGTAATAGTACATCTAACCTGCTCAGCCAACACAACATCTTTCAAATGATATAACATTTCGGTGGCGGCGTTGGCGGTAACCCTCCTAGGGTAAGTGATCTGGGCACTGCATCCGCAGTGATCCAGTACAGCCTTACATCATCCTCCGGCAGATGAATGCGCTTTTCCATCTGAACCTTGAGCTTTTTCATTTCACCCAAGCCGATAAAGCACTCAAACACACTTTTTTGCACCCGCCGCCCATACCCTTCTAAAAACGTCGCCAGCTTAGTGCGCCGCTTATTATCCGGAATATCGTAAGTCACCAATACCAGCATGCTACACCGCCCTCAAAAAAGGTTCGTACGCCACACCCGCCATCATCGCCCGCTTATAATCCTGCACCTGTAGCTGCATCGCTCGCCGATACTCCACCGGTTCAGCTCTATCGCCATAGGCCGTCACCGCACTCAGCCGCGCTTCAAACTGCTGCAAAAACACCCGCCGCGCCGCATCCCTCAAATATACGGCCCCATTCTCAGCAGGCGGCTGAAAATCTTCCGCCGTTATCATTCGCTGATTCACCAGGCGCAGGACCATACTGTCTACCACAGGCGATCGAAACGCCTCCATCAAATCGAACGCGAGATGCGTTTCTTTGCGTTCAGACCGATGCAGATTGCCTAAATATGGGTTGAGCCCCTCCACCAAAATAAAGCTCAGCACATTGTTGTACAGCAGCGTATAGCCAAAACTCAGCAGAGCATTGATCGGATCGGTAGGCGGCCTGCGGGTTCGTCGCAATAGCGCAAAATCTTCTGACTGAAGCAGCTGCCCCAAAGCTGGAAAGTACCGCGCAGCAGCACTTCCTTCATAGCCCCGTAGCTGATCGACCGAGTCTGAGTGCTCAATAGATCGCAAATCAGCATCGGTTCCCTCTACCGCCTGAGCCACCAACTCACTGTGCCGCTTACGATTAAGCCTTAGCAATAGCTGCTTTGAGTTCAGTAGCTTGCTGCGCACAATCGCCCGCGCCATCTCTAACCGAAATCCTTCGTTCCCATACCGCTCAAACTGCGCCAGCTCCGCAGTCAGCTCGCCGATTTGAGCACTCCACAGGTGCCCCTTATACTTACCAGACTGACTGAGAAAAAACACCGGAATGTGCTCATACAAACAGGTCGAAATCACAGGCGTTGTTAAATGGATGTTGCCATAGAGCAACATTTTAGAAATTTCCCGCACGGGAATATCTTGCTGCGGCTCATCGGCTACCTTGAACTGAAATCTGCCCTGCTTTTTGGCAACAACGCCGCCCTGCTGCACCAGATATACCGTAGACATCGTTAAATCTCCCAGCGATTTTCCTAATTTGAGTCTGCTTAATGGATGAGTGGATGAATCGCGCCCTGCCTTATTTAAGCCAAATAAGCTGGATGAATGCTTGCGTGAATCTGACTCACATCAACTTTAGTTTGTTGATGAGGTCAGCCGTAAAACTACAAGCGAACACATGTTTGTTAGTACGATTCAACTAGCAAACGTGCCTGCAAAGAAATGAATAGCTGTAAAAGTTAGCGTCCCCCCAGGGGGATATGATGAGTGAACTGTTTCTTCGCAGATGAGCCTACGGTAATGGCACCGATAAAATCTAAACCAAAGCCCAAAACTCCAACCACTACAAAAGCCAAGCCAAAACTAACGAAACCGAAACAAACAAAACCGAAACAAACTAAAGCAACAGCAACCGATAAACCCTTAAATTTGTCCGCCAGAACACTCTGGCCCAAAACGACTGAACTACTCAGCCTAGCGTTTTCGGTTTACCCTTTGTTTGACTGCGCGCTGTATGCGCAGTACACCATCGGCCTTCATGCCTGGTTTTTGCAACAAATTCAAGCAAGAGATGCTGAGCTATCTGCCTACATGCACGATAGGGGGTCAGAAAAGCCCTTTAGCATTTCTGGGCTCAGCGGCCAGTTTGTCAGCAATAGCCAGTCTCTGCAATTACAAAAAGATAAAACCTATCGATGGAAAATTAATGGCCTGTGCCAGCCAGTCGCTCAGGGCATCGCCGCCTGGCTCAGAGAACTCCCCGATGAAATTGATCTCAAAGACGCTCCCTTAGCGATTGAGTCGGTACGATTGGTGCAACCCGCTACCACCTACGCAAAACTGTTGACCGCTGCCAAACAAGACTCCGGCACCGTCAGCCTCAGCTTTATTAGCCCCACCAGCTTTCGCCGCAAAGGGCACCATTTACCGCTGCCTTGGCCGACCAATGTGTTCCACAGCTATCTCCGCCGTTGGAATCACTTTGCCCGCAACCAGGTAGACCCAGACACTTTTTTGGAGTGGGTGGATCAGCATGTGATTGTGCATCGGCACACTCTTGAATCGGTGAAAGTCGCGGCGGGAAAGCAGGGCTCTGTCACGGGTTTTACAGGTGCGGTAACTTACCAGCTAGACCGGCAGGCCAATGAACAGCCTGATTTTCAATCGCTGTTTTATGCTTTAGTGCGGCTAGCGCCCTTTTGTGGCACGGGCCATAAAACAACCTTTGGATTGGGTGAAACGCATCTGGGCTGGCAGGAGAGTGCCGCTGTACCTGCCGTACCGACCGGGCAACTGCTGCTAGCCGAGCGGATAGAGGAGCTGACGGCTTTGTTTGTATCGATGAAAAAGCGGCAGGGTGGAAAGCGCGCGCAAGATACCGCTCAAAAGTGGGCGACGATTTTGGCTAGGCGGGAGCAAGGCGATGGGTTGGATGCGATCGCCCGCGACATGGACTTAGGTTACGAAACCGCCAAAACCTACGCCAAACTAGCGCGAAGAGCCTTAAGGGAGGGCTTGCCCGATTGATAAAATCCGTACAATCGCCCTAACTTTCTGCCTGTAACTGCGCTACATCCAACGGATTCAACCCTGTAATCTGACTGATTTCTTCTACAGATAGCCGACTGAGAAGAGAACGAGCGATCGCCGTTTTTTCCTGCATTCTGCCTTCCTCTCGACCTTCTTCGCGGCCTTTCATCTGACCCAACAAAACAGCATTGCGGCTATCGTGAATAACCATAGCCTGCTGCTCCAAGGTTTCCATCTCCTCTCGGGTCAGGCGGCTTTGACGAGCAACCTCAAAAGCATCGTGAATAGCCGATTCTTGATCTAAGCTAGCAGGTACAGATTCTAGACGATTAGCTTCCTTTAAGAAAAAAAGCCACTTATCAGTGAGCGTCACTAGCTCATCAACGCCTTTATTAAACTTCGGTAGCTCTGCAAAAAACAGCTCAATCTCACCGCTATAGTCGGTGAGATCCGAATTTTCTTTCATTCGATAGCGAGAAACCACGCGATCGCTATACTCAAACATTTCAAAATCGGTAATGGTGAGCGCAATCACTGGATTGAGAAAGGTATAGTCATCCCCCACTTGTAGCTGAGTGGCATAAGCTTTGGCCGCGTTGTACAGCACTCGTTTTTTGAAGCCCAGCACGTTGAGCACCTGCATTTCGATAATGACGGTGGTACCATCTACAAGGCTGGCTTTTACATCTAAATACGAGTCTTTAATGCCCTCAATGCGGGGTGCTTGGTAGGGATCGATAATGGTCAAGTCTTGAATAGTCGGCTCGCCCTCATACAGCAGGCCGTTGAGAAAGCTAATCAAGATTTTTTGGCTTTGAGGCGAGCCAAAAATTTTCTTGAAAGCAAAGTCAGTTTTGGGATTGATGAAAGGAAACATCGACTGCTGTACTCACAGGAGAAGAAGATAGACTCATTTTAGCGAATAAGCAGGTTGGTCTAATTAAATCGTAGACACTGCATTGTCTCCTAGCGTGCAAATTTTGGAGGATCTGAACTCAGAGTCGCCAGACTGGGGGTAGGGAGCAATGCAGTGCTTTTGTTTGATTGTCAAGTTAATAATGCTGAGCTACTGACTGAGCGCTATTGTATCTACCAACGATTCAATCTTTTGCCAACTTTATCCGATATGACAGTTTCACCTGCATCATTTTGGAGCTTTGAAGCTTGCCGTTTCATCATAGTGACCGCTGGCATATTGTAAGCGCCTCTCTGGCGTGCTACAAGCGAGAATAACCCCTGCTGACGTTGATTTTATGCCGCCGGTGTAATCTGCGATGATGGATTGAGAATCGATAGACAGCGCTTGCGCTTGGCGATAGATGCGATCAACCAGGTATTTTACATAGTTAGGATCTTGAGCGGAGGGCCAATCGATCACCACAGTCTGCATCTGGACGGTTCGCCCAGCCTCTCTTTCGGGCTGTAAAACAGTGTCAGGGTTTTCTAAGAGCTTTAGAGGCGTTGCCGTTTGAGCTGAAGAGGTTGCGATCGCTCTAAACCGCTCTAAGTTGGTAGCTAACGCATCTTGTGTACAAATCAGCCAACAGTAGCGCAGGTTACCTCGGCCATTTTTCCAATGAAATTTGAAAGCGGCCTCAGCAGGGGTTTCTTTACCGGGTTCTGCTTTGCTGGCGATCGCAATCAGGCCCATGTAAGTTTCCACTTAAGGGGAA
>JAAUPS010000340.1 GCA_012033015.1 Phormidesmis sp. RL_2_1
TTGTGTACTTCCAACAAGGCCAAAGTTTAAGTTATGGCGTGTTAGAGCTTGGCGTAAAAGCTTGACCCAAACATCCACTATTCTAAGTGACTTTGCTGATGTGATCTGTTCGATTATCCACAACACATCTTCAGAGCAAACAATGTCTGTGAGCCAGAAGAAATCACTTTCTGATTCTGAAATTAGTAAGACAATTGTTTCCGTCAGTTGCCGACGTTTTCCATCAGAATCCCTTAGCAAAGATTCTACGTCAGCATCACAAGTACGTTCAAAATTTTCACGAGTATACTCTCGATGGGGTCGATCGCCCAGAATTCCATCATGCTGTTTTAGTCTAAGAATAGCTGCGTTAGCAAACGCCTCAAGTACACCAGGTTCATCCAGGTTTTGCCACGCTTTCAGCATCACTGAATCAGCTAGCTCTCTAAACGGATAATGTAAATCGTATCTTTGAGATAATTGCTCAAGCCATTTGAGTGCAACTGGTAAGTCAGACAACCGAAGATGTTCTGCAAATTCTGTCGCAATGAAATCTTGATATACTCCACCAATAATTGGAAATGCACCCTTCTGTTTGGGTTGCAAGAGATGATTCAACAGTTCTTCCACAGTGATGTGTTGTGACCAAACAGCCCGAAGAGCATAGCCTTTAAGATCATCATCTGGATCGTCTCCAGCTTCACCAACTGCAAGAGGCTTGAGTCGCGCCTTTGTCTCCTCATCACCAATAACACAAACAGTATGGGCTGCATGTGTCCGAACTACATACAGTTGGGTTGGATCAAGCGCAATATCAGCAAGGCTATTTTGTACTGCTTTCGCGTTACAATTTTGGGCTATGTCGATCGCAACCAACCTTGCCCGCTGACTTTTGGTAGTATCACGAATACAAGCTTCTAGTTGCTCTGGTAGTCCTGAATACTCTAGATTGTTGTACTGCCAAAATCGAAAATATTCTAGCTTTCCCTGATCGTGCAACTTGAGTAATGCTTCAACTAATTGAACTTTATTTTCATCATCAATTGTTGATATATCGCTTTGAAGCAGCACATCTGGATCGGTTTTCATGATCTCTTGAAATACTTCAGGTATCATGCTTGCTAACCAAGCCGTTGTCTCTTGTAACTGAGGAACAACTCTGCGATCGGGATGAATAATTAAATTCAGAATTTGACTCAAATTGAGATTGTGTTGCTTCAGATACCACGCGACTAGAAATTCTGCATAGGTTTGATGTGCCCATCCCATTCGATTCGTACCACGCGAAGAAAACAAGCCAGTGTTTAAGACTTCTGCAATAGATGCTTCACTTGCTTCAAACTGCCTTGCATTTGCTCTTTCGTACCCTTGTGCTAATTCTCGACTTAGAACATCATCTTCTGGAATTTGCCCACGATCGCGCCCTATCCAGATTGCATCACGGTTTGCAAAAACTGTCACTGCTGCGATTCGAGCAGCAATGATAAGACGTTGATCTAGCTCTAAATTTCCTTTACGCCCCGGAAGCAGGAGATTTGGTTTATCTTCTTCCTCATCGCACAAAATACGACAGCCCTCAAGGTATAAGTCGCACAAAGTCTGCTGTTGAGAGAATTGACCATTGCGACGATATATATTTAGGAGGAACCCTAGCGTAATCGGTTTTACCGCTAAAGGAACGACCCTTTTATCCCAAATTTCCTGCATAAAGAGATCAGGATCTTTGATGCCTTCACATTCTGACGCGTGTCTAACATCGAGCCAGCGAAGTGGTGCTAATTCATAAACTTTAACTTTATCCTCTCCCCAGATTTGTTGGAGTTGTTTTTCAAAAGAAGATTGCCAGACAGCCGTTCGACAGGCAATTCGGAGGAATAAACGATCGGCTTTATCCTGATGTCGCTTAAACTCCTCAGCTAATATTGTGGTCACATTATCTATCCGTAGTAAGCACTCATCCAAGCTGTCTAGGTGAACATGCAGAGTATGATTGCCTTCAACCCAAGCTCTAAACTGCGAGCTTTCAAATAATTTTTTAATCAGTCTGTCTTCACTACCATAGGAATGCAGGTCTAAGACCAGTGGATTTGGGTCATAAGTTTCAATTTCTGTTGCTTTTTTAATTGCTTCGCTTTTACCAATCCCTGGCTCTCCCAGCAAAACGAGGCATAGAACGTCAGCGATCGCCTCCAACCCAACCAGTTCAGGATTTGCGTGTCTGCCCCATTCTGATTCTGGATTGACTAGATAACCGCGATCGCTAAGATCAATCTGAGCGGTACGAGGACACCAAAATCGTTTCCAGTTGTAGGCTTGCTTCGACATGCGCGCTCTGAGGAAAAACTCTTGCCCTAGGATAACTCCATTCAGAAATCTTAGTGGCAAGGGCTACAGCAACTTACAGAACTTTTTGCGCTCAACTAGACAGATGCCTCACTCCCTAGTCAGGCTATCCCTCTTACCGAACTCGGACATATTCCCACGGAACAACCTTCAATTTTCAACCCACCAGTAACTTGAGCAGACTAACTATTTATTAGAGGGAAACTTTCCATCCAATGCCTCTGTAGGGTAAATTAGGTGGAAATAATTCAGCCTAATCACCTTGTGAGGGCAGATAGGTGGAAATTCGTCAGTCTAATTACCCTATATGGCAGATTAGGTAGAAAAATTCAGTATAATAATCCCTGCGATTTCAGCTAAGTCTGTATAGGCTTTATTTACATTCAGCCATAAATATTTACGGAATGAAGCCTTCTCAGCCTTGCCCGAAAAGACTGCTCGATCAGGTGCGTGAGGTCATTCGAGTTAAGCACTATTCTTACCGCACAGTAAGGATGCATTATTTGTCAGCCCACTATTTGTCAGCCCACTATTTGCCAGCCATCTAGCTTAAAAAAATCTGGCAAAAAAATCTGGCTTAACAAATTCTAGGTAGCTGTTCGCCGCTGAGTAAATCCAAAACCCGCGTCGCGCCTAAGGTACTTTTGAGGGTGACTTGGCCATGACGAAAACGATTTGGAGAAGAGCTTTCTAACACATGACCGATCACCTGCGCTGCCTGATTGTATTGACGCAAACAGGCCAATGCCTGCGCTGCGTCTGCATCCGGCACGAAAGCGATAAACCGACCTTCGTTGGCGACATAGAGTGGGTCTAAGCCTAGGAGTTCGCAGGCTCCCTCCACCGCGTTGCCAATCGGAATGGCGCTGGCATTGAGCTGAAGGTGTAGATTGGCCGAGTGGGCAATTTCATTCAGGGCGCTGGCTAGACCACCTCGGGTGAGATCGCGCAAGCAGTGAACGCAAACGCCATTCATCAGGTCGAGAACGGCGGGGGCTACAGGGGCAGAATCGCTTTCAATCGTGGTTTCAAAGGTTAGTCCTGCTCGGGCCGAGAGAATGGCAATGCCATGGCGACCGACATCGCCGCTGAGGAGAATGGCATCGCCTGGCTGTACCGATCTGGGCCCAATAAATTCTTGGTGAGCGAGCGTGCCAATGCCTGCTGTGTTAATAAATATCCCATCGCCTTTACCGCGATCAACAACTTTGGTATCTCCGGTGACGATACGCACTTGGGCCTGCTCCGCTGCCTGCTGAATAGAGCGCACGACTCTCCAGAGCGTTTCCATGGGCAGCCCTTCTTCGAGAATAAAACTGAGGCTAAGGTAGCGTGGCCGAGCCCCGGACATGGCTAAGTCATTGACCGTGCCATGAACAGCTAAAGAGCCAATATCCCCTCCTGGAAAGAACAAAGGGGTGACAATGTAAGAATCAGTGGTGAAGGCGAGGCGTTTTCCTGCAAGGGTGAGACTTGCTGCATCGTGTTGCCAGTCAAGCTCGGGGCCAAAGGTGGCTAAGAACATTTCTTCAATGAGCTGCCGCATGAGCCAGCCACCACCGCCATGGGCCATCAGCACGTGCGGGTAGCGTTCTAGGGGAATGGGACAAGCTAGGGCAGGCGTGACTGACATTTGCTGCTGAGGATTCTGTTGGAGAGGGGAGAACCATATTGCCATCATGTAAATCCTCAAGCACTGTAGGTCTCACAAGTTCTTCAAAGTATTGATTTAGTCTGGAGAAAATTATGACAATAGGATATGTGAGTATTATGTTGTTTCGTCAGCTATTTGATCAAGAATCTTGGACATACACCTATTTAATCGTGGATACTGAAATCGGTTCAGCCATTTTGGTCGATTCGGTTTTAGAGCAAGTCGAGCGCGATCTCAAGCTGCTTAAAGAGCTGGATCTGACCTTGAGCTATTGCCTTGAAACCCATGTTCATGCCGATCACGTTACGGGTGCAGAACGGCTTCGCACTAAGACCGGATGTTCTGCTATTGTGCCAGCCCATGCCCACGTAAGCTGCGCAGATCGCCATATTGGTGACGGTGAAATTTTAACGCTGGGCTCTGTTTCTATTGAAGCGATCGCGACCCCCGGCCATACCGATAGCCATATGGCATATTTGGTCAATGGTGAGCGCTTGCTCACAGGCGATGCCCTGTTTATTCGAGGCTGTGGCCGCACCGATTTCCAGAGCGGCGATCCTGGCACGCTTTACGACTCGGTGACACAGCGGCTGTTTACCCTACCCGATGAGATTAGGGTATACCCGGCCCATGACTATCGGGGTCACACGGTTTCGACAATTGGGGAAGAAAAGCAGTGGAACCCTCGATTTGTCGGGCGCGATCGCGCTGACTATATCGACTTTATGAATAATCTCAATCTTCCCGATCCCAAAAAATGATGGAAGCAGTGCCTGCGAACGAGCGCTGTGGTCGGCCTGTTGTTGCTGCATAGCCATATTCTGCCAGCCTACGCTGCCAGCCTACTCTGCAAGCCGTACGCT
>JAAUPS010000341.1 GCA_012033015.1 Phormidesmis sp. RL_2_1
GCGCTCGCCCGCCTGCGTTGCCTGCTCGGCAAGGTCGCTCCGCACGCGGCGCATGAACCCACCGAGCTTGTCGGCTTGCTGCACAACGGCCGCCGGCTGACTGCGTCTGGTTCGCCCGCTCGCTCCACACGCGAAAGAACCCGCTGAGTTCGCTCGACAGGTCGGCATCGCCCAACTCACCCAGCAACGCTTCGAGCTGTGAGTACGTCCCTTGGAGTGCCTGCGCAGCATTCTCCGCGCCGATGGCGTTCCACAGGCGGCGCTGGATTCGCCGAATCGACCTGACGATCAATGCCCGTTGTTGTCACGCCCGCGCCGATGGCCCATGTGGGGTCTGGCCCCGCGCCGCGCAGCGAGACGAGCCGCGCGATCTGCCGCGAATAGCCCGGCGTCGTCGCGTTGGCGATGTTCATGCTCGTGGTCTGGATGCCGATTCCAAAGAGCAGGCAACCCAGCTCGAAAAAATTGGTAGCCGAAACCAAACGTTAACGTATCGGCTCAATTTCCACCCTTGGCTTTTATAAGAAACAAAAGTCAAATAAATCTATATCAAGAATTTGAGCACACTCCATTGAGCATAAGAAATGGTAAACGAGGTCAATAAACAAAGAGAATATTATCAGCAAACAGCACAGTCTTATGACAATATGTTTATGGTTGATCCAAACGATGAGCACTTCATCGCTTCGGCCATTCTGAGCGGTCTTTTAAGTCATTACGGTATCAGTACGCTTTTGGATTGTTGGCTGTGGTACGGGGCGATCGCTCCAGTATTTGAGCGGGCGACATCCTGAAATCGCTTTCTCAGGGGTTGAACCTGTTCAAGCGCTGAGAGAAATTGCTCGACAAAAGAAAATGCCATCGGTAGATCTGCTTCAAGGCGATGCTTGCAATCTAGACTTTAAGGATAATCAGTTCGACTGTGTGACAATGTTCGGCGTTCTTCATCATATTCCCAATCCCGAAAAAGCAATTCATGAAGCACTAAGAGTCGCTAAGAAAATTGTATTTATCTCAGATCACAACGTGTACGGCATGGGTTCAAAGCTTACAAAAACAAGCAAGCAAGCCCTGCGAGATCTCGGATTACGTCGCTTGATGAACCTGCTTCTAACTAGGGGAAAGGGCTATCATGATACGACGTGGGATGGCATTTTTTATCCTTTCTCTCTGGTTGACTACGCCGATATCCTGAAAGAGGGCATGAGCAACTTTTATACTTTTTCGACCAAAACGCCCGCCATAAACTTATATCGAGACGCCTCTCATCTAGCTACACTAAGTGTGAAACCCAGCGTAGTGGAGCAACACTGACGCTAAAACATCAGCTAAAACATCAACTGATGACACCCAAACTGCTCGTAAAAAACTGAAGGGCGACACATTAATGAGCCAAAATTGCTGACTAAGTAGATGAGCATAATTAATCTGCCTATGTGTGCGAATCACTGCATAGTTCCCCGACCTCCGAAATTGGGGGCTCTGAGTCCGGCTTTCCCCGATTTCGGGAGATTAGAGAAGACCCTTGACATATACGCTTTAATTAGGTCAGCCTACTTATCACATAGAACCTAATGACGTTAATCGCTTTAAGCAAAAAAAACAAGCTGCTGAACGCTTTCATCGGGCCTTTGGATCACGCCTATGAAAGATTAAAAACAGCTCAGTTTCGCTAACGTAATCGAATGGTTAGATCCTTTCGGAGATCGTTTATATCAGTATGACTCAGCCCCAACTTATCTGCTGCCAAATTGGAGCGCGTGAGCATTACTCAATTCCTAGGGCCATCTATTCTCAAGACACTCTAAATTGTCTTTTCACAGATACTTGGGTAAGGCCCAATTCGCCTGTCCATAGGTTTTCCTCGTCGTGGAGTCGCAAATACAAAGAACGCTATCACCATGAGCTAGAAACCGCTGTTGTCTTTGATTTTTCTAAAAAATTAGTGCTTCTAGAAAGCCTTAACCGGCTGAAAAATTTGTCTCCTTGGCAAAAAACGATTATTCGCAATCAGTGGTTTCAAAGGCAAGTTATTCACAAATTACAGCGCCTAAAGATACCGCCGTCTCAGCCTATTAGCATTTTTGCCTACAGCTACGCTGCTTTAGAGATTTTTGCATATGCGCGCACCCAAGGCTGGCGAACTATTTTAGGTCAAATAGATCCTGGCCCTAAAGAAGAACATATCGTAAAAGGACTTCAAGCTCACTACAAGCATCAGTATCCATCTACTTGGCAACCCGCTCCCCAGCAGTACTGGCATAGCTGGGCCAAAGAATGCGACTTGGCCGATAGCATTCTTGTCAACTCTAGTTGGTCAGCAACCTCTTTGATTTCCTCAGGTATTTCTAAAGAGAAAATATCGATTGTTCCGTTAGTTTATACACCGACCCATGCAGCCAGCAAATTCTGTAGAACATTTCCGTGTTGCTTTCTCAAGGCAAAAACCTTTAAGAGTGCTTTTTTTGGGTCAGGCGATTTTGCGTAAAGGCATTGCTGAAACTCTCCAAGCTGCCCAGCAGCTCGTAGATGAGCCCGTTGAATTTTATATCGTAGGTGCACCAGAAATTTCGCTATCGCCTTGCCTGCTGACAATGCCAAACGTTAAGTGGATTGGCTCTGTGCCCCGCAGTGAGGTCGCTCAATATTACCAAGACGCCGACGTATTTTTGTTCCCCACTTGGTCAGATGGCTTTGGGCTAACTCAGTTGGAGGCTCAATCATGGAAGCTTCCTATCATAGCTTCTGCACATTGTGGGGAAGTGGTGCAGGATAACTTGAACGGGCTAGTTCTCAATGAAATATCAGGAGATGCGATCGCAGCAGCCCTCAAACAGCTCCTAATAGCGCCTGAAAAGCTAAGCCGCTTCTCAGCAAATAGCATCAGCATGGATCGTTTCAACGCCACACGTTTGCTCCAGTCTCTATCAAAACAGTCATAAATAGTCTATAAGAGAATACATCCTGTGATATGGCTCTCGGCTGTGTCTATCAATACCGAAGCTTTTTTATACACACTTTATTCTTGCAAACATACGCAGTCGTACCTATGGGCTTTCATTATACAGAACTTGCACTAGCGCAAGGGCTTCTCATTATTATCAGTATTTATTGGCTACTCAAGCGTAACGACGAATTGCCTTTACTGTTCAACGCACTGCTGTTTTATGTAACATCCTATCGCTACTGGATTGTCAACCAAGGTGTTAGCAACTGGATAAACTTAACTCGGTATGGCCTGTCGCCGGTTAATAACGAGTCAGCAGCCGATGCGCTCAACTACATCGTCACTGGGCAGATAATTTTGATTGCCGTTTACATGTATAAGCAAACTATGTTCATTCCTAAAATTGAACCTAAGCAGCTTAAACTCAATTCGTTTTTTAAATGGATTCGGCCTAGAGTTCTCACCTTCGGAATCATTTGTTTGCCGCTCAGCCTATCTGCACGTAGCTACACCCGTCTTCAGTATCTATCTGGAAAGTCTCCAGCTTTTGAAATTAATAGCTATGTTTCTATGCTGCCGATGGTTTTAATCGGCGTTGCTACCTTGATTTTGTGTGTTTGGAAAGTTGGCGGTATGCCTAACCTACTTCATAAAATCACAGCCGCCATTGTTCTCGCGGGAGTTGTGAATTATTCTTTTAATATCAGCGGACGCTTCCAGTTTATTGGATGGATGGCAACGGCTGGCATTATTTTATCTTCTACCTATCAACCCAAGCTAAGATTGGGCTTTTTGACGCTTTCTGCGGCAGTAGGCTCTATCTATTTTGGGATCGCCGGTGCGCTTAGAGGCGTTGCTCGCGGCTACGTTTCTTCGGAAGAATTGAACACTGCAACGTGGATGCGCCTGTTTTCAGCGGAAGATGCCAATATGCTGGACGGCTTCGCTATGCTCAAAGAGGCGTTTACAAATATTGTGCCATTCCGACTAGGCATGGCACATCTAGAAATCTTGATGCGGCCCATTCCACGAGCGCTATGGCCAGAAAAACCTGTAGGCGGAGGCTACTTGCAACAAGTCGGCCTAATAGATCCTACGACTGGTTCAACATTGGGCTTCTCGCCGACAGTCTTTGGAGACTTCTACAGCGAGGGTGGGCTATTAGGAATTATTATTTTCTCTGTTCTATATGGTTTAATGTTTGCTTACATTGTCCGGCTATCGGTGAAGCTTCATCCGTTTTCGGGTCTGTTAGTGAGAGCTGTATTAATGAGTTCTATGGTTCCTTTACTCAGAGGCGGAGATCTTCCGGGCATTTACTCATGGATAGGAATGGCCTTCTGGCCGTGTTTTTTAGTTATTTGGCTAAGAAGAAAAGAGCTGTCGCGCAATAATTTTGAGAATACTATGAAAAGAATATATTCTTTGAAATAGCCGAAAGCGATCTAGATTTTCAGGAAAAAGATACCAAATAAAAGATACAGAGCCGCCAAACTTTTTGATAGCTTCTGTTAGCGTAAAGTGTCAATATGATCAAAGTCTTAAACTTAATACAGTGTTTGAATCTAGGCGGTATGGAACAATGTGCCTATGCTTTGATGGAAGCAACGCACGGCCAAACCATTGACTGGACTGTGCAAAGCGTCACGCCTGTTGGGGAGGGTATAGAAAGGCTTTCTCGTATCAAGGTAGCGAGCGAAGGCAACGAATATATTGGCCGGTTTGGGTGGCGATCGCACCCCCTCCTTAAAAAAAACATCGCTAAATTTGAGGGCGATATCATCTTACTCACAGGCCCTACCCTGACCTCTTGCGCTGCAGTAAAGCACCATCAAAGCAAAAAAATTTTAGGCATTCACTTTGTTCACGGCACAAGAGC
>JAAUPS010000342.1 GCA_012033015.1 Phormidesmis sp. RL_2_1
GTGGATACTGTTTTGAGTGGCAGTATGTGTGAATATTTGCCTGGTCGTTTGCCTGAATATTGACTGGGTTATTGCTGTCGCTGGCAGCCGCTTCATTGCGAACGAGCTTGGCGAGAGTATCGGGTGCGATCGCACTAGGAAGCTATCTTTAGCCTGCCGCGCCACGCCAGCCGCTTGGCCTAAGCTCAATGTCGCTTGCACAACATTGTGGATTTCTTGCTTGAGAAATTGATTTTGCTGTAGAAGCTGCTGGTTGCGGCTGTTGAGAGAATCGATCACAGCTTTATTTGCCCGCAGTTCAGCCGCTAGCTCCCGGTATACCGACATCGGTACAGAGGGTGAATAGTTAGCTGAAGCTGAGGACTCAGCAGAGTGTGAAGATTTCATAGGAGGGATTGGAATCGCTTAGGTGTGTTTCTGAGGTGACTGTGCAAATTGACTGTACAAATTGACTGTGCAAATCAAAATTATGGAAGACGGATAATAGATGGCTAACGAATCAGGTGCAAAAATAATCAAAAAGTTGTATTTGCTATCTTAGGTAGTCAAATTAGAGCAACGTCGGTGACATTCGTCAAGGAAAAACTGATAAATGTTGCCGTCTACTTTCATTTATGGCTATCTCAGTGGGTATCTCGATGGGTATCTCGGTGGGTTAACAGTAGTGTTTTGAGTGCTTCTGAGAAGTTTTAGATCGTAACGAGCTTTATTGATATATGGCAGCTTATTTGTACCCTATTTCGTTCCGATTCTATTGATTGGTTTTGAATATTTTTGATTTAGATTCTTTTGATGGGGATAGTTCCGGTTGGGATAGTTCCGGTTGGGATAGTTCCGGTTGGGATAGTTCTGAAATGGACTGAGCTAAAAGCGCCACTTGAGTGCGATCGCGCAACCCCAAGCGGCTCAATATGCTACTCACATGATTTTTTACCGTCCCTTCTGACAGATATAGCTGCTGGGCAATTTCGCGATTGCTGGCCCCTTCACCAATGCAAATAAACACCTCTTTTTCTCGCGGAGTAAGTGCTGCAACGGCTGGTGGAATAGGAGGCATAGGCTCTTCTGTTGGCCGAGGCGATGTCCCTGATGTCGATACCGCTGGCAGTATACCCATCATTTTTTCTACAATGCCGGGGCCAAAGTGGCTGTAGCCTTTAGCAATCGAGCGAATGGCCATGGCCAGCTCTTCGCAGGGGGTATCTTTTAATAGGTAACCTTTGGCCCCGACTGCCATCGCTTGAGCAATCAGCTCATCATCGTCAAAGGTGGTCAAAGCCAGTATGTTAATAGTGGGGTATCGCTGATTGATGATGGTTGCCGCCGCGACCCCATCCATCACAGGCATTCGCATATCGAGTAGGGCCACATCGGGCAGATCGTTCCCATCGGCAGAGCGCTGAGAGAGTAACGCTAATGCGGCCTGACCATTTTCTGCTTCGCCCCATATGGTCAAATCTTTTTCCAAAGACAGTAAGGCTGTGAGCCCTTCGCGAATAAGCTGCTGATCTTCAACAATTAAGACTTTGAGCATAGTATTTGGGATCTAAAATCTTTGATCTGACACCTTGAATCTGACACCTTGAATCTGACACCTTGAATCTGACACCTTGAATCTAAATCTTTGCGCCTCATCTACGCTGGCATCGACAAACGAACTTGAATGCGGGTGCCGCCTGAAGCTGTGAGCGGGCTGGTGATAAGCAAGGTGCCGCCGATAGATTGAACGCGATCGCGCATACTCTGCAGCCCAAATCCTGTTTTGGCCTGTTTCGGGTCGAACCCCACACCATTGTCTGTCAACGTCAACATGACCGTTGTCATCGAGCCCGCCTGTTGCGCAACCCGTTGTTCCACCAGTTGCAAATGCACATGACTAGCATTGGCATGTTTGACAATATTCGTCAGCCCCGCTTGGACAATGCGATACAAAATAGCATTGAGATTGGCCGGTAAGAGGCGATTGAGATGAATTTCTTGAGTCACCTTGAAGGTTGAGCCGGTCATGTTTGACGGGCTCTGATTGGTCTGAAAATCTTTTAATAGGCGGCTAATTGCCCCTGCTAAGGTATCACCTGCCAGTGGATCTTGCCTGAGGGTAGTGACCGAGTGACGAACTTCTTGTAGGGATTGGGTGCCGAGAGACTTAGCTTTATTTAAAAACTGTTGCGCCCTAGGCGGATCTTTTTCCCAGAGCTTCAGAGCACTTTCTAGCTGAATATTTAAAGCTGTCAAAGAGTGACCCAACGAATCATGGATATCGCGAGCAATTCGGCTGCGCTCTTGATCCATAGCTAAAGCTTCTATCTCCTGGGCAGATTTTTGTAGTTGTTGATTGGCCTTTTGCAGCCGCTGCTGACTCTGTCTTTCGGTCAATAGCGCATTGATCAGCAATACCACCAACAGCAGCGACAGACCAAAGAGCACCACAACGTTGAGATGCAGTCCCAAAATAAACCCTGCTAAACGCTGTTGCATTTCTGGCGGTAGCAGGCGACTAATACGACCAAGCGATCGCAGCCGCAACTGCAACCCCGCTAAAAACAAAGCAAACGCAATGCCTGCCATAACCAAACGGCCTGCTAGCTCAAACATCAAGCAACTGCGAATGACCAAGATCAAATACACCAGCGGAAAGATGCGTCCACCATTAAACACCGTTACCGAAGCGACCAAAATCAGCAAAACTTGCCCTAAAGCATGGCCTAGCGGCAGGAGCTTGCTGGGCATCGAGATGGGCATCGAATGGGTAGAAAGGGACTGAGATGCAGAAGCAGGCGAAGATAAAGCTGTCGATGCCGTTTGGGGTAGATACAGCCCCATCAGCCCAAATATCATCAGTGGAATCACTGCCATTAAGGGGCTATATCCCCACCCTACAGCTTCCCATCCACCTAGTGGCGGCGGGTGAGGCCGTCCGAACCCAGAACGCATGATGCGAGCAGGCGGCGTTTCTAGGGCACTGACGATGGCAACGGCGAGTAGGCCCCACTCCAAGTAGAGCAAAAAACGAAAAGGATGATTACGCGGCTGAATGGCTGGGCTCATAGGGTGCCTAACGGCTGGAGTAACTCATGACGAAAGTCATGGGTGCGATCATGACCTTTGTAGCCTCTCACCACAAGGGTAGATTGCCTAAGCTTAAACAGTTCGCAGCAAAGCTGACGTGACCATGCAACGGCACGCTCTCAAACGCTAAAGCCGAAAATCCTAACATTGGAAACCCTAAAATCCCAAAAAAACGGACAAAAGCGAACACAACTGTGAACAAAACTGTGAACACTTAACCTCCACAACTTACCAAAACAACCGACTCATGACACTTAACTGCAAAACAATTTCCTTGGGTAGCCTTGCTGCCATAGCACTGATCGTCGCTCCCCTCAGTGCTCCTTTTATTTTCGCCAACATGGCCAACGCACAGGGCAATGGTCACCGTGGCCCCAACTTTGAGCAGCTTAATTTGACGACGGCACAGTCTGATGACATAGAGACTATTCGTACCAATGCCCGCAGCCAAATTGAAGCGGTCTTGACACCTGAGCAGCGCTCGACACTAGCGAGCAGCGAGTCGTCGAGAAGGGGCCTAAGAGCATTGGATTTAAGCGATGAACAGCGCCAGCAAATCCATGCCATTCGAGCAACCTCCCGCGAGCAAATTGGTGCAGTGCTGACCGATGAGCAACGCCAACAGCTCGTAGCTGCGCACCCTAAAAACGGCGAACGTGGCGAAAGCGGTGCTAGAGGGCCGCGTCTAGAGGAACTCAATCTCACCGCCGAGCAATCTGCTCAAATTGAGGCCATTCGTGCCAATACTCGCAGCCAAATGGGTGCGCTGTTGACAGATGAGCAAAGGGCTACCTTAGACAATAGTGAATCGCCTCGCCAAGCTATGCGATCGCTTGACTTGAGCGACGAGCAACGCGAACAAATGCGGGCCATCCATGCAGCCTCTCGTGAGCAGATTGCGGCTGTGCTCACAGAAGAACAGCGCCAGCAACTGTCAGCGCACCCCCAAAGACGGCAAGGCAATCGCTAGAAAAAGCCACATCCAGGCTGTTGTGTCATGCACAGCTCAATACCTGACTTGTCGTGGGTCGATCGTTGGATTGAGGCCATAAAAACAAACTCCGTAATGGAGTGTTAAGAGACTGTAAAAAAGTTTACTTGACCAACTCAAAGGCTTTGTTCTATATTGGCCACCAATACAACCAACACCAATACAACCAAACCAATACAACCAACATTAAGCTCTCTCAAGGGTTCAGCCATTATCTATGAGACATACTTGTCACAAGCTATGTCTCGCAAGCTATGTCTCACAAGCTATGTCGGATAAAGCATGGTGTCTGGAATGAGAGAGATCGGGTTGGTTTTTAATGCAGGAGCCGACTTACGACTTATCCGGCAAGACTCATACACGGCAAGACTCATACTCGCCAAGACTCATACCCGCCAAGACTTACACGGCAAGACCTACACGGCAAGACTCATACACGGCAAGACTTACACGGCAACATCAAAGCCCGAAAGAAATTTCAGAAATGACGCTGTTTCTGTTTTCTTCTGGGCTTTTTGTATGGCGGTAATCTAGGGCCTATCATCAAGATTTTGAGTCAAGATTTTGAGTCAAGATTTTGAGTCCAGATTTTGAGTCAAGTTTTTAGTAAAAATCTTTTTCCAAAGGCTTCCAGGTACTTTGTTCAATCACATTTGAGGTTTTTCGATGGCAACCGATTCTGCAAACACGCCCCCCTCTGCCAATGCGGATTCAATGCAGATAATCGCTCTGAAGCACAGCGAGCGATGGAGTTAGAAGCCC
>JAAUPS010000119.1 GCA_012033015.1 Phormidesmis sp. RL_2_1
TACCGCGACTATGGCTTTGTCAACATGGCTCAAGCCCAACGAAAAGCCGGACAGGGCTTCGATTTACTCAAAGCTCTCTTTAGAATGAAATAGCCCTGGAAACTGCCCTGTATCCACTGATGGCTCAGCTTCCCTTCGATCCCTTTCGAGCTGCCTTGAACCACATAGGGCAATCGCAACGGCACCGTTACCTTGCCCACCGTCGTAATGCTAACGCTACGCTGTCCATGCCCTTTGCTGCTTTCTCGCAGCTTTGACCCATTCCATTCATCCATCTCGCCGAAGCTCAGCACGGACATCACCAGCCTTTCAAATCTTTGCACCGATTCACGAAGGTTCAAATCGGCAGCTATATTAGAGGGGTTTTTCATCGTAGGATTTTCCGACACTTTGCAGGTGTTAACAGGAAAATCCTACTTTTTTTGCCTCCCTGACGATACCTTCAAGGCCGGGGATGGGCGCTGCTCACTATTTGCATTGCTCCCCATCCTTACTTTGCCATAAAAGAAATCGAAAAGAGCTTAGAGCCTTACCCACCGGGCAGCCCTGAGATTAAACACAATACCAAAAAGCTTAACCCCAAAGACATGAGCAAAATTGAAGCACTCCAGCGAGCAAGCTGCCATCCGCCAATGGTGATCGCAATTCCTGCTTTGACTAACGTATTCACCGACACCGCCAATAAAATGCTGAGAATTGCCACCTTCTCTGACAGGCCATGATGTGCAGAAGCGGCTAAAGAAAGACTCACCGCATCGACATCTGTAATCCCCGAAATTGCCGATAAGAGATAGACGCCAGCATCACCAAACCACGCCTCCGTTGCTCGTACCAAAACAAAAAGCGCCGTAAATAGCCCCCCATAAAACAGAGCCGCCTTGAGATCAAGGGGATTACCCAAGGGAACGGCTGATTTGACAGAGGGTTCTGAGGTAGGGGCAGTGTGTTGGCTCGCGATGGCCTGATCTGGGGATTGGGTTGCCCAAATGGCAGCCAACAGCGGCACCAGAGCCAAACAAGCCAGCGGTGGTACCAGCCAGCGTAGCAATCCGGTATTAACGACGCTAATTTCTATCAGCAGCCGAACGGCCATGGTTCCTGCTGCCAAAGAGATACCGGCTCCTAGCAATCTCGGTGAGCTGAGCTTGTGCTGATTCATCCGCGCAAAAGAGATCGTCACTGCCGTAGAAGATACTAGTGCTCCTAATAGGGCGGTCAGCATTAGCCCGGTGCGCTCACCGAAGAACCGCACAGCAAAGTAACCCGCATAGGAGGTCGCCGCAATCAGCATGACCAGCCAGCCCACCGTGCGGGGGTTCACCGCTTCCCAAGGGCCAATATTAGTCTCTGGCAACAGTGGCAGCGCCACGACTGCAATCAATAATAGCTGTAGCGTGGCTTGTAGCTCAGTGCGATTGAGCTGACTGAGAGAACGATGGATTTCTTGCTTTAGGCCCAGCATGGCTGCGACCACCACGGCCACTGCGATCGCCTCAGCCTCATACTGACCGACCGATAGCGCACCTAAGCAAAAGGTCAGCAGTAGCGCAATCTCAGTCGTCATTCCAAAATCTTTGGTGCTGCGGGTGGTCAGCCAGTAGGACAATGCCACCATCAACGAGAATCCTAAAAACAAAGCTGCTAAAACCATGGGCATGGCTGCTGGTAGGGCGGTGGCGAGCAGCATCGACAGGCCGCCCAGCAAGCCTACAAAACCAAAGCTACGTATACCCGCCGCCTGAGCAGCGGTAGTTTGTTGATTTTGCCAGCCGCGCTCAGTCCCAATAATTAAGCCTAATGCCAGGGCAATGGCCAGACGAGTGATAACCATCCAATCCATTCGATCATCCACCTATAGCGTTCGCCACATAGCGCTACACATCAGCGCTACACCTTATCAGCGCTACACCTTATCAGCGCTACACCTTATCAGCACTACACATCAGCGTTACACCTTATCAGCACTACACCTTATCGATAGGTGAAACCGTTGACGCGTATAGCGCTATCGTGAAGCTTCCAAGCAATTAGGCAGGAGATGAGGCAGGAGATGAGGCAGGAAATGTTATTCTCGCGCTAGCGCCTGAAGAGACGCTCAGTGAGCTTTCTCCCACTGTACCCGCCATTGCTCCAATGCAAATATAGACAGTAGTAGCAGTACTTTGATAGGCAAAGGCGCGATCGCAAGGCAAACCATCATACTCCCAGTAGCTATCACTCCTTCTAGAATCCGCTGGCGGCGATCGCTGGCGGTAAAGAAGAAATAGCCAACAGTGATCGAAATCGTCAATGCAATTGTAAAGGTAATCCACATAAGATTGTTCTCTCCTGCTTCCTCTGTGTCTCGTACTTCCTCTGCGTCTATCTTGAAGAACGACACTGCTTATGAGTAGCTGTTTATGAGTGACTGTTTATGATCGTCAGGATAAGGATCGTCAGGATAAGGAAACTCATCTCTAACCTGTAGTAATTATACTAATATACTAACAATTTCCCCCAAAAAACAACGCTAATACTTAACAATCAAAAGACAGCAACAGGATTGCTCTCCGCTAACAATTTCCTCACATTGTTTCATTACACTATCTTTGATAGTGTTTGTCCGATCTTGTCCGACTCTTGTCCGACTAAGGTGTTCGTTCGATCAAATATCTTTACTCAACATCATCAAATACCCATCGCACTATGCCTCAGCTTTCTAGCATTGATCGACAAAGAGAACATCAGGCCAATGAGCGTACCTTTTTGGCCTGGTTGCGAACGTCAATTGCGCTGATTGGATTCGGCTTTGCAATCGCTCGCTTTGGCATATTTTGAGACAAATTAGCATGGTCGCACAGCAGCCGATAGAAGCTGCTCACCCGATTTTAAACTCTCAAACACTGGGCATCAGCTTAGTATTATTAGGCGTCATTGTCATTGGCCTAGCGGCCTGGCACTACAGCATGACCTTCCAACAAATTGAAAGCAATCGCTATCGGCCTAGTCGATGGATGGTTTGGACAATAACAGGGGTTGTCATGGTCATCGGCATTCTCAGTATTCCGATTTTGCTGGTCAGAGCCTTCGACCCACCAGGAAATCGTGCTGCTTTACAGACAAATCGTCAGGGCCGTGCGCTCAGCCGTGATTAATTCAGATTTTTCTCACTTTTGGATATCAATAGCTAAGGAATGCTCGCCAAGACAAAGTCAGAATGCATCCTTACTTTGCCATATCAAGCACAGGGAACCGTAAACTGAAAGCAGCTACCTTCACCAGGCTGGCTCTCAACCCATATGCTGCCGTTGTGCTGTTCGACAATATTTTTACAAATGGAGAGGCCCAGTCCTGTGCCGCCCTTGTTCCATGAGTCAGAACGGTTGATTTGGGTGAAGCGATCAAAAATCTGTACGAGATGTTCGGCGGAAATGCCTCTACCTTGATCGCGCACTTTAAAGAGTGCCTCGGCTACCGTGTTGTTAGCGGGTTTATCCTTTTGCTCTACGCTAAGCCAAACGGCACTATCCTCTTTTGAAAACTTGATGGCGTTGTCGAGCAGGTTGGTCAGTACCTGCATCAGGCGATCGCCATCGGCCATAATAAACAGACCCGGATCAGAAACACTCAGGGTAATGCCTTTCTCTTTTGCCGTGACCTGGAGAGTATCAACGACTTTATGGGTGAGCAATCGCGTATCTATCTGCTGCTTGTTTAACAGCGCTTTTCCAGACTCTAGCCGCTCTAAGTCTAAAATGTCATTGACTAGGCGCACCAAGCGTTGATCGTTGTCGGCAGCTAGTTGGAGCAGTTGTTTCCCCTGCTGTGACTCGCTTGAAACTAGATTCCTTGTCAGCAGCTCTAAGCTGCCATGAATGGCCGTCAACGGCGTTCGCAGTTCATGGCTGATAGCAGAGATAAATTCTCCTTTTATTCGATCTACTTCTAACTGTTCGGTGATATCTTCACCGATACTCAAAATACCTATGACAGCATTTTGGTGATCGCGCAAAACGGCATTGTTCCAGTCGATTATCCGCGCTGTACCCGCATGGGTCAAAACGGCATGGCGATAGCGCATAGGCACTTCTTCGCCAGCGATGAGCCGCTGAAAGTATTGATAAGTGGGATAATAGTCCTGATGTAGAATAAACGTTTCGCACCAGTCCTTGCCTAGGACTTCATCGGCGCTGTAGCCCGTCAACCGCAGGAAAAATGGATTGGCATAGTTGATCTTGCCGTCACAGTCTAGGCCAATCACGACCAAATAAACATTTTCTAGCAAACTGCGCAGTGCTTGAAGCGCGACAGTCAGCGCCTCGTTGGTCTCTACAAGCCTACCATAACTGAGTTTAAGCTCGTGATAAGCTGCTGCTAGGCTGTTTTGAGTCTGTTGCTGCGCTGTTGGCTTGTTCTCTAGCTGATCGCTGAGCTTGGTTTGCGATCGCACAAGTTCTGGATGATGGGCTGCCAGCAGAGCCTGATTTTCAAAGCGCAACTGTATCACCTCCTGCTGCAACAGATCGATCACCTGCCGGGCTTGTCCAGAGTTCAGTGCTTGTAAAACACTGCTTTGAGTAACAATGCCTACTAGCTGACCGTCTTCGCCGACAACGCTCAAATAGCACACCCGCGCCCGCTGCATTCGAGCAAAAACATCAACTGCCGTTTTTACCTCATGGGCGGCAATGGTATCAGGATTAGCCGTCATCACAGCCGATATCATTAAGTCATCAACAGGCTGTCCAGCCGCCATGACTCTAACCAGATCGCGCTCGGTAAAAATACCCACTGGCCGCTGCTGTTCAACAACCAACACATAGCTAGATTTCGCCTGATGCATCTGGTCAATGGTCTTGTTCACCGATAGCTCAGGAGAGACGGTGAGCGGAGACGACAGCACCACTTGATGGAAGAAGTGATCCCTAGGGTTGAACGAATTTTGAAGCATTGTCCGTCCTATGCTGTTTGGAGCCACGAAGGGGGCTACGTAAGTAAGTTGGTGTATCTATGAGATAAATTTTCAGAGATAAATTTTCAGCTTAGCGCTGAATCATCAAAGACTTATGAAGATGGCACTTTTGCCCGCTAGCTGAGTGAGCATTCCTTGTCTTGGTGAGCATTCCTTAGCGCCGTACGACGCGCAGGGTCTCACCGCTGTCTTGGTGAGCATTCCTTAGCGCCGTACGACGACGCAGGCTCTCGAAGGATGCACCGAACTCACGATAGTGAAGAGAATCGGCATTTTTTCAAGCTACTTTTTTCAACCTACTTTTTCACAATGTTTGTTTTTTGAGCATCTTCACAAAGTCCTCAGCTTTATTGTTTAGGTTGAAGCGACTTCCCCAATACAGCTATTTTCATCACTCAGCCCATAAAGACTATGTCTGTCAAGACACTCACGATTGACAACCAGCTCATTAGCGCTCGTCAGGGAGAAACGTTGCTAGATGCGGCTAAAGATGCCGATATCTCTATTCCGACGCTTTGTTATTTGGAGGGCGTTTCTACGGTGGGGGCCTGTCGGCTGTGTCTCGTGGAGGTGGCGGGCAATCGTAAATTACTGCCAGCCTGTGTGACGATTGTAGAAGAAGGAATGGTTGTGCTCACCCATACCAAACGACTGCAACGCTATCGGCGCACGATTGTAGAGATGCTGTTGGCCGAGGGGAATCATGTCTGTTCTGTTTGTGTCTCGAATGGCCACTGTGAGCTGCAAGATTTGGCGGTGGCAATGGGTGTAGACCATGTGGGCTTGACCTACCAGTTTCCGGAGCGCCCAGTCGATATTTCCCATCAGCGGTTTGGCTTCGATGCTAATCGCTGTGTGCTGTGCACCCGCTGTATTCGAGTGTGCGATGAGCTAGAGGGTGCCCATACTTGGGATATGGCAGGCCGTGGCCATGCTTCACACATTATTAGCGATCTCAATCAGCCGTGGGGAGAGGCGAGTAGCTGCACCGCCTGTGGCAAGTGTGTGAATGCCTGCCCGACGGGGGCTTTGTTTACGCGGGGCGTGACCGTTGGTGAAATGCAGCATCACCGTGAGCAGCTCAGCATCACCGCTATGGCCCGTCAAAAACGTCAACGCCGCCTAGGGCAAATTTAAATGACACATTCGATGACACCCTCAACGCCAAAACTAAAGCTAGCAACCGTTTGGCTAGGGGGATGCTCAGGCTGTCATATGTCGTTTTTAGATCTCGATGAATGGCTGTTTGAACTAGCTCAGCAGGTAGAGTTGGTTTACAGTCCGTTTGCTGATGTCAAGCTTTATCCTGAGGGGGTAGATGTGGTGCTAGTAGAAGGGGCGATCGCCAATCAAGACCATCTTGCCATGATTCGCCGAGTGCGCGATCGCACAAAGTTTTTGATCTCTTTTGGCGATTGTGCCGTCACGGGCAATGTCAGTGCCCTGCGCAATCCGCTGGCGCAATCTGGCGCTAAGCCCGCTCAAAGTAGCGTTGATGCGGTGCTCAACCGGGCCTATTTGGAAACGGCTACAACCCATGCCCAACTGCCCCAGAGCGACCTGATTCCGGTTTTGCTAGAGCAGGTGCTGCCCGTCCATCAAGTGGTTGCCGTCGATTGTTATTTACCCGGTTGCCCGCCCAATGCAGCGCGGATTCGAGGCGTGTTGGCACCGCTGTTGCGCGGTGAAATACCTGAGCTGATAGGCCCTGAATATATAAGATTTGGATAAAACAGCAATGGGGATAACATGAACCGTGTCTACCAGAATTGTGATCGATCCGGTCTCTCGTATTGAGGGCCATGCCAAAATCTCTATTTATCTAGACGATCAGGGCAATGTCGCTGATGCGAGATTTCACGTCTCCGAGTTTCGCGGCTTTGAAAAGTTCTGTGAGGGTCGCCCGTTTTGGGAAATGCCGGGAATTACCGCGCGCATTTGCGGCATCTGCCCGGTGAGTCATTTGCTGGCTTCTGCCAAAACGGGCGATCGCCTGCTGGCAGTTCAAATTCCCCCAGCGGCTGAAAAACTCAGGCGACTGATGAACTTGGGGCAAATTATTCAGTCCCATGCCCTGAGTTTTTTTCACCTCAGCAGTCCGGATTTGCTTTTGGGATGGGAGAGCCATCCGGCCCAGCGCAATGTCTTTGGCCTGATGGCAACGGAGCCAGACTTTGCCAGAGGGGGGATTCGACTGCGGCAGTTTGGGCAGACGGTGATTGAACAGCTAGGCGGGCGTAAGATTCATCCGGCTTGGGCCGTACCGGGCGGCGTTCGCTCTAATTTATCGGCTGCTGGTAGAGAAGAGATTTTGGCGCGATTGCCAGAAGCAAAAGAGACTATTCTATCTGCCCTAGAGCGCTTCAAACAGTTGTTAGAAGACTTTCAGCAGGAAGCCAATATTTTTGGTAATTTTCCGAGCCTGTTTTTGGGGCTCGTGAGTGCTGATGGAACGTGGGATCACTATGGGAGTGGCCCTAGCGGCGGCCATCTTCGCTTTGTTGACAGCGGCGGCAACATCATTGCCGACAAGCTAGAAGCCAGCCACTATGCAGACTTTATCGGTGAGGCTGTCCAGTCAGATTCCTATTTAAAGTCTCCTTATTACCAGCCCTTGGGCTACCCTGATCAGCCGCAGCACTGCCATTTAGAAAATGGGCTATATCGGGTGGGGCCACTGGCGAGGCTAAATATTTGCGATCGCATCGGTACGCCCCTTGCCGAGCAAGAGCTGGCTAATTTCCGGCGGCAGGGCACCGTCAACAGCTCATTTTTTTATCACTATGCTCGCCTGATTGAAATACTCACCTGTCTAGAACGTATCGAAATGGCGCTAGACGATGTGGATTTGCACAGTTCTGATTTGCACAGTTCTGATTTACACAGTGCTGATTTACACAATTCTGATTTACACAGTTCCGATCTAAACCGTGAGCATATACACAGTCAGCATTTACGCGCCCGCGCCGATGTTAATCAGCTCGAAGCCATCGGCGTGAGTGAAGCACCCCGAGGCACGCTTTTTCACCACTATAAAATTGACCCCACTGGCCTGCTCACCCAGGTGAACTTAATTATTGCCACCGGGCAAAACAATCTTGCGATGAACCGAGCGATCGCCCAAATTGCCCGTTACTACATCCACGGCCCCAACATTCCCGAACCGTTGCTCAACCGAGTCGAAGCAGGTATTCGCGCCTTTGATCCCTGTTTGAGCTGCTCCACCCATGCCGCCGGACAAATGCCTTTACACATTGCCTTAATCAGCGCCCAAGGAGAAGTGCTCGATCAGCGCGATCGCTAAATTAAATTATCCTCACAAAATCTTCACCTATAGCACCTATGCTCAAAAGTGAGGTACGGCTAAAAAGTTTTCTGGCAAGGCGCTGTGTTGCTCAGACGCTGTGTTGCTCAGATGCTGTGCTGGCAAGGTGTTGTGCTGAATGAGACTCTTGCTGGAAAAGGATTTTGATGGAAAGGAGTCAACCGTTATGTCCACAACTTCCACTGCTCATAACATCGCTCAAAATTCTTTTTTAATCGTTGGCTATGGGAATGCACTGCGAGGCGACGATGGCGTGGGTGCACAAGTCGCCCACGCCGTTGCTGACTGGCACCTGCCCGAGGTAAAAACAATCATTGTGCATCAGCTCATGCCAGAGCTAGCCATTGAGGTGGCTAAAGCTGACTATGTGATTTTTGTAGATGCTTGTGGAGAAGAGAGCTGTGCTCGCACAGTGCAGCTAGATCCAATTGTGTTGGGCGGTGACAATACTCAATCGGTCAGCGCATTGAGCCACACCCATGGGGCACGAGGACTGCTACAACTGACCCAACAGCTCTATGGCTATAGCCCCCAAGCTTGGCTTTTGCAAGTGCCCGGTGAGAACTTTAATCTAGGTCAAGCGCTTTCTACTATTGCTCAAAACGGCTGCGATCGCGCCCTTAGAGTGATTGAGCGTTTTTTGATTAACTATCAGCTTCCAGAGCCCATTCCAGACCCCATTCCAGACCCCATTTCTGACCCCATTCCTGAACAAGTCACATCCACCTCAGAACCATGCATGAAGTCGGCCTGATGCAATCTGCACTTGCCCTAGCTGTAGAACAAACAAAATCGCAAGGGCTGAGCAAAATTCACAGCATTGATCTCAATGTGGGAGAACTCTCTGGCGTGGTTCCTGAAGCGCTGAAGTTTGCCTTTGAAGTCGTCAGTGTAGGTACCCTAGCAGAAGGGGCACAGCTCAATTTGAACGTGGTTCATACCCTCTGCTATTGCCGCCACTGCTGTCGCGAGTTTTATCCTATGAGCTGGATCTACAAGTGCCCTCGCTGTCAATGCCTCAGTAGCGACATTCGCGAGGGTCAGAACTTGGAACTTGTTTCGTTGGAGATGTCGTAACATGTGCGGACAATGCGGGTGTGGGCAAGACTCTCATTCACCACCAGCGCCTCGGCAAATCGTGCATCTGCGCCAAAATGTTTGGCCAAAACAATCAGAACGCTAAAGAAAATCGAACCTTGTTTCGTCATTTACTGAGTTTGAACCTTTTGTCTTCGCCAGGATCGGGCAAAACCACTTTAATTGAGCGATTGTTGCAAGATCTTGACCTAATTACAAAACATCCAGATCGCCCCATTCTCGCCGGGGTTATTGTCGGCGACTTAGCCACTGACCACGATGCTGAAAAGCTTCGAAAAACGGGCACACCCACCATTCAAATCAACACAGGAAACCTTTGTCACTTAGAAGCAGCAGGTGTGGCAAAGGCTGCTCAGCAGCTAGATTTGGCAGCGCTCGATCTGTTGATTATTGAAAATGTGGGCAATTTGGTTTGCCCAGCGCTCTATGATTTAGGCGAAGATCTGCGGATTGTGGTGATGTCAGTGACTGAAGGTGAGGACAAGCCACTCAAGTATCCGGCCACGTTTAAATCAGCCGATGCGGTCGTCATCAGCAAATGCGACATCGCCGCTGCCGTTGGATTTAACCGAGCAGGGACGATGGCCTATTTGAGCCAAGTGGTACCCCAGGCCCAAGTGTTTGAAGTATCTGCCAAAACAGGAGAAGGCTTAGGGCCTTTTTACGGTTATTTAAAGCAGGTCATGGGCTCTCATCAGGCACGCGCAGAATCTTACTTGCTGCAAACCTGATACAGGTGCAAACCTCATGCGGGTGCAAACCTCATGCGGGTGAGAACTTAAATGCTGGTGCAAACATGATCAGAGCCTATGCCACACAGCCTATTGACCATGGCCCTAGCGCGGTTCGGGCGTATCGCGATCGCATGATCGTTAGCGGGCTGGTTCAAGGCGTTGGTTTTCGCCCCTTTGTCTATGGTTTGGCCACCGAACTGCAGCTAACGGGTAGCGTAAAAAATACCGCCTTTGGCGCGCTGATTGAGATTGAAGGCCCCCAGAGCGCCCTAAAACAGTTCTACCAGCGGTTGTCCACAGAACTGCCCGCACCTGGCAACATTCAATCATTAGATCTGCAAAGAATCTCGACTCAAGGCTCGAAACAGTTCGAGATATTGCCCTCTCAAACAACAGATCAATCACACCAGTATGCCAAAACAGCCAGACAACCCAAGCGAGCAAAATCACCCGAGACAGCCAAAGCGCATATTCTGCCAGACCTATCGACCTGTGCCGACTGCCTACAAGATATTTTTGCGGCTGACAATCGCCGTTACCGCTATTCGTTTACCAACTGCACGCACTGCGGCCCCCGCTTTAGCATTCTCACCGCACTGCCCTACGACCGTTGCCATACGACCATGGGCGCGTTTGCGATGTGTTCGGCCTGCCGCGCAGAATATGACAATCCTCGCCAGCGCCGATTTCACGCCCAGCCCAATGCCTGCTGCGAGTGTGGCCCTGCGTTGACGTTTGTAGAGGCCAACGTAGCTTGGGAAGAATCTTCAGAAACATCTTCAGAAACATCTTCAGGCATAGGATTACAAGAAGGATTGAAAAAGGAGCACAGCGGTAATCTAAGTGATCCATTAGAACGAGCGATCGCGACCCTCAACCAAGGCCATATCTTGGCACTCAAAGGGCTCGGTGGCTTTCAGCTCCTTGTAGATGCTCAAAACGCTGACGCGATCAGCCGTCTAAGGCGGCGAAAAGCCCGCCCCGACAAGCCTTTTGCCCTGATGTATCCAACCCTCGCAGCGGTTCGTCGCCACTGTGAAGTGTCCGCATCGGCAGCAGCGCTTCTGACCTCCCCCCAAGCGCCGATTGTATTGCTGCCGCGACATTCATCGGCTGGGCAACACGGGCGATCGCCTGATCATCGCTCAAAGTTGGCTGCGGGCATCGCCCCGAATCATCCTTGCTTGGGCGTCATGCTGCCTACGACCCCGCTACACCATCTGCTTTTGCACCAGTACAAGACTCCGCTGGTGGCCACTAGTGGTAACCTATCTGGCGAACCCATCTGCACCGATCAGCAGGCTGTTCAAAAGCTCGGGGCGATCGCCGATGCCTTCCTTATCCACAATCGCCCCATTCAACGACCCGTAGACGATTCTGTCGTGCAGTTTGTCCACACCCAGCCACAGGTTTTACGCCATGCACGTGGCTATGCCCCGCAGGTCATCCCAGTGCCAAACGCCCAATCTGGCAATCAGGGCTCAACGCGCCCCCATGTATTAGCATTAGGCGCTCATCTTAAGAGTGCGATCGCCCTCTCCACCGCAGACGAGATTATCCTGAGTCAGCACATTGGTGATTTAGACACGCTTGAGACCAGAGCGCAATTGCAAAAGGCTGTTGATGATTTTTTGGCTCTGTATGGGATTCGGCCAGATGCGATCGCCTGCGACCTACATCCAGACTACGCCTCTACTCAGCTCGCCCAAACCCTGGCCAAAGCGCATTCGATTCCCCTGATTCGGGTACAGCATCACTACGCCCATATTCTCTCCTGTATGGCCGAGCACCACCTCCAGTCACCCGTTTTGGGCATTGCCTGGGATGGCACAGGCTACGGCCCAGATCACACCATTTGGGGTGGAGAGTTTTTGAGCATTGCTTCCCAAGGGTTTGAGCGGGTTGCCCAGGTTTTACCCTTTGGCCTACCCGGCGGCGATCGCTGCGCCCTAGAACCGAGACGCTCAGCCCTAGGCTTGTTGTATCGCTGTTACTCAGAAGCCGCCTTTGAAATGAACGATCTGGCTCCCATCCAAGCCTTTACAGCGCCCCAGCTCGCGATTTTGCGCCCCATGCTCACAGACAGCATCAATACCCCAACCACCTCTAGCCTCGGACGAATGTTCGACGGTATTGCCTCACTGCTTAACTTACACCACGTCATTAGCTTTGAAGGGCAAGCCGCCCGTAGCTTGCAGTCTGTCGCCGAGCAGTCTGTCGCCGAGCAGTCTGTCGCCGAGCAGTCTGCAACAGCAACAGCCTATCCCTTTATCATCAGTGACACTCGCCCACCTGTAATCGACTGGCGACCGATGGTCAAAGCCATTGTCAAAGATTGTCGTCAGGGAATTGGAGCAGGTGCGATCGCAGCCAAATTCCACCATACCCTCACAAAAATAATGGTTCAAATAGCCCGTTTATCCAGATCCTTTACAGGCACCTCCCAAGTCGTCTTATCGGGAGGCTGCTTTCAAAACAAACTTCTCACCGAGCAAGCCATTCAACAACTCAGCGCAGCAGGCTTTACCCCCTACTGGCCCCAGCGCATTCCGCCCAACGACGGGGGCCTTGCCGTAGGCCAAGTCATGGCTGCTTGGCGTCATTTTGGAGGTGCATAGCCATGTGTTTAGCCGTCCCTGGAAAAATTATTAGCACCGAGGGCACAGCCCTGAATCGAACCGGGCGAGTGAACTTTGGCGGCATTGTCAAAGCCATCAGCTTAGCCTACGTTCCCGAAGCACAGGTCAATGATTACGTCATCGTCCATGTCGGCTTTGCCATTAGCCAGCTTGACCCCCACGAGGCCGAAGAAACACTGCGCTATTTGGAACAAGTAGCCGCTATAGAATAGACTCGATGTTTTCTGAACCAGCGACCTCCCCCAGAATTGGGAGCCGGAGGCTAATGCGCGGCTAATGCAGTGAGTCTGTTTTATTTCCAATTGAATTTATCTCCAATTTAATCAGATCAACCTAACCTTTGGCTGCCAGTCGCCATCTTCACGAATTTGTCAACTTCTGTCGCTATGCTAATCGCAACAACGAGTAAGAGAACACACCCAACATGACAAAAGTTGCCGATATCATGACGGCAAATGTGGTAACCATTCGTAGCGCTGCCAAGGTCATTGAAGCGATTACCTCAATGCAGCAACGCGAAATAAATGCCCTAATCGTCAATAAAATCTATGAATCGGATGCTTACGGTATTATCACCGCTAGCGATATTGTCAGTAAAGTGATTGCCTTTGGCCGCGATCCGTCTCAACTGCGCGTATATGAGGTGATGACCAAACCCTGCATTGTGCTCAACCCAAACTTAGGCATCGAACATGCAGCTAGACTGTTGAGTCAACATCACCTACACAGTGCGCCCGTCATACAGGGTGATTTGCTGGGCATTTTATCTATCACCGACATTTTGCAGCGCAGCCATAAAATTGCAAAACCGCAATCGCTTGTATTAGCCGACAAAATTCACCATGCCACCGAAACCGCTCGCCAAATTTGCCACGAAGCAGGGCCAGATTCTGTTGAATGTGCACAGGCTTGGTCAGTCGTCGATGCGCTACAGACAGAACTCGCTCGCCAGTCAGCCGAATCCCTTGAAAAAATAGCTTCTGAGACCTTTTGGAACGATTATCCCGAAGCCTTCAAAGATAGAGAATATGAGGAATGGTGCAGTGGATAAACAAAACCACTGTGGGATGATATGACTGGGTAATGCTTGCTACTGGGTAATGCTTGCTACTGGGTAATGCGAGCATTGCGGACTAAATAGCGACCGTCAAAAACAACAGGTAGCGGATCGCCGTCAAAAGGGGTGGCCTCGCTGCCCGGACGCTGAGCATGAATGTGTAAATGGGGTTCGTTGGTATTCCCCGAATTGCCAACTGCGCCTAACGGTTGTCCGGTGGCGATCGCATCACCTACCTTCACCTTAGCGCTGCCTGGTTTCAGGTGAGCCAGTAAGACATCCGCCGCCTCACACCGCAGCAAAACGAAGTTTCCCGACATATGATCGCGATCAGGCTGAGGCGGAACCGCATCAGGCGCATCATTAAAAGCAGCAACAACACGGCCACTGCAAGGTGAATAGATCGGCTCACCATAAATTTCATAGCGTTCTACTGCTTTAGGCAGTAAGCCTGGGCTACGGGTGCCCAACCGATTGAGCTTGACGATATCAACTGCGTAGCTCTGGCCTCGGTAAGAGCGAAACCGTTCTTCTGTTAGCGTCATCATATGACTGCTGATAAGCTGCTGACTGCCGCCATTGGCAACTTGGTAAGTACCGTCTTTCAATGGAAAGCTCAGCGAAACCAGATCTGCAGACGGCGGCACATATCCCATGGCAGCCTGAAAGATTTGAACACTGAGAAAACCTGTCAAAATCCCGTAAACAAATACTAAAGCGATGGCCCAAAAGTTGCGTTTTGGCCATCGCGGCAGTTTTTGGGCAGGGCCATAGGTGAGCATTGCGATCGCACCCCAAGCCAGCCAATACCCGTAAGGCGTCCACCACGGCAGCAAAACATACCACAGGCCCGCTAGCGTAACCGCCCCAAGCGCCGCCGCGACTAACAGCGTCTTAAGTAACCAGCTAAGCTGATTGCGTGGTGTTACCCCTGCCTGCCAAAGCAAGAGCCCTAGAGGGATTACACCTTGAGTTATCACAATCGAAATATACATCACACTGAGCGGTTACATCACACTGAGCGGTTACATCACACTAAGCGGCTTACCCGCTTACGGGTCATCCTTACGGGTCATCCTTACGGGTTATCCTCAACATTTGTCTGAGAGATTATCCGGACGTATCTGATTCGGTTGCCTTCGTTTGCAATTCTCCGAGCACCTTCCGGGCAACTTCACTTTCCTGCATGAGTTCATCTTCTTCGCTCCAGCTCAGCCGCTGATGGCGCAAGGAATTTTCAATTTGCTGCGAGAGATTATCAGGTAACTCAACGGCCTCTACATTGCTTTTCATAATGATGTCTGTAATCGAAACAATGCCGAGTAGCTGCTGATCTTTCACCACAGGAGCCCGTTGGATTCCCGCTGCCGCAAAACGCTGAGCCAGTTGTGGAAAGCTCAAGTCTGGCTCGACTACTGTGCAAGGTCGCTTCATGATTTCGCACACCATAATATTGTTGGGGTCTGCGCATTTCGCCGTGACGGCATAAACAATGTCTCGCTCTGTGAGGATGCCGTATGCGCCACCTGCCGACTCTCGCTCAACGATGAGCGATCGCACCTGTTTCT
>JAAUPS010000120.1 GCA_012033015.1 Phormidesmis sp. RL_2_1
GCCTGTATGCGACACTTTAGCAATCATGTCCTTGCAGGGTATACCTATTGTTCCTCAACTGCTTTTTTAAGGGCTCTACTAAGGATTCAGCAAGGGCCACAGCCTTCCATAACGTTGGAGTTACTTCTTCAAGATAAAGGGTTTGCTCAATAATTGGCATTAATAGACGCCGAGCGAAGCTTCCGTACGCGATTCCGGACACTGATAGACCACTTTTGAGACGCCCTGATCCAGCTTGATTGAGTAACTTCAAATCACGCAATTTTTCTACCGTGTACTGGTTGGTGCCGCCCGCAAGCTGAACAAAACTGCTGGCGTTGAGCACTCTATCATCTGTAGATAGCCCATCTGTAGATAGCCCACTTGCAGAGAGCCCGTTCCCAGACAATAAGTCTGAAGCCAGCACTTTTTGGGCTAAGCGAATAGCGGCGTGAGTTGTGCCCTTACCAATGTCGCCACTCATCGGACGCCCGTCTGTTTGCCAGATGACATAGGGCGGCGTTACAACAGGGTCGGCCCGAGTGGACGCCATGATCTGCTGCAAATCCTTGAGGTAGCCAATCAGCGCTTCCCCATCTGGGCAGCTAATGGAAATTAGCTTGAGATGACTTATCGAGGGCTGAATGGTCTGCCAAAGTGCTTGAAAAGCATCGCGTTGGCCAACATGAGTATGAATCTCTAAGGCGTCGGCTTGATAGAGAACCTGCTGGGCAACATGGTTCAGCGGTGTGGGATGGGAGCTAGCAGCAATCAAACCTAGCGGACATATCGGCAAACAGCGTCCACAGCCGTAGCAGCGATCACGAATGACTCCAGTTCGATCAATAGCATCTGCCGGACAAACCTTTTCACAAGGACGCCAACAGTCAGATGGACATTGCTGCGAGTCGAACCAAGCTTTGCGAAAATGAGGATCTGCGCCCGCGCTCATGCTCACCATGAGCCAAGGTCGAACATATTGACGACCAGCTTCATCGGCAATGGGCCCGGCTTTGTCCAACCCCGCTTTAGCCGCTCGGATGACCGCCGGATCAGCAGCAACATCGATGCAATCAGCCCCTGCCAAGGCATAGGCCAAAGTCAAATTTCTGACAGCGGCTAAGTCCTGATAGCTAGCGCCGCAAATGAGCTTAAACCACGACCCTAACTGTAGCGATCGCAAAGGCGTGATTTCAAAGCTATGCAAGGCACTATCGCCAACAGACGCTTCAGGCAGCAATGGCTTCAGTTAAAGGGAACCAAGTAAAGGCTCGTTCACCGCCCACTTCTACCACCACCTTAACCTTCGGCTCAATCGTAGGCAGCGTTGCCAAAAACTCAATCTCTTGACTAGAAAAAATATGGCCTTCAATCAGCCAGAGCAACAGTCCCTTAGACTTAGGCGATAGGCTAGCAAGCCGATAGCTCACGATAGGAGGAACAAAGTAGCGATCGCCCGTTGCCGATGCATCCATATTCTTTTTGCCTAAGTGAGGCGGACGCACGCCATGCAGATCTAAGAGGTAAGCCGACAAATCGCCCAACCCTCTAGATGACATATGCACACACTCATAGCCTGCCGCCCGTACCCGGCGACGATAACGCCCTTCATGCCCACCTTCCAAAGGCATCCGAACGCCTAGCGCACCAGCTTTTTCGAGATCACGGGTAAATGTATTAAATGCGATCAGTGCCATAAGATGTCAGCTTGCTAAAAGACCAGCAGAAAACCATAGAACCATGGTACTGCAGCCACATTACTTTTTTCTGCAGATCTTCTTCAGATCATTTATTATTCGAATTTTCAGACAATCTGACTGACCAATTAATTGCTTAAATCAAATTTTCTTAAATCAAATTTTCTTAAATCAAATTTTCTTAAATCAAAATTGCCTAAAAAATATCATGGCAACGCTCCCAGGCAGACGACAATTCAGCACATCTCGCAAAATATCCTAACCCAAATACCCAAATAAAATATTCCAGAAAAATGAGGATCCATAAGGTATTATGGTGACTCGCTCATGCCAGAGTCCTAAAGATTGTGCCTACATCAAGCTCAATATCTTGAAAAGACGTTTTGATAGCTTTTCGAGATTTTCTCAATAAAGATGTAGACACAGCAAGGAAAGCATGTATGATAGAAGACTGTCGCTGCCAAACAGATACTAGAGGACTACGAAGCTGGATAAAGCTAAAGCTGATAAAGCAATAGGCTGCCTTCAGCTATTCATCGCGATTAAGCGTCGAATCGAGTTAATCCTCCAAGTCTAAAGCGAAAAGATAAGGCAAATAAGGCAAGTTTTTTAGAATCCCGTCTGGTCAGAGCCCTTCGGTTGAGTCTTTAAAAGCACCCGAGCCCTATCGACTGTTTCCCGGTATAGCCGAGCTAAACAAGCATCATCCGACTCCTCAACCACCTTTGATCGCGTTCAAGCGTCCAAGGTGGTTGAGGGTCGAGCGGTTGCTGTCAGTCATCGGCCGACTGGTGTGTGTAAAAAACTCTAAGTATTGTATGGCTTTGCCATTGATACCTAGGGTGTTGTGAAGCGGAGTCAAGATTAGTGTCTGTCGGTATTCTTGGTACCAAACTTGGTATGACCCAGGTGTTTGACGAAACGGGAAACGCCATCCCCGTAACCGTCATTCAGGCTGGCCCCTGCGTCGTTACGCAGGTAAAAACAGAGCAGACAGACGGCTATTCGTCTGTGCAAATTGGTTTTGGTGATGTCAAAGAAAAGGCGCTCAACCGCCCCCAGCTTGGCCACCTAAAGAAATCTGGCGCCTCTCCAGTTCGGCACCTGCGTGAGTACAGAACCACGGACAAAGACGGAGCCTTCGAAATTGGTCAGGCATTAGCTGCCGATCGTTTTGAGGCCGGTCAACTGGTTGACATCAGTGGTATCAGCATCGGTAAAGGGTTTGCAGGCAACCAGAAGCGCAACAACTTTAAACGAGGCCCCATGTCTCATGGTTCAAAAAACCATAAGCAGCCCGGTTCTATTGGCCCTGGCACCACGCCCGGCCGTGTGTATCCCGGCAAGAGAATGGCCGGTCAACTGGGCAATGCCAAAGTGACCGTGCGGAAGCTGAGCATTTTTAGAGTGGATGGCGATCGAAACCTCCTGCTTGTCAAAGGAGGCGTTCCTGGTAAGCGCGGTTCATTGCTGAGCATTGCACCTGCCACCATGTGCACGATAGCCAACCAACAACCGGCCCCAAAGATTGGCAAAGCAACCGTAAGCGCGCTTAGGCAACTTATAAAGATGAGTCGGCAATAGAAATAGGCGATAGAGACCAGCTAAGGATAATCATGGTTGATTGTGTAGTTAAAGATTGGCAAGGCAAAGAGACAGGCACAGCCACTGTAGATCTCAAAATTGCCACCGAAGAAAACGCGGCCCACATTGTTCATCGGGCCCTTGTGCGCCAAATAAACAATGGACGCCAAGGCAATGCGTCATCCAAAACCCGCGCTGAAGTGCGTGGGGGTGGCCGTAAGCCTTGGCGTCAGAAAGGAACAGGTCGGGCGAGAGCGGGCTCGACGCGTTCTCCCTTATGGCGTGGCGGCGGTGTCATCTTCGGCCCCAAGCCGCGAGACTACACCACCAAGATGAACCGCAAAGAGCGCCGTTTGGCACTTCGCACGGCTTTCCAGGGCTGCGCTGACAGCATCATAGTGGTTCAAGACTTTGCCAGCGAGTTAGCCCAGCCCAAAACCAAAGAGATGATTGCGGCTCTCGATCGCTGGGGCGTTGACAGCAGCAGCAAAGTTCTGATGATCACCGTTGAGAAAGATGAGACCGTTGTTCGCTCAGTGCGCAATGTGCCAACTATCAAGCTGATCTGTGCGACAAATCTCAATATTTTTGATATTTTGCACGCCGACAATATTGTGGTCACAGCATCCGCTCTCGAAAAAATTCAGGAGGTATATAGTGAGTAAACGACTAGAAGCCAGAGAGCTACCCGACATTATTCGAAAGCCGCTGATCACAGAGAAAGCCACCATTGCTTTAGAAAGTAATCAATACACCTTTGAGGTTTCGCCCAAAGCGACCAAGCCTCAAATTAAGGCAGCTATAGAGTCATTGTTTGACGTCACAGTCACTGGACTGAGCACTCAAAATCCCCCCCGCAAGAGGCGTCGAGTGGGTCAGTTTATCGGACATCGAGCCGCCTATAAGCGGGCCGTTGTCACCTTAGCTGAAGGCGATAGTATTACGCTGTTCCCAGACGTATAGCTCCCCTGATATCAGGTCAGCTTGACCTTTCTCAGGCACCTTTCTCAGTCAGTAGAGTCCAACCGACAGATTTTCAGATAAGCGCCACAAGATAAGCGCCACAGTAGACAACCGCAGTAAGCAAAGCGACGAACTAAAGCCATGGGCATTCGCTCCTACAGACCCCTAACACCTGGCACGCGCGAGCGTACCGTCTCCGATTTTTCTGCCATAACAGCAGATAAGCCTGAGAAATCATTGACCTATTCGGTTCATCGTCTCAAAGGGCGAAATAATCGTGGGGTCATCACCTGTCGTCATCGTGGCGGCGGTCATAAGCGCTTGTACCGGGAAATTGATTTTCGTCGCGACAAGCGTGATATTCCTGCCAAAGTTGCCACCATTGAGTATGATCCCAATCGCAATGCTCGCATTGCCTTGGTGAATTACGCCGACGGAGAAAAACGCTATATCCTTCACCCAGTTGGCCTAGAAGTCGGCACAACAATTATCGCCAGTGAAGATGCACCATTTGAAGTGGGCAATGCCCTGCCACTGCACCGTATTCCACTAGGTACAACCGTTCACAACGTCGAACTTGTTGCCGGTAAAGGTGGTCAGATGGTACGGGCAGCCGGTGCAGGTGCCCAGCTCGTAGCGAAGGAAGGGGGCTATGTCACCCTCAAGCTACCTTCTAGTGAAGTTCGGATGGTTCGCCGGGAGTGCTATGCCACTATCGGTCAAGTTGGCAACGTCGAGCACCGTAACCTGACTTTGGGAAAAGCGGGGCGGAAGCGTTGGTCAGGTCGTCGCCCTGAAGTTCGCGGCAGTGTGATGAACCCTGTGGATCACCCCCACGGTGGCGGTGAAGGCCGTGCCCCTATTGGCCGTAGTGGCCCAGTGACGCCTTGGGGAAAGCCTGCTTTGGGTTACAAAACTCGCAAGAAAAAGAAAGGCAGCGACTCATTAATTGTGCGTCGTCGTCGTAGCTCGTCCAAACGTGGCCGCGGCGGTCGTAACGCCTAGACTCGTAACGCTTAAAGTCGTAACGCTTAGCGTCGATCAACAACATTCTGTTTCCAGGAAAAAACATGTCTCGTTCCCTAAAGAAGGGGCCCTTTGTGGCAGATCACCTTCTCACCAAAATTGAAAAGCTCAATGCGAAAAACGAAAAGCAAGTCATCAAGACTTGGTCTCGTGCTTCCACTATCATTCCTCAGTTCATCGGTCATACGGTCGCCGTTCACAACGGTCGCCAGCATGTGCCTGTGTTCATTAACGAACAGATGGTGGGCCATAAGCTCGGTGAATTTGCACCGACTCGGACTTTCAGGGGCCATGCTAAAAGCGATAAAAAGGCACGTCGCTAAGAGGAGTAGATAACCATGATTGATATTGATACAGACTCACAGGTAAAAGCGACAGCCAAGTTTGTCCGTATGTCTCCGATTAAGGTGCGCCGCGTACTTGACCAAATTCGTGGGCGCTCTTATCGAGAAGCATTGATTATGCTTGAATTCATGCCTTACAAAGCCTGTGAGCCCATTCTTAAAGTGCTGCGCTCAGCCGTTGCGAATGCAGAGCACAATAATGGTCTAGACCCTGTCAGTCTCTATATCAGCGAAGCTTACGCCGATCAGGGCCCTGTACTCAAGCGTTTTCGTCCCCGTGCTCAAGGCCGTGCGTATCAAATTCGCAAGCCAACTTGCCACATTGCCATTGCCGTTGCCCCTGGCACTGAAGCTTGAATGACTGAGCCTTCAAGCTTCAGACTCTAGAGTTTGTTTGAGCATCTGCTCTCATCGCGTTAGCAACCTGTTTTCTTATCCGTTTTCTTAAAGGAGTACATCATCAGTGGGACAGAAGATTCACCCAATTGGGCTTCGTCTTGGCATCACTCAGGAGCACCGCTCCCGCTGGTATGCCGACAAGAACCGTTATCCCGAATTACTTAAAGAGGATCATGAGATCCGCCGGTATGTGGAGAAAACCTGGCGAATGCCGGTATCTCAGATGTGCATATTGAACGTAAAGCCGATCAAATTGATCTAGAAGTGCGCACAGCTCGCCCCGGTGTCGTGGTCGGCCGAGGCGGTGCAGGGATTGAAGCGCTGCGGGTAGGATTACAAAAACAGATTAAAGACGAAACACGCCAGATCAAAATCAACGTTGTAGAAGTCGCCCGCGTCGATGCAGATGCAGGTCTTATTTGTGAGTACATTACCCAACAGTTAGAGCGCCGAGTTTCCTTCCGCCGGGTTGTTCGACAAGCCATTCAGCGGGCACAAAGAGCTGGCGTTGAAGGGATTAAAATTCAAGTCAGTGGTCGCTTGAACGGTGCTGAAATTGCCAGAACGGAGTGGACTCGTGAAGGCCGTGTGCCATTGCATACGCTAAGGGCGAATATTGATTACGCCTATCGTACGGCTCAAACTACCTATGGGATTTTAGGGGTCAAAACCTGGGTTTTCAAAGGTGAAGTTATTCCAGGTCAAGAGAGCGTACCTGAGGATAATAAAGCCCAACCTCGCCGCCGTCAGCCCCGTCGCCGTCAGCAGTTTGACGATCGATCGAACAACGATTCCTAAAACATTAGAAGCACTTTTAGAGTTTCCTTTGCCGATATTCCTGGCGTCAAAATACTTCAGCGCTATTCTCACTGTGATCCATCATGTTAAGTCCAAGAAGAACAAAATTTAGAAAGCAGCATCGGGGGCGGATGCGCGGCATGGCCCATCGCGGCAACGAGATCAATTTTGGTCAGTTTGCACTACAGGCGACCGAATGTTGCTGGATGACGTCTCGCCAAATTGAGGCTGCCCGACGTGCCATGACCCGCTATATCAAGCGGGGTGGAAAAATTTGGATTCGGGTATTTCCAGACAAGTCAGTTACGATGCGTGCGGCGGAGACCCGAATGGGCTCTGGTAAAGGTAACCCTGAATTTTGGGTGGCTGTGATTAAGCCCGGTCGAGTTGTGTTTGAAATTGCGGGTGTTTCTGAAGAGGTTGCCCGCGAAGCCATGAGATTGGCAGCCTTTAAGCTGCCGTTTAAAACTAAGTTCATCGCAAAAGATAGCGAGGAGGGTTAATTCATCATGGCACTGTCAAAAGCAACTGAATTAAGAAAGCTCAGCGAAGAAGAAATTACGGCAGAAATCGCCAAGACGAAACGTGATTTGTTCGATTTGCGTTTCAAAAAGGCCACTCGGCAGATGGAAACAGGGTTTCATGAGTTTCGGCAAACTCGCCGAAAATTAGCACAGCTCATGACGATCGAAAGAGAGCGGCAACTCGCTGCCCAAGACAAGGTCAAGCAAAAGCCTAGTAAAGCAGCGAAGGAGGCTTAGGAAAACAATGGCGGCAAAAGAAAGAATTGGTCAAGTGGTCAGTGACAAAATGGATAAGACAGTGGTGGTCGCGGTAGAAACCCGCGTACAGCACGACAAATACAACAAAATCATGGTGCGTACACAGCGTTATAAAGTCCATGATGAGGAAAATACTTGCAAGCTGGGCGATCGCGTCAAAATTAGCGAAACGCGCCCTTTGAGCAAAACCAAGCGATGGGTTGTCGCTGATATCCTCAGTTCTTCCGATGTATAAGGTGAGGGTTAATCAGTGATTCAGCAAGAGACTTATTTAAACGTAGCCGACAATAGCGGTGCTCGTAAGCTGATGTGCATTCGAGTACTAGGCGGCCGTAAACAGTATGCAGGCGTAGGCGATGTGATTGTCGCCGTTGTTAAAGATGCCCTGCCTAACATGGGTGTGAAAAAATCTGACGTCGTCAAAGCTGTCGTTGTACGCACGCGCAAAGGCATTCGCCGCTCTAGCGGGATGAGTATCCGCTTTGACGATAATGCTGCAGTCATCATTACTCAAGATGGCAGCAACCCTAAAGGCACCCGGGTATTTGGCCCCGTCGCGAGAGAGCTGCGTGACAAAGGCTTCACTAAGATTGTTTCTTTAGCACCGGAGGTACTCTAGATGCTCAAACAAAAGCAGGTTGTGCGTCAAAAGATGCACGTTCGCAAAGGAGACACCGTTCAAGTTATTGCAGGTAAAGACAAGGGGGTGATTGGCGAGATCGTCGCCATTGATGCCAAAAAGTCCCAAGTAATCGTGCAGGGTGTCAACATACGCACCAAGCACGTTAAACCTCAAGCGGAAGGTGAGTCGGGGCAAATTCTAACGAAAGAGTTTCCGATTCACAGCTCTAATGTGATGCTTTACTCAACCAAGCAAAAGGTTGCTAGTCGAGTGGCACACACCTTGAATGCCGACGGTCGCAAGGTTCGTATGCTCAAAAAACTGGCGAGATTATAGACTGATTTTTTCACCCCTGACCAAGCCCAGGGAAATACTTTCCAGAGGAAACAATGGCCGACTCACTGAAAACACTTTATTGGGAGACAGTCGTACCTAAGCTCAAAGAAGAGTTTGGCTACACTAACCCTCACCAAATTCCCAAGCTTTCCAAAGTTACAATTAACCGTGGCTTAGGCGAAGCTTCTAACAATGCCAAAGCGCTTGAGTCTTCGCTCAGCGAACTGGCAATGATTACCGGGCAGCGCCCGGTGGTCACGAGAGCCAAAAAGGCGATCGCAGGCTTTAAGATTCGCGAGGGTATGCCGGTCGGCGTCAAAGTGACGCTCCGCTCAGATCGGATGTATGCCTTCACGAACCGCCTAATTAATTTAACCCTGCCCCGCATCAGAGACTTCAGAGGCGTCAGCCCCCGCAGCTTTGATGGCCGAGGCAACTACACTCTGGGTCTGCGCGAGCAGCTAATTTTTCCAGAAGTTGATTACGACAGCGTTGACCAAATTCGCGGCATGGACATTACTATTGTCACCACCGCGACCTCCGATGAAGAAGGGCGCGCCCTTCTGAAGGAGTTGGGAATGCCCTTCCGAGATAACTGAGGCAGTAAAGAGGATTATGGCGTCTAACGACACGATTTCAGATATGCTGACGCGCATTCGAAATGCTAACCTTGCGCATCATCAAACCGTCGATATTCCATCGACCAAAATGACTCGCAGCATTGCCTCCGTTCTTAAAGAAGAAGGCTTTGTGGGTGAGACTGAAGATAGCGGCGAAGGAATTTCCCGAAAAATCACCATCACACTTAAGTACAAAGGCAAGCAGCGCCAGCCCATTATTCGCAACCTGACTCGCGTCAGCAAGCCTGGTTTGCGTGTTTACTCTAACCGCAAAGAGTTACCTCGCGTGCTCGGCGGCATCGGGATTGCCATTATTTCGACCTCCAGCGGCGTCATGACTGATCGCGACGCACGTCGTCAGGGGATTGGCGGAGAAGTCCTTTGCTACATCTACTAGATTTGAGGATGCATTTGGCAATGCATCTGACCACATACCTGATCATAAAGGCCAAATAAGGAGGGAAAAAATCATGTCTAGAATTGGCAAGCAGCCTGTGCCAGTCCCCAAAGGCGTTACTGTAACTATCAATGACCAAACCGTTACGGTTAAAGGCTCAAAAGGTGAGCTTTCTAGAGAGTTACCGTCAGAAATTGCCTTTGTCCAAGAAGGTGAAGAAATTCTGGTGACCCGTCGCAACGATTCCCGCAATGCCAAACAACGGCACGGCCTAGTGCGCACCCTCATTGCCAACATGGTGGAAGGTGTCTCCAAAGGCTATGAAAAGAAACTAGAAATCCAGGGCGTTGGTTACCGAGCTTCCTTACAGGGACAAAAACTGGTCATGGCACTTGGATATAGCCACCCAGTTGAATTTGACCCGCCAGCAGGTATTCAGTTTGCAGTAGAAAAGAACACAAGCGTAACAATTACTGGCATTGACAAAGAAGTCGTAGGCAACACAGCCGCAACCATTCGTGCCGCAAGGCCACCCGAGCCATACAAGGGCAAAGGTGTGCGTTACTTAGGCGAGCAAGTCAGACGGAAAGCTGGAAAGGCTGGTAAATAGGTAGATAGTAAATAGGTAGCCAAAAGGTAAGCAAGTAGTAGTTTAAAGCCATGAAATCAACTCGCAGAGAATCTACCCGTCGTCGCCACACGCGGGTTCGCCGTCGGGTGAAAGGAACCACAGAGCGTCCTAGACTAGCAATCTTTCGATCTAATCAGCACATTTATGCTCAAGTGATTGACGACAGCGAGCATAAAACCCTAGCAGCAGCATCCACATTGGACAAAGATGCGGACGTCAAAACAGGAGCAACCGCTGAAGCAGCGGCGGCGGTTGGCAAACTGATTGCAGAACGCTCCCTTGCCAAAGACATTTCGCAGGTTGTTTTTGATCGAGGCGGTAAACTCTATCATGGTCGAGTAGCGGCTTTAGCTGATGCAGCCCGTGAAGCAGGCTTAAAGTTTTAAAACGCAAGCTTTGCCCCCTAGTAGTTCACAAGCTGACTTGCAAGCTGACATTTTTAGCACATCTAAAGCACATCTAAAGTACATACATCTCATTAGTAGAACGTAGGCGAAACATAGGCGAAACACAGGCGAAACACATGGCAGACAACAGAGATAGTAAAGACAATCGTCGCAGTAGCAAAAAAATAAAAGCCGAGAAAAAGAATCTGAATGGCAAGAACGTGTCGTTCAGATTCGCCGTGTGACCAAAGTTGTCAAAGGCGGCAAAAAGCTGAGCTTCCGAGCGATTGTGGTAGTGGGCAACGAAAAAGGCCAAGTTGGTGTAGGCGTGGGCAAAGCCAGTGACGTCATTGGGGCGGTCAAAAAAGGCGTTGCCGATGGGAAAAAGCACTTGGTTGAAGTGCCCTTGAATAAGGCTTACTCCATTCCCCATCCTGCAAATGGGAGAGCTGGTGGCGCCAAAGTATTTATGCGTCCTGCGGCACCAGGTACAGGTGTAATTGCCGGTGGCGCTGTGCGCATCGTGCTCGAACTCGCTGGCATTCGCAACATTTTGGCGAAACAACTGGGTTCTGACAATCCACTCAACAATGCACGGGCAGCGGCTGAAGCGCTTGAATCATTGAGAACGCTCGGCAACGTAGCAGAAGAACGTGGCATCCCCCTCGAAAAACTATACGCCTAAGCGCTTGTTTGACATGCCGTGCCTGCTTCAAACCCATTGGCTTTACCCGCTGACTTAACCCATTGACTTAACCTATAAGCGCTTGCCTAACAAAAAGGAGACTACCTGACGATGAAATTAGAAGATGCAAGGCCCAAGGCGGGCTCAAAAAAGAGTAAAAAGCGTAAAGGTCGAGGTATCGCAGCCGGTCAAGGCGCAAGCTGCGGATTTGGAATGCGCGGCCAAAAGTCTCGTTCGGGTAGTGGTACTCGCCCTGGATTTGAAGGCGGACAAATGCCCCTTTATCGACGGGTACCTAAGCTGAAGCATTTTCCCGTTGTGAATCACAAGGTCTATACCGTGATTAATGTGAAAGGGTTGGCTAGCTTGCCTGCAAAGAGTGAGGTCACTCTAGCCTCTTTGATGGAGGCAGGGATTATTACTGCTAATGATGGCCCTTTAAAGGTATTGGGCGATGGCGATATAACCGTAGCACTTAACGTCAAGGCGGCGGCTTTTACCCAATCAGCTAAGGAAAAGATTGAAGCGGCTGGTGGTAGCTGTGAGATTGTTTAGAGATTAGACCTGTGTATTAGACCTATGTATTAGACATGTGTATTAGACATGTGTATCAGACAGGCAGAGGGAGCAGAGAGCTTCTATGAAAATTGATCCGCTTTTCTTTTGCCATATCTTGATGATTGTCAAGAGTTTCACGAGCAATGAACAGCCAAGGGATCGATTTTCTGACGAGGGCTCCCTGCTCCCTTTATTATTAAAATAGAGATATTAATGATCGCAGCGCTAGCTGCACTCCCAAGGTACTGCTCAAGCACCGTTATTCAAACGCCGTTGTTCAAGCACCGTTGACATAGGATTTTTCTGAAGGGTTTATAGATATGGTTGTGAGTCAAGGCAAGTCGCCCAGCGCTCAAGAGACGTTTTTACAGATGGCCCAAGCCGCAGGTTTGCGGAGTCGCCTACTGGTCACGGTGGGTCTTTTAATCCTGGTGAGATTAGGAATTTATATTCCGGTTCCCGGTATTGACAGAGCCGCATTTTCTAACTTCGTTGCTGGTGGCGGTGCTGGCGGGGTACTTGGCTTTTTAGACATTATTGGGGGGGCGGCTTATCACTTGTTGGCATCTTTGCGCTCGGTATTTTACCGTTCATCAACGCATCGATTATTATGCAACTGCTGACGGCAGCGATTCCAGCGCTAGAAGACTTACAAAAAAATGAGGGTGAAGCTGGACGGCGAAAGATTTCCCAAGTGACCCGCTATGTGGCGTTTGGCTGGACAATTTTGCAGAGCACGATGCTCTCTTGTTTCTTGCTCAGAGACTTTGCCTACGACTTTGGCGTGCCGTTTGTGGTAGAAACTGTGCTTGCTTTAACGGCAGGTTCTATGTTTGTGATGTGGGTTGGCGAGCTTATTACGGAGCGAGGGTTAGGCAACGGTGCATCGCTCTTGATTTTCCTCAATATTGTCTCTTCACTCCCTCGAGTATTAGGAGAAACCGTAGACTTGGCTCAGACGGGCGATCGCGGTACTATCGGCGGTATTGTGATTCTATTTCTCGTGTTTATTGCCACGATTATTGGCATTGTATTTGTACAGGAAGGAACCCGTCGTATTCCCATCGTCTCGGCTAGGCGGCAAGTGGGCCGCAAGCTGTACCTAGAAAAGAGCAATTACTTGCCTTTGCGATTGAATCAGGGCGGGGTGATGCCGATTATTTTCGCCTCTTCGATGTTGATTATTCCAATCTCGTTGGTGCAGTTCATTCCCAGCCCAGCCTTTGCCGAGTTTATGGGCCGCAACTTTAGAGCAACGTCGCCGCTGTATATTTTGGTGTACTTGGTGATGATTGTCTTCTTCAGCTACTTTTACGCTTCCTTGGTGGTGAACCCCGAAGATATGTCGCGTAACCTCAAAAAAATGGGGGCAAGTATTCCCGGCATTCGACCAGGGCGGGCAACGACTGACTACATTAGCAAAGTACTGAATCGTTTAACCTTTTTAGGCGCAATATTTTTAGGGCTAGTGGCTGTGGTTCCTAGCTTAGTTGAAAGTGCAACCCGCGTCCAAACGTTTCAGGGCTTTGGAGCAACGTCGCTGCTCATTTTGGTGGGTGTGGCGATTGATACGGCCAAGCAGATTCAAACTTATGTGATATCACAACGCTATGAGGGCATGGTTAAAAGCTAATGACAAGACTCATATTTTAGGGCCACCGGGCCGGGAAAGGAACACAAGCGAAGGTACTCTCTGAGATCTGTAGCGTTCCTCATATTTCCACGGGGGATATTTTACGGGCGGCTGTAAAGGCTCAATCAGAGTTAGGTCAAAAAGCTGAAAGCTACATGAATGAGGGGGAACTAGTTCCTGATGATCTCATTTTAAATTTGATTCGTGAGCGTTTGAGCCAAGCGGATACGGTCAATGGTTGGCTACTTGATGGTTTTCCTCGCAATGTAGAACAAGCCAAGTTTTTGGATGAGTTGCTCAACGAAATTGATCAAACCTGCGAGTTTGTCATCAATTTAGAAGTGCCGGATGACGTTTTAGTGGCAAGAATGCTAGAGCGTGGTCGCGCTGATGACAAGGAAGAGGTCATTCGCAATCGTTTGGATGTTTATCGCGAGCAGACTGAGCCTTTGATTGCGTTTTATCGGGGGCAGCACCAGCTTAGGTCTGTTGATGGCAATCAAATGCTGGAGAAGGTCAGCGCAGCGCTGCAAAAAATTGTGACCTGTGAGAATGTATCCGAATAGGTTGATTGATAGCCTTAGTTCGGTGTTTTTGCGAGGATTTGTTACCCTAAAGTAAAGCTGCGTGTTGATCTGTACGTAATATTGAGCGTGTATTGAATTGAGCGTGTATTGATCTGTGAAAGAGAGGAATGGCTAGTTGTCTAAGCAAGATTTAATTGAAATGGAAGGAACGATTACAGAATCGCTTCCCAATGCGATGTTCCGGGTTGATTTGGATAATGGGTTCAACGTACTTGCCCATATTTCTGGCAAAATTCGCCGGAACTATATCAAAATTTTGCCGGGCGATCGCGTCAAAGTAGAGCTTACCCCCTACGATCTGACCAAAGGTCGAATTACCTATCGCTTGAAAAAGCCCAGATAGAGCATTGAAGCAGACCATTAAAAAAGACTATTAAAAAAGACCATTAAAAATTAGCTCAAAATTAGCCCACCAAAACCAGTCCGACACAATTGGGACGGGCGATAGGCAGCAGCACAATCAGACCTAGATTGAGACCTAAGATTGAGACCTAAGATTGGAACCTAAAATTGAGACCTAACATGATGACTGCCACTGGATACAGTCATCAACTAGCTGCATGTTAGCGATATGACGCTCACCATCTAAGTCCGCTTTGGCAGAAAGAGCGCGAATCGCCTCCGTATACGGCTTTGGAAACGACAGATACTCACAACCTAAAATCACCAACGCTTTATACCAGGAAAAAGGTGTCAAGGTCTCATCAATATATTCAGAAGCCGCAACATAAGTAACACATTCTCCAAACTGATCTACCTCAATCCAAGTTCTATCGTATCCAGCCCCAGCGCCCTCATAGCGATCAAGCCTAGCCATTGCGGTAGGTGACATATTGTAGATAGCGGCGTAAAGTGTGTGATGCAAACACGGCACAATGTTGCATTTACCAGAAAAATCTTTGTAGCCGCGCTTGTGAAAGCGCAGTGACATATCTGGAACTCTCGCAATTCCCAAGAACTGTGCTGTTGGCACTCGTTGCTGAAGCCGAAATGGATGCAGGTTAGAACCGTAGGCAGCATAGAGCATGAATTTTCAAATGTCCAACTGTAGCAACAACAATGGCACCACAAAATAACCAAGAAGAACACTATAGCTTTGATCGCTTGGCTGAGGTACAGCACGCTGGCTGAAGCCTCTACGGGCCAACAGGCCAAGCGACGCGCGTGTACCCGTTGGCGTAGCCTCGCCGTCGGCGTTATGCATCCGGCACACGCGATAGGGCCTTGCACAAAAATAACATCCCAGGCTGGGCTAGGGGGGTAAGGGTACCCTGTTAAGGTGACCAATTGTACTATCAGCTTATAAGATGAAGGCGAGTACAGCCAAGCGGTGTGGGTCTG
>JAAUPS010000121.1 GCA_012033015.1 Phormidesmis sp. RL_2_1
AAACGGTGCCGGTCTGGGGCAGTTGCTGTCCGGCGGCGAGTTCGGCTTTGGCGTAGGCTTGGCCAAAGCTGGTGTCAATCCCCATGACTTCGCCGGTAGAGCGCATTTCGGGGCCTAGTAAAATGTCGGTGCCGGGAAATTTGTTGAAGGGGAGGACAGCTTCTTTAACGGATGTGTGTAAGGGCCGAATTTCTTCGGTAAAGCCGAGTTCTTCTAAGGTTTTGCCGGCCATGACGCGCACCGCCATTTGGGCAAGGGGTACACCTGTGGCCTTAGAAACGAAGGGCACTGTGCGCGAAGCCCGAGGGTTGGCTTCGATGATGAACACCTGATCGCCTTGGATGGCGTACTGAATATTCATGAGACCCACGACTTTTAGGCGTTTGGCCAGCTTAAATGTCCAATCTCGGATAGTGGCTAGGGCTGCGTCTGAGAGGGTGACGGTAGGCAGTGAGCAGGCTGAATCACCTGAGTGGATGCCTGCTTGCTCGATATGCTCCATAATGCCGCCAATGACAGTTTTACCGGTGCGATCGCAGACCGCATCCACATCGACCTCAACCGCATTTGCCAAAAACTTATCGATCAAAATTGGGTGATCGGGCTCTACCTGTACCGCTGTGGTCATATAGCGCTCTAAATCAGCGTCAGAGTAAACAATTTCCATTGCGCGTCCACCCAATACGTAGCTAGGGCGCACCACCACCGGGTAGCTAATTTCCTGAGCAATACTAAGGGACTCACTATAGCTGCGCGCGATGCCGTTGGGTGGTTGACGAATATCGAGTTCGCGCAAAATTTGCTCGAAGCGTTCGCGATCTTCTGCTGCATCAATTGCATCGGGAGAGGTGCCCCAAATTTGAGTTTTTAACCCTCGGCTGTCGGTGTCGGTATCTTTTTCTGGCTGTTCTGCAGCTTTTTCTGCGGCTTTTTCTGCGGCCTGTTCTAGGTATTGTTGTATGGGCACTGCCAATTTCAGCGGTGTTTGACCACCAAATTGCACAATCACGCCGTCGGGGTTTTCTGCTTCGACGATATTGAGCACGTCTTCTTTGGTCAGTGGTTCAAAGTAGAGGCGATCGCTCGTATCATAGTCGGTCGAAACCGTCTCCGGGTTGGAATTGACCATAATGGTTTCATAGTCATCATCCTGCAGGGCAAATGAAGCATGGCAACAGCAATAGTCAAACTCAATGCCTTGACCAATACGGTTAGGGCCGCCGCCTAAAATCATCACCTTACGGCGATCAGAAGGTAATACTTCGCTTTCTCCTTCATAGGTGGAGTAGTAGTAAGGTGTCGTCGATTCAAACTCAGCAGCACAGGTGTCTACCATTTTGTACACCGGAATCACATCGAGCGACTTGCGATAAACCCGCACGATATCTTCGGTGGTTTTGGCAGCAAAGGCAATTTGCTTATCGCTAAAGCCTGCTTGCTTAATGGCCAGCATTTGCGCTTTGGTAATATCTGGCAGCGGTGTGCGCTTCATAAATTTTTCGATTTTTAGCAGCGCCTCGAACTTATCGAGAAACCAAATATCAATTGCCGTCAGCTCGTAAATTTCTTCGACGGTGAGCCCGAGCTGTAGGGCATGGCGAATGGCAAAAATTCTTTCAGGGTGTGGCCGCCGCAAATCGGCTTGCACTTTAGACAAAGTTGGTAGCTTTTCAGGGCGATCGCAGCCCCAACCGGCTCGTCCGGTTTCGAGCGATCGCAACGCCTTTTGAAAAGACTCATTAAAAGTACGGCCAATTGCCATCGCCTCGCCCACCGACTTCATTTGAGTCGTAAGGGTAGAAGAAGCGCCCGGAAATTTCTCAAACGCAAACCGAGGGATTTTGGTAACCACATAGTCAATTGTCGGCTCAAAGCTAGCGGGGGTTTTCTCCGTAATATCGTTAGAAATCTCGTTGAGCCGGTAGCCCACCGCCAGCTTAGCGGCAAACTTAGCAATCGGAAATCCAGTCGCTTTCGACGCCAATGCAGAACTCCTCGACACCCGAGGATTCATTTCAATGACCACCACATCTCCATTTTCTGGATTCACCGAAAACTGGATATTAGAACCGCCAGTTTCTACCCCAATTTCGCGAATGATTTTAATCGAAGCATCTCGCAAGCGTTGGTACTCTTTATCTGTCAGCGTTTGAGCCGGTGCAACCGTAATCGAATCGCCCGTGTGCACCCCCATAGGATCAATATTTTCAATCGAGCAGATAATCACCACGTTATCGGCCAGATCACGCATGACCTCTAGCTCATACTCCTTCCAACCGAGCAGCGATTGCTCAATCAGAATCTGTGAAACCGGACTGGCTTCCAAACCTGAAAGACAGATCGTTTCAAACTCTTCTTGGTTGTAGGCGATGCCGCCACCGCTACCGCCCATGGTAAAAGCGGGCCGAATAATCAGTGGATAGCTGCCGATTTGCTTGCCAATTTCTTTGGCCTCAGCCATGGTTTCCGCTAAGCCAGACGGACACACGCCCACGCCAATTTTGATCATGGCTTCTTTAAATAACTTACGATCTTCAGCCTTTTCGATGGCCTCAAGCTTGGCCCCAATCAGCTCTACGCCGTATTTATCAAGAGCTCCACTTTTGGCCAAATCAACGGCTAAGTTGAGTGCTGTTTGGCCGCCCATCGTTGGCAGCAGGGCATCGGGGCGCTCTTGGGCAATAATTTCTTCCAACAGTGGTGCGGTTAGCGGCTCAATATAGGTGCGATCAGCGATTTCAGGATCAGTCATGATCGTCGCTGGATTGGAATTGACCAAGATAACTTCATACCCCTCTTCTCGCAATGCCTTGCAAGCTTGGGTTCCAGAATAGTCAAACTCACAGGCTTGGCCAATCACAATTGGGCCAGAACCAATGAGCATTATTTTTTGAGGTCACTTCGACGAGGCATAGAACACCAGAGGCATGAAATCCAGTCCATTTTAGAAGGTTTTTGTAAAAGTTTTAGGCTCGTACATGACCTAATCCATGACTTAGCCTATGGCCCAATCCATAACTTGCCAGTGGTCTAATCGGTAGCAATGATAAAAATTCCTAACAGTGCATGGCCGAAAAACGCAGAGGTTTCGTACTAAACTGATAAAACTGTTAGTAGTAATTATTATCAACAAGCGATTGAGATCGAACTTGACCAACCCGAACTTGACCAACTCGAATTTGAACAATATGAACGCAACCTTGAAAACAGTCCTTCTACAGCCCGTTCGCCAGAAAGTGACTAGACGGCGGCTCTGGGGAATGGCGCTGTTGCTGTCGGTGGGCATCGTTGCCTGCCAAGCACCATCCGCTAACGAAGCAGATCAGGTCTCTGATCAAGCCGCTAATCTTGAAGGCGAGCAGGTGATTAACCTATATTCGGCACGTCATTACGATGTGGATGAGGTGCTTTACGAACAGTTTACGGCTGATACGGGCATTCAGGTGAATGTGCTAGAAGGTCAGCCGGATGAGCTGATTGAGCGAATTGTCAATGAGGGTGAGCAGAGTCCGGCGGATGTGTTTATTGCGGTAGATGCGGGCCGGATGTGGCGGGCCCAGGAGGCGGGAATTCTTCAGCCGGTGACCTCTAAAGTACTCACTGATGAGGTGCCTGAAAATTTGCGGGAGCCTAATGGAGAGTGGTTTGGCCTGACAACGCGGGCTCGGGTGCTGGTGTATAACACTGAGAAGGTCAATCCGAGTGAGCTATCGACCTATGAGGATTTGGCTGATCCAAAGTGGAAGGGGCGGGTGTGTATACGCAGTTCAGAAAATGTGTATAACCAGTCATTACTAGGCTCGATGGTTGAATCGATTGGGCCTGAGGCAACGCAAGCTTGGGCTGAAGGCTTGGTGGCGAATTTTGCCCGACAGCCGGAAGGGGGCGATACCGATCAGATTAAGGCAGTGGCGGCGGGTCAGTGTGATGTGGCGATCGCTAACCACTACTACTGGGCGCGCATGGCCAAATCTGACGATCCGGCTGAGAAAGCTGCGGTGGAGAAAACAGCCGTGTTTTTCCCCAATCAGCAGGATCGGGGCACCCACGTCAATATCAGTGGGATGGGACTGGTGAAAACAGCGCCCCATGCTGAAAATGGCATTGCTTTTATGGAGTTTTTGGTGAGTCCGGCAGCGCAAAAGGTGTTTGCGGAAAGCAACAATGAATATCCGGTGGTCAAAGGTGTGGCGCTTGATCCGGTGGTGTCTGAGCTAGGTGACTTCAAGGTGGATGAGGTGAACGTCGCTACCTATGGCCGAAATAATCCGGAGGTGAATAAAATTGTTGATCGTGTCGGTTGGCAATAGCTGGATGTGAGGCTTGGGGATGATTCTCACGATTCCTGATGTGCTGTCACCGCAGGCCATTGGCGAGCTGCGATCGCAGCTCGCGACGGCTAAATGGGTCGATGGCAAAGTAACAGCGGGCTGGTATGCAAAAGCAGTCAAGCACAATCAGCAGTTAGATGCGCAGCAGCCCGTCACTACGGATTTGGTTAAGCAGGTACGACAGGCGATGACGGCTCATCCGCTGTTCCAATCGGCAGTACGGCCCAAACGGGTTCACAGTATCCGCTTTAATCGCTATAGCGACGGTATGTCCTATGGGCGGCATAGTGATAACGCTTTCATGAATGGATACCGCTCTGATCTCTCATTTACGCTGTTTTTATCTGAGTTGGACAGCTATGAGGGTGGTGAGTTGGTAATAGAACATGTCGATAGTGAGCAAGCCTACAAGCTTCGAGCAGGCTCAGTGTTGGTTTATCCTGCCTCTTATTTGCATCGAGTAGAGCCGGTGGTGAGTGGCTTGCGGTGGGCGGCGATAGGCTGGGTGCAAAGCCAAATTCGCCATGCTAGTCAGCGAGAAATTTTGTTCGAGCTGGATACTGCGCGTCGTTCGCTTTTTCAAAAGCATGGCAAAACGGATGAGTTTGATTTAATCACCAAAAGCTTAAGTAACTTGGTGCGCCAATGGGCCGAGTGAGGGGCATCGTGAGAGGCCGCCGGGATGAATAAAATCAATGGGTAAAACCTATGAGCAAAACCAATGGGTAAAATCTATGAGCAAAGTGCTCGGTACTGCTATTGGCAGCACTGCTTAATGGGAATTAATCTAGGTTATAGTGGCCTATATCTATGGCGTTCACTATTGAAACTAATATGCAATAGGCTCTAATAGTCGCTGAATTCACCCGTTAGCTTAAGGCGTCAGCGATATTTGCCCGCTAAAACCCCCTGCTCAATCCACTTGCCCAATCCACTTGCCCAATCCACTTGCTTAATCAACTGCCCAATCCGTCTATCCCATTCGCCTGCCACATTCGCCTGTCACATTCGCCATACGAAGCAACACCTATGCCGCTATCTGCCCCTGTTCTGGCTTGTCACCACATTACTAAGCGTTTTGGCTCTGGGGTAGCTCCGGCGGTAAACCGGGTCAGTTTTGCCTTAAATAAGGGAGAATTACTTGGTTTACTAGGGCCTTCGGGCTGTGGTAAGACAACGCTGCTGCGGTTAGTGGCCGGATTTGAAAGACCTGAAGCAGGTGAGACGCAGCTCGCAGGGCAGGTGGTTTGTGGAAAGGGGCTGTGGGTGCCGCCGGAGCGTCGGCAGGTGGGGGTGGTTTTTCAAGACTATGCTTTGTTTCCCCATTTGAGTGTGTTGGAAAATGTTGCTTTCGGGTTAAAGCAGCTATGTCGGCGGCGGCAGTTGCCGAAAAAAGAGATTCGTATACTGGCGCATGAAGCGATCGCGTTGGTTGGCCTAACTGGGATGGAAAAACGCTATCCCCACGAGCTGTCGGGCGGACAGCAGCAGCGGGTGGCGCTGGCGCGGGCGTTGGCTCCCCGGCCACCGTTGATTTTGCTCGATGAGCCATTTAGTAATTTGGATGTGCAGGTGCGGCTGCGGCTGCGGCAGGAAGTGCGCGATATTTTAAAAAATGTGGGAATATCGGGAATTTTTGTTACCCATGACCAAGAAGAGGCCCTGGCGATCGCCGATAAGGTCGCTGTGATGCATCAAGGAGAAATTATCCAGCTAGATACCCCTGAGCGGATTTATCATAATCCGGCTTCGCGGTTCATTGCCCAGTTTGTTACCCAGGCCAACTTTGTTGCAGCGGTGTGGCAAGTGCAAGGCTGGGAAACAGAAATCGGCTCGGTGGGGCCATTGGAAAATGCGGCTGGAGCGCAGCGCGGTGAACTGATGATCTGCCAGGAAGATATTCAGATGATGCCGGATGAAAACGGGACACTCCTGGTACAGGGACGACAATTTTTAGGGCGAGAATATCAGTATTCACTGCTGTTGCCTTCACAGCAGGTGCTGCAGGTGCGGACAGCGGCGACTCAGCAGTTGGCCGTAGGAGAGCGGGTGCGAGTGAAGATTCAACCTGAGCGGGTGAAATTTTTTCCGACGGATCACAGTAGCGCTCAACCGCTGCCCACAGAGGTAGAACTTCGGCCCCTGACCCAGCTAGGGCAAAAGCGTCAGGCGGTGTAAAAGGCATGTGGTCTCTAGCATGTAGCCTCTAGCACAGTGAGGCTGTCGCTGATCGCCAGCATTCGGATCAGCGCTTTGAAGCTGTGCAAGAAGTGCTAAGAAGCCTGCTGGTAGAATTAGCAAGTACGAATCGACGCGTTGATAATTGAGAAGAAGCAAACTAGCTCGCGCAACTTGCCTTTTGACAGCCGAAGCTACGCCAACAGTTGCCATAGGCGTAAAACTTCGGCTACTGACCAAGCTTGTGCATAGGCTCCGCGTGGGGTAAAAGGCGCATTGCCATCGAAGATTTCGCTGAGGGTGCCGACGCAGCCTGCCTGCATGTGGTGGGCTAGGGGGATAAGAAACGTGCGGGCGATCGCTGGATTTTTGTACACTTTTAAATGGGCTTGAATAAAAGGGCCAATCAGCCAGCTCCAAGTGGTGCCCTGATGGTAAGCGCCGTCGCGTTGGATGCGATCGCCTCCATAAATGCCAATGTAGTCTGGGTGAGAGGGGGCAAGCGATCGCATCCCGTGGGAGGTCAACAACTGTTGGGCGCAAGTATCGACAATGGCTTTTTGCTGTTGAAAAGGCAACGATGGGCCGTAAACCAACGAGACAGCAAAAATTTGGTTAGGACGCAGAGCCGCATCATCTCCAGCGGGGCCATCGAGCAGGTCATAACAGTAGCCCAAGGTGGGCTGCCAAAATTTGGCAAAGCCTGCATTCGCTTGATGGGCGAGCTGAATATATTCATTTTGAGGCAGTTGCAACTGGTTACAGAAAACAGCCATGCTCATCAGGGCATTGTGCCAAAGCGCATTGATTTCAATCGGTTTTCCCCGGCGAGGCGTCACCACCCAGTCATCGACCTTGGCATCCATCCAGGTGAGCTGTGCACCGGGCTCTCCGGCATAAATCAGCCCATCGCTGCTATCCCAATGGATGTTGTAGCGGGTACCGCGCAGGTGCCAATCAATCACCTCTTGGAGTGCAGGAAAAAGTTCTCTGAGCAGTGCCAAATCCTGGGTCGCTTCTAGATAAGCGCGGATAGCTTCAAAGAACCAAAGAATAGCATCAACGGTATTGTAGCCAGGGGTGTCGTTCGCTTCGGGAAAAGCATTGGGCAACATGCCCTGATCAAGGTATTGGGCAAACGTTCGCAGGATCGGTTTGGCAATCTCAGGGCGTCCGGTTGCTAGCGTCAGCCCAGGCAAAGCAATCATCGTATCTCGCCCCCAATCGCCAAACCAAGGATAGCCCGCGATGATGGTTTTACCAACGGCCGCTACCTTTGAAATCTCTTCTTTGGCATTGGGCTCAGGCGGCAAAATGCGATCTACAACAAACTGATCGGCGGCTAGGACAAGCTGTTGAATCCAAGGTGGCGAGGTATTGAGCTGTATATTGGCCTGCTGCAAAAGAGCGCTTTCATACTGCTCTCTAGCGTTCAGGGCCACTTGTCCGTCTAGGGATGGGTAGGGCTCGATGCTAGCGACAATGGTGAGAGTTTCTCCAGGTTGCAAGGCGGTGCGAAGGGTGGCCGCATGGAGGTTATCGTCTAAGCAGGTGAGTCCTCGATATTGTTCTACTGTCAAAAAGTAGTGTTGATACCATTTGTCAGCGGGGATGAATTGACCTTTGTTACTGAGCAGATAAAAAGGTATGGCTTGCTCAGGTGCACCCATTCCAGAGAGCTGAACTTTGAGCCCTCTAGGGTGGGAACGGGTTTGAATGGGCGCTGTTGTTTCCTGATGGATACTATCTGTGACGCTGTGGTGATCGCGGTAGTTGACCAGGGCTTTGATCGAGAGGCTGAATGGGGCCGTTGCTCGCCGTAGGCTGTATTGAATGTAGGTTGTGTTTTCACCCGGCTGCATCCAAATGCGTTTTTCGAGTAGGGCATCGGCGATCGCATAGTGCCATACAGGGATGGTACCTTCTAAATGAAAGCGTTCTAGATGGCGATAGCCATGACCTGTGAGGGTACCGCCTGACCAGCGATCGCAGCTCAGCGGATAAGCATGGCGCTGATAAGTTGCTGTTTCGTCTAGCTTCGTCAATAGCAGCGTGCGTCCTAGCGGAGGCTTGAGCGCTGCCACCAATAGACCGTGGTAGCAGCGGGTAAGGGTGCCTGCGAGCGTGCCACACCCATAGCCACCGATGCCATTGGTAATCAGCCATTCGCGCTGTTCAGCTTGGGATAAATTACTGCAAATAGCGCGGCCAAGGTCGATGTTGTTTACAGTCATGCAGGGGTGAGGGCTGTTTAATGCTGTGATTTTACTGTAACGGACGGATGGTGGTAGATGGAGTGTTGTGAAGTTTGAAGACCATAGCTTAGGATAGTTAAGGTAAGACAAATCGTAGATACAAAAGTCGAAACAAGCTGTTGCGTGGCTGATATTCCGTGATCGAGAAGATTTTAGACCGAGCGTTACTAGGAGAAGATATTTCGCCAGCCGAAGGGGTGGCCCTGTTGCAGGTGACAGAAACGGCAGAAAAAGAAGCTATACGAGCCGTAGCTGATACACTGCGCTACCGGCAGGTAGGCGATACGGTCACCTATGTGCTAAATCGCAATATTAACTACACCAACATTTGTGAACAGCACTGTAGCTTTTGTGCCTTTCGCCGCGACGCGGATCAAGCCGGGGCTTATTGGGTCGATTGGAGCGGCATTTTAGCCAAAGCGAGCGAAGCGGCCGCCTTGGGCGCGACAGAGGTCTGTATGCAGGGCGGGCTCAATCCTCAGGCAAAAATTAACGGCACGTCTTTGGCCTATTATTGCAAGCTGGTAGAAACCATTAAAGCAGCCTCGCCCAATCTGCATGTCCATGCATTTTCTCCGCAGGAAGTACAGTTTATTGCCAGAGAAGATGGCTTGAGCTGGGAAACAGTGTTGGTCGCACTGAAGGACGTGGGCGTGGGTTCATTGCCAGGAACTGCCGCAGAAGTGCTCGATGACAGTGTCAGGCGAATACTGTGCCCAGAAAAAACAACCGCGACAGAGTGGTTAGAGATTGTCGGCTTGGCGCATCAAGTGGGACTGCCGACCACCAGTACGATGCTCTCAGGGCATATAGAGACGCTCACGCAGCAGATGGTGCATTTAGATTTATTGCGGCAGTTGCAGCAGCGTGCACGCTCAGCGGGCTACAGGGGGATAACAGAATTTATTTTGCTGCCGTTTGTCGGCCAAGAAGCGCCAAAGCCGTTACGACGAAGAGTCGGTCGCGATCAGCCGGTGTTAGCAGATGCTCTGCTCTTAACAGCAGTCGCAAGAATTTTTTTAGGCAATTGGATTGTCAATCATCAGCCGAGTTGGGTGAAGCTCGGGTTAGCAGGCGCAACAGAAGCGTTGCGGTGGGGCTGCAATGATATTGGCGGCATTTTAATGGAGGAGCATATCACCTCGATGGCAGGCGCAATGGGAGGCACTTGTCAGAGTGAGGCGGATTTGGTAGGTGCGATCGCTCATTAGGTCGTCCGGCGCGGCAACGGGATACGCTGTATGGCGATTTGACATCTTCACAGTTTCCTCACAGTGTTGGCCTATAGTATCTAGCGAGTGTCGAAACACACCACTTGCGCCGCCGCCATATATTTTGCGCCGCCGCCATATATTTTGCGCCACACATCTTGAAACTCTCTTGTGAAACTCTCTGGAGGTAATGCTATGCCTATTACACGTTGGCGACCTTTCGGTAAAATTGAACAGTGGGAGCCCTTTGGGGACGTCGATGCCCTCAGGAGGGAAATGAACAATTTATTAGAACAGTTCACCTCTAATCTGCCAGCGGGGGGCGGTAGCTTGGGGAACTTTGCTTTTATGCCATCGGCTGAAATCAATGAAACAGAAGATGAAATTCATCTGAAGTTAGAAGTGCCTGGAATGAAGGCTGACGACTTGGATATTGAGGTGATGGATGATGCCGTTTCAATTAAAGGAGAGCGTAAGGCCGAGTCAAAAACGGAAGAAAACGGCAATTTTCGTTCGGAATTCCACTATGGTAAGTTTGAGCGGTTAATTCCGATGCCCACACATGTTGAAAAAGAGAATGTTGTTGCCGAATACAAAGATGGCGTGCTGCGACTCAACATCCCCAAATCAACACACAAAGCCAAAGAAACTGTCAAAGTTAAGCTCCCGACTGCGTAATAGTTTATCCTTTTTTGCCAAGGTTTATCTCCCTTGAAATATCATGGATTGAAACATCATAGAGCTAAAGCTTGAATAGCTAAAGCTTGAATAGCTAAAGCTTGAATAGCTAAAGCTTGAATGGCTAAAGCTTGAATGGCTAAAGCGTCGATTACAAGTACAGGGTGAACATAAACTGGGTAAGGGTAGCGACTTCTTTTTCACGCTGCCCATAAGCTGATGCAAGATAATGTTAATGATTTTACCCCACCTCTGACTACGTCAATGTTATTGAGCGATGGTTTTCCAGTCCTAGCTTTTTTCGGATTGTTGAAGTCTCGATTGGAATTTTTCTAATCGTATTGTTCTTTAATTTGATGCAGCGGTTGCTCCTTGCAAAAATCAAAGATTCAGATCTGAGATACCGGGCACGTAAAACGATTGCGCTGATCAGCTATTTTGTGATCGCTCTGTTTGTGGCCATAGTGTTTAGCGATCGCCTAGGCCGGTTAACAGTCACCTTTGGGGTGATTGGCGCAGGCATTGCTTTTGCCCTACAGGAAGTGATTGCTAGCTTTGCCGGATGGAGTGCGATCGCGCTAGGTCAGTTTTACAAATCTGGCGATCGGGTTCTCCTTGGTGGCATTATGGGCGATGTGATTGACATTAGCCTGTTGCGCACTACCTTGATGGAATGTGGCGATTGGGTCAAATCCGATCTTTATAATGGCCGGATTGTACGCATCGCCAACAGCTTTGTCTTTAAAGAACCTGTCTATAACTACTCAGCCGATTTCCCATTCGTCTGGGATGAAATTACCATTCCCGTCAAGTACGGCAGCGATCATCACTTGGCGCGGGCACTGCTCAGCCAAGCCGCCAATGACGTGATGGGAGAGTACGTGCCGCAAGCTCAGCAGCGCTGGAACCAAATGGTGAAAAAATACCTCATCGAAGATGCTCAGATCAATCCGATGATCTCACTTGTGGTCAACGATAACTGGCTAGAATTTACAGTACGCTTTGTCGTCAGCTACAAGCTACGCAGGGGAAAAAAAGACGAGCTATATACCCGTATATTAGATGACTTTTTGGCAACCCAAGGGAAAGTCACTTTTGCTTCTACTACCATACATTTAGTCGAAGCCCCGCCCCTTCACGTTGATCTTGAAAGTAGGGCTTGTGAGAGGGGGAATTTTGAGAAGAGAATGGGTTAAAACCGGTTAAGACCATAGCAAGCCATGGTTTTTAGCCATGGCTTGCTTGGTCTAGGTGAATATGGTCTAGGTGAATATGGTCTAGTTGAGTATGACCTTGTAATTGGTCAACTCGGGTCTGAGTGATGTCAACGATTTGGGTTAATTTCCTCGCTGATCGCGGTTGTATAGCTCTAGCTCTAGCAACGAGACGGAGCCATCTCCATTCAAATCAGCAGCCAGATCGCTTGTGTTCACTTGCTTGGCATGTGCTGTGGATGAAATAGCCAAGCCGGATAGAACAACTGTAAAGATTGTTAGTAGAAAGCGTTTCATAACTATAGCCTCCTTAAAATGCTCGAAAAGCATGTTTTTTAATACTCTTCTATGATATTCAAGTATTTTGATTTTGGTATCTTACGATACAAATAACTTAACAGCAATGTGGGTTGGGAAAAAGTGAATTGACAAAAAATGTGGGTTGAAAAAAATATGAATTGACAAACGCTTTGATGCAACTCGACCTTTGAACGGTTGATCTATGAACTCTTGGTATAGCATGGTATAGCGCGGAATCAGCAGGCCGAAGAGTCAGCAGACAACAAACAGAAACAAGATAGGCTAGACTAACTCGACAGAAGCTATAGATTGAGAAAGAGACTAGGGCAAGAAGACAACAATACCGCCTGACAGAATAACAAGGCTAGTCAATAAAGTAGCGGCTTCAGAGCGCATCACTAGAACATCCTCATAATGTGGTAACTGTCGTATTTTTTCGCTCGCCCATAGGCACTGCTGTTTGCTTTTCATCTTGGGAGCGAATTTGGCTCACTAGCCACTCAGCAAAAATCAGATTAGGTACCCAGGACAACCAGGCTGCTAGAATATAGGCTGCAACAAACTCAACCCCACATAATGCAAAATAGCTAGCCACAGGCGTAGCATCACCCCAGCAAAGGTGAGTGCATAGTTGCGAACCATCCACTGACGATGCAGGAGAACTTCTCGATTGCGAATATGCTGGTAGGCCATATATCCGCTGAATAGCCAAAGGACAGCTAACAGTGCAAACCCAGCTTGAGCAGGCAGGCCACCATACGCTAAAAAAGCCATATACAATCCACCCAGGCCACCGAATAAAACACCCACCATGTAGGATTTACCCAGCCACCGATGGAGCGTAAGATATCGCCGGGTAATGCTTCCAGGCAAAAACTGAAAAGGGCCAATGATAATCGCTAGCATTGCACCCATCACATGCATCAAAATGCCAGAGGTATGTGCGATATAAACAGCTTTTTGTTCTTCAAAATAGAGCTTGGGATTCAAGGCTAGGTATCTGCTGGCTATCAGGAACAGAAGCAAGGCTAACAAGGTCATCGTGACCCAGCCAGCTTTTTTTAGAAAATTTCCATTCAATGAAGAGAACATTCTGATTTTGAGCATTATTTCCTTTTAAAATTCAAGGGGAATCTGTTGAAATAGATTGAGCGTTATAGATTGAGCGTTATAGATTGAGCCTTAGAGATTGAGCATGTTACGGAGAATAATGATTGCCTTGGCGCGATCGCTCGTCCCTAATCTGGCGTAAATACTGCTGGTATAGTTTTTTATCGTGCCTAACGACAAGAAAGTCTGCTGGCTAATTTCCCTCGCGTTCAAGCCCGAGGCGATGTGTTTTGCAATTTCTAACTCGCGTTCTGTAAAGCCTAATTCTGCCAGGGAAGGCAAGCTAATAGGTGCAGTCAGCATCTGCTGTTTACGAATATTGGTCGCCAACTTACTGGCTACTCGCCCGGTCAATAGCAAATTGCCAGAAAGCGCTTCATAAATGGATTCAATGAGTCGCTTACCACCAATATCTTTTAGGAGGTATCCGGCAGCGCCGTAGTGCAGCGCATCAATGATAAATTCATCATCATCAAAGGTAGTCAGAATTAGAATTGTAAGCTGAGGAAAGGCTGCTTTGATTTGCTGAGTTGCTCTTACACCACCAATTCCAGGCATACGGATATCCATCAGCACAACATCCGGGAGAACAACATCCGGGAAGTCCGCTGATGCCGCTGCGGACAAAATATCTATGGCCTCTTCTCCGGAACTAGCGCTTAGCACAACAGAAAAGTCTTCGTGAGTGCTCAACAAAGCCTTAAGCCCAGAGATCATGGAGATTTGATCATCGACTAGCATGATATTAATCATGACGATTCTCTTTTTTTATCCCTTTTTTGATTGGTTGAAGTGATCGATCTATTGATGATAATGATAAATCCGAGGCCAGGGGCATCCATGCTTGGATACTAAATCCAGATTGTGCTCGTGTCTCGATTGCAAAAGTCCCGCCTAGCGCCTCTACTTTCTGACTCAGATGGGTTAAGCCAAATCCAGGCTCAAATAGACGGCTGCCCACTCCATTATCTGTGATTGTCAAGGTGATGCAGGTTTTATCTATTTGCTCTAATGCGATCTGAATGCTGTCTGCCTGACTGTGTTTTAGAGCATTCGTGAGGCTCTCTTGAACAACGCTGTAGAGCACATAGTCTTGAATGGGCAATAGGGTTGCTTGAATGCTGTATAGCAGTTCAATATTCACTGAAGGCTGTCGATTCACCCGTTCTACCATCTGCATTAGACTGTTTTTGAGCAAAGCATGTTCAGCTAGGGTATTAGTTTTTAAGTTGCGCACCATGCTTCTAATATCGCCAAGGCCAGTTTGGAGTTGGTCGCGCACTGAATTGAGGAGAGCAATGGCCTCCCCCGGTCGCTTTTCCCAGAGCAAAGCCACCCCTTCTAAAGAGACAATCGAGGCGGTTAGCGTATGACCTAGGGTATCGTGCATAGCCTCAGCTAGCTCATTGCGCTCTTTTAGCTTGATCATCTCGGCGGTAAGCTCTGCTTGTGATTGCAGTCGCTGATGCAAATCTAGAATAGACTGCCGCTGGCGAATGAGTAAGCGAATACACAACAAGGAAACTAAGCTCACAGAAAAACTGATCAGTCTGAGAATATAGTCCTCAAGGCTCAATCCCTGCGGATCAAGAACGAATAAATAAATCGAATAGCCGATATAAACCCAAAGAAAAGATACAACAGCAGGATAATCGAGAACTACTTTAATAGGATAAATCAAAAACAAGATCGATTTACTCTCGCCTTCAAAGCTATAGCTTAATAGGCTTAAAAGCAGAAATTCTATCAACAGCAGGGCATAGTCAAAATACTTCGATTTCACGCCGAAGCTGGGCAATTTGCGATGTAAAAAATGCAGCAAAAGCACAGCAACAGATAGGAAAATCACCTTGAGAGAAAAGCCAGTTGCTATGGAGAGCGCTATTAGAACAACGCAATAGCTCACATCTAAAGCTGCATTGATAGCGGCTACAGAGCAGTTCGGAACAAGGAAAGGCATTACCCGTTTCATGTGAACACCTATACAAGCATCTGCAAGTGCGATCATCTCTGTATATTACGCTGACTGCGCAGTTTTATGTACTTTCACAGGGCGGCTCCTAGGAGTCTCCTTTGCTC
>JAAUPS010000122.1 GCA_012033015.1 Phormidesmis sp. RL_2_1
GCTATTTTGACAGATAAGCTGCGATCGCAGCGTCTAAAAGCTTGGTCAATTACGGATTTTTTATCGGTGCCACCGCAGAAAATTTACCTGATTTACGTGATGCCAACCCTACCTGTGGCATCACCCTTTTTATGGGCTCAGCCCATGGCCCGCTCTTGGTCGATACCGTCGAGGCGATTGAGCCGATTTTTGCGTCGGGCAGTCGTCTCATTGCCGTTCACGCGGAAGATCACGCGCGAATTATGGCACGGCGACAGCGGTTTGAAGGCGAAACTGACCCGGCCACCCATACCAAAGTGCAAGATAACGAAACTGCCCTATTGGCTACCAAGCTAGCCATCCGCCTATCGAAAAAGTATCGACGACGTTTGCACATTTTGCATCTGTCCACAGGTGAGGAAGCTGAGTTTTTACGACAAGATAAACCCAGTTGGGTCACCGCCGAGGTCACCCCGCAGCATTTACTGCTGGACATAAGTGCCTATGAGCACCTAGGAACACTCGCTCAGATCGATCCACCACTGAAGTATCCGCGCGATCGCGACCTACTGTGGCAGGCTCTCCTCGACGGTGTAATTGACTTTATCGCGACTGACCATGTCCCCCACACCCTGGAAGAAAAAGCCCAAGGCTATCCCCATGCGCCCTCAGGAATGCCCAGCGTAGAAACCTCACTGCCGCTGATGCTCACCCAAACAAAAGAAAACCGCTGCACCATTGCCCAAGTCTCTAACTGGATGTCCACCGCTGTCGCGAGAGCCTATAAAATTCCTAACAAAGGATTGATTGAACCCGGCTATGATGCGGATCTTGTCCTGGTCGATTTAGGGACTTATCGCCCGGTGCGACGTGAGGAACTCCAAACAAAATGTGGTTGGAGCCCTTTTGAAGGATGGAATTTGACCGGTTGGCCAATCGTCACTTTGGTCGGCGGGCAGGTCGTATATAACCGGGGCAAAATGGATACGAGTGTTCGCGGGAAAGCGCTAACGTTTGATTAAAGATTAAAAAAACCCCATGTTTAGGAAAAAGCTGAGAAAAAGGTTCGGGTAACTGTCCGTATGTCCAATCCCTTTCGCTCGTTAAAATATCTACCGTGGTCGGCGCTATTATTGAGCGCCGGACTGACGGTTCTATTTGCCACAGCCATTGACATCACGCTGATCTACATACTCGCAAGCAGCCCGACCATCTTTAATATTCTCAACCGCTCTGCTGTCCTTGTTCCTGTTCTGTTCATGGCCGCTGCCTTCGGCGTCGGTGCATTGTCTATCGTGGTCACGGCTAATTTTTCCGCCAGGTGTTGCTCAGCGCTGAGACGATTTGGGCACTGAGCGGTTGTGTGCTGCTCCTGATGTGGGCCAAGTCTCTCAGTGCTGCCATTCCGGCGTTGTTTTTAGGCGGGCTCGACTATATCAGCCTATTTGCGGTGGTGGTAGGAGCATTTACACAAGGGCGACGTTACTGGCGCTGAGCGCTGTCAGACTTCAAGCGTTTCTCACTGGGCTAGACTGCTCACTGGGCTAGACTGCTCACTGGGCTAGACTTGCTCACTGGGCTAGACTATAGCTTCTGTCGAGTTATAGCTCCTGTCGAGTGAGTTATCGCAAAGCAAGAATGCATCCTGACTTTGCTATACCTGAATCATTTATACTCGGGCGATCAAAATAGCGTGAATGCCAGCCGCTTGAGCGCCGGCATAGTCTTCTACCTCACTATCGCCTACATGCCAAGCTTGTGGCGGCGGACAATTATGCTTGGCCAGGGCAGCTTGAAAGATAGCAGATGAGGGTTTAGCTGCGCCTACCTCTGTCGAAATTGTCACCGACTGGAAATAATGGGCTAGCCCCAAAACGTCAAGGACGCGATGCAGCCGCGAATCAAAGTTAGAAATAATGCCTAGCTCGATGCCCATTGACTGCCAGCGCTGTAACGCAGCCAACGTATCGGGATAGATCTGCCAAGGTGCGGGGGTTTCAAAGTAACCGTAAAGACCGGCATAAAAGGTATCAAAATCTTCAAACTTTTCAAGGGCTCCCACCCGCTGAAAGGTATCAGCTACGATCGCTTTCCACCAGTGATACTCAAGATCGGGCACGGTGGCCGGATCGGCATTGGGGAAAGCGAGCCTTTCACTCGCGGCAAAACTTTGATAAAAGGCCCGATTGACAGCCTGCGGGTCAGTGATGATTTGAGCCGTGCGAGCGAGGTTGCTGTAAAGTTCGCCAACGCTGCCTTTCACGCCAAAGAGGGTACCGAAGGCGTCCAGATAGATGACCTTTGGCAGGACGGCTGAAGGAGGCTTGGGAGGGATAGTTTCAGGAGTATTGGGAGAGGGGAGCATGGATGGAAACGGTGAACGATGAACGATGGTTGGGGCTGACATCAAAGGATATTTAGACGTCATCGCAACACCTGCGCTATTGAGGGGAACCTGCCAATAACGCTTGTAATGGCTGGCTCACCCAATTTAAGCCAACGCGAATCTGATGATCTAAGGTAGGCATCCGGTAGAGGTAGGTCAGTCGCCTGACCACGTGAGCTAGGCTACCATCCAATTTAAGACCCAAACCAGAGAGGGTGGCATTGTCAGCACCTAGGGTCATCATTTCACCTAAGTGCTGATAGCGGAAGGGCAAGAGCGGTCTGCCGGTCAGGCTAGCCCAAATATTCCAAGCGGCGTAGTCAGCTTGCTGCAGGGCTGACTGGGCGGTAGTCGGCACTGTTTTGCCCGTAGCATCAACGCCGTCTGCGAGATCGCCGAGGGCAAAATATCGGGATGCTCAGTGACTTGCAAGGTAGGGGTAATGGTGAACTGCCGCTTGGCGTTGCGGGGCAAATCTAGGGCATCTAGGGCGGGGCTGACTTTGTTGCCGACTGTCCACAGCACAATATCAACTGGCAGGGTCTCTGTTTTGTCTTTGTAATTTAGGGAAATGCTATCGGCACTCACGGCCGTGACGGTGGTTTCGTAGTCAATCCATACGTTTTTGTCACTCAGGGCTTTTTGGGCCGCTTTTTGGTTGAACTCGGCGGAGTTTTGCAGGATGTTCTCGGCTCGCTCAACGATTCGAATTCTGCCGCGATCGCCCAATCTCTCAGCCACCTTGCAGGCGATTTCCACACCGCTGTAGCCACCACCGACAACCGCTACTCGAATTTTGTCAGGGTTAGCCTCTTCTCGCTGGCGCAATCGATCTTTGAGACGGTAGGCATCTGCCAAATCGCGAAATGGGATGGCATGTTCGGCCACACCTGGTGCCATGTCCATTGGCGTCTCGCCGCCGAGCGCTAGGACAATGCGGTCATAGGAAATTTTTGTATTATTGCTCAGGGTGACCTGCTTGGCGCTCAAGTCAATGTTGCTTACACCGCTTTGATGAAACCGGATACCGGTGTTGGTCAGGAGTTCTTCGTAAGGGGGAGCAATTTCCCAGGTTTGCAGTTCACCGGTCACCAGTTCGTAGAGCAGGGGGGCAAAAATAAAGCGATCGCGCTGGTCAACCAGCACAATCTCGGGCTGTTCGTTTTCCCAGTTGAGCTTACTGAGGGCTAAAGCGGTATAAAGGCCACCGAAGCCGCCACCGAGGATGCAAATAGAATGGGCCATAGAGAAGCAATAAAAAGCAGAAATGACGAAGGGCGAAGCCACGCGCTACTAGGATAACGTTAGTAGTCCAGCATCAGTAGTCGGGAGTCGGGAGAAAAATTCACCATGATCAAGCGGTTTACGAGCCCGATTGGGCGGCAGTGGCTCACAGTGGTAGCTGTTGTGATGGCGATCGCCGTCAATGGCCTCTCAAATGTTTACCCACCTGCAGGCAAAAATATTGGCGAAGTTTCCAATCGGGTTCTCGGTGGGGTGCTGATTACCCCGGCGGGCTACGCCTTTGCCATCTGGGGCTTGATCTATTTGGGGCTGATAGTTTATAGCGTCTATCAGGCACTGCCTAGGCAGCGGCACAATATCGCTGTGGCCAAAACCTCATGGGCCCTCATCGGGGCCTGTTGCCTACAAATAGCATGGGTCTATGCTTTTCTAATCTTGAACTTTTGGCTGTCGGTGGGGCTGATGTTCGGCATTTTGGCCTGTCTGATAGCGGCCTATCTCTGTACGCGCTCAGTTGCACCAGATAGCAGCCTTAGCTCTGCTCGCCGTTCTAGCCGCCCTAAACGCCCCACAGGCCAAGTGCGATGGCTCTTGCAAGCACCGATTAGTGTGTATTTGGGCTGGATTACCGTGGCCGCCGTGGTCAATGTGGCCGGTGCGGCGCTCTTTAGTCGGCAGGGGGCCACGACCATGGCCGTCTCAACATCGGCCTTATCAACCCAGGATGTGGTTTGGACGGTGGTGATGATGGGGGTCAGTGGAGCGATCGCGGCCATAGTTGCCCTTCAGTTTGGCGATGCTTCGTTCCCAGCGGTGGCGGTTTGGGCGCTCTGTGCGATCGCTGTTCGCCAAGCTGCTGTAACGCCCATTGCCTTTATGGGGATAGGGCTAGCCGTGGGGCTATGCGTGGTGATCGTTCGAGTTTTGCTGCCCCCTTCAAAACGGACGTAATCACAGCCTGACAATATGGCTTTCAATAGTGACTTTAGTGACTTTAGATACTGACCTTAAAAATGACTTTAAATAACGACCTTAAAGCCATAACGTTCAAACAGCAGCAGCAGATCATGCCATCAAATCGAGCCGTGGACGGTTTTGACCCACTTGAGACGTTTTTGGCGCACGGAAATTCGCATCGCCATAGTGGCAATCACCAGCACCCAATGCAGCATATACACAGTGCCTCGAACCGTTTGAATGAAAGCGCTCCAAGGGTTCGCTTGGTCGGCGCGGCGCAAGGTCGTAAACATCCCCCACAAAGACATACCAATGCCCAGCATGGTGATCGGCCCAAAGATGGGAAGCTGATGACGGATAAGCGCTAGCGCAAGGTCAGGGATGACGACTGCTGGCATCATGTACTGAATGATCCAAAAGCCCGCCATATCGATCGATTTTTGCCAGCCCAATCGATTTTTAACAAGCTGTCGCCAATAGTCTAAGTAGCGCTGAAAACCACCCTCGGCCCAACGGTTGCGCTGATGCCACAGCGCCATCGCTGAGATCACACCTTCTTCTTGAACAGGCGGGGAAAACAATAGCCCAATATTCCACTGATGCAGATGTAGCTGAATGGTCAAATCCAGATCATCGGTAATGGTTTCTTCATTCCAGCCGCCGCATTGCGCGATCGCACTACGCCGAACAAACTGACCATTGCCCCTGAGTTCGCCAATACCACCTACCGCAATGCGGCGCTCCTGCATGTAGCTATCAAGGGCCATTTCTGCTTTTTGTCCGCGCGTCCAAAAGTTAGCATTGGCATTGGCAATGGCCTTGCGCACCTGTACAGCGCCCGTTTTAGCACCACCTTGGGCAGCATCAAACATCGGCACGACATGACGCAGCAAGTCATTCGGCACTTGAGCATCGGCATCGAAGACCGCTAGCAGATCACCCTGGGTTTGGGGCCATACCAAGTTGAGCGCACCAGATTTTCCGCCCGTTGCATCAGGGCCTCTGTGAACGACATGCAAACGGGGGTAGCGTTCGGCCAAATGATCTAAGATTTGAGGGGTTTGATCAGTGCTGTAATCGTCAATAATCCACAGATCATAACGAGAGGCAGGATAGTCGATGTGCAACAAAGATTCTACAAGCTTGCCGATTACCTGCGCTTCATTCTTGGCGGCAACCAGCAAAGAGACATAGGGCCACTTAGCGAACCCCTCTGCTGACGGTGGAATGCCTGCGATCGCACCATCCGCCTTAATGATATCCGCCTTAATGATATCCGCCTTAATGATATCCGCCTTGATATCGACCTGTGCATCTGCCTGTGCATCTGCCTGTGCATCTGCCCGCACATCCGCCTGCACAGAGGGCAAAGCTGGAGGCGCGGTTAAAGGATCTGCCAAGACAACGCGCAAGGCATGTAGACCCATTAATCCGGTGACAATTAGAACAAACTCACGCCCCCAACTCACGCTGTGCAGCAACGCTGTAAACAGCCAGAGCATAGCAAGGGCAATCAATGCCTTTAACCGTCTTCCGGCATAGCCTCTAAATAGTTCAGCGTTGAAAGCTAGATGAGCCTCTAAATCTAAGGCATCTAAATCTAGGGCATCTAAATCTAGTTCAGAGGAAATGGGTTCAGCGAAATCTGACATGCGTAGTTTTATTTAGATCCCTTAACAAATGTTTCTTAATTTAACCATATCCCCTTGAAGCTCCGTTAAAGACTCACCAAAGACTCACCAACGCAGCCCACCCCATCAGCAATGCCTGCCGGTAAAACCGTCAGCAACAAAGGCAAATCCACGTAGCTGATAGGCTTAATTCAACGCTGCGCCCGTGTCCTGCACCGCACTCATAAAAGGCTGCCAATTTTTCACCGCCGCCAAGATAGTGCAGTAGCCGAGGGCATTAGGATGAATCCCATCACTGCAAAGGCGATCGCCCACCCATGACTCAGGCTGCTGAGTCCATTGCTCCAGCAAATCTAGATAGGGCACCTGCTGCGCCTCGCAAAGCTGACGGGTGACATCGCGATAGTGCGCCTGTTCCATACGGCTGAAATAAAGGACATCAGCAAAAGGCATGGCCGCTTCATCAATGGGCGTCATGCCGACAAAAAAGACCGGACAAAGCTGACAAGCTTGTCTCAAAAGCTGGCTCAGCTTCTGCTCAAAAACTTCTATGCCAGTCACTGGGCGGCCCATAGGCCGTCCGGCCCTAGCCGAATCATTCAGCCCCACTGAAAGCACCACAATATCGGGGGTACGATGGCGCAGTTCGCCGCGATCATAAAACTCCCGCTCTAGTCGCTGGGTCACCTGCGTCACCCCATCCCCACGAATACCCAAATTGTAAACAATGGGTCCAGGCTGCTCAGGATTCATCCACCCTAGACGCAACCGCTCTACCCAGCCGCCACCTTCATGATCGCCGTAACCATAGACTAGGCTATCGCCAATGGCCACCACTTTTTTAGGATGGACTTTTGCATGGACTTTTGCATGGACTTTGGCGTGGACTTGGGGACTTAACGGGCTCAGTCGAACCTGCTGGGCATGAGCTGCGGCAGCGGGTTTGACGGTCGTTTTCACTGCTGTCGAAGATGGAAAAGTTGCCGTCATAGCGTACTTGCAAAAAACTTAGCGTACTTGCGAAAAACCGAGTTGCGAAAAACCTAGTTCAGAGATAGCACGAACAGAAACGCCTTTGCAAATCTTCATACTTATTCTGCACAGCCTATGCCAGATGCTGACTCACTTTAGCGGCTAGCATCTCTGTCCAGTGATCCACCAAGTCGGCATTGGCAGCTTCTACCATGACGCGAATCAAGGGCTCAGTACCAGAAGCGCGCACCAAAACACGGCCCATCTCACCCATGGCTGATTCGGCCTGGGCAATGGCCTGCTGCAGCGCATCGCACTCAGCCCAGTTACGGCGCACCAGCGGATCTTCTACGCGCACATTGGCCAATCGCTGAGGATACGTCTCAAAGCTTTGGGCGACTAGTTCGGTCAGCGAACAGCCCGCCTGCTTCAGCAAGTCTGCTAGGTGCAGGGCCGTGAGAATGCCATCGCCGGTGAGGCTGTAGTGGTGGCACAGAATATGGCCAGACTGCTCGCCGCCTAACATGGCACCTTGGCTCACCATTTCTGCAAAAACATGCTGATCGCCAACCTGAGTGCGCACTAAGGTGCCGCCTTGCTGTTCCCAAGCGCGCTCAAAACCGAGGTTAGCCATCACGGTAGAAATGATGGTGTCGTTGGGGAGCTTACCTGCTTGTTTTAGGTTTGGCCCAAAAATACAAGATATAATCGCCATCAATCACGCGGCCTTGGGCATCGACAGCCATCACTCGGTCGGCATCGCCATCAAAGGCAAAACCAATGTCAGCATGGTGCTCGGCGACCGCCTCAATGAGCGACCCAAGGTGGGTGGAGCCGCAGTGAACGTTGATGCGATCGCCATCGGGCAGCCCGTGCAAAATCACCACATCCGCACCAGTCGATTCAAATACCTGCTTGGCAACCCGCGTCGCTGCCCCCCAAGCTAAATCCAAGACAATCTTGAGGCCACGAAGGTCAGGGTGAGGCTGAAAAGGCTGATGCAAAAAGCTAATGTAGCGCTCCACTAAGTCAGGGCGCTGGTAAGTACGCCCCCATTGAATCTTGTCAGGTTCTAAGTCAGGGTTTAAGTGGAGGGCAGCGCTAGACTGAGCCTGCTTGCCATGGGGCAACCCTTGACCGCGCAGTGCCGCTTCAATTTGCTGTTGCATATGGCTAGAAAGCTTGGTGCCATCAGAGCCAAAAAACTTGATGCCGTTGTCAGCAGGGGGATTATGACTGGCTGAAATCATAATGCCGCCAGCGCTACCCAAGGCTAAGTGGGCAACGGCAGCCGTAGGGCACAAACCCATGTTCCACACTTCTAAACCTGCCGTGGTGAGACCAGCAGCCAACCCTGAAGCCAGCATATCGCTAGAGTTACGAGAATCTTGGCCCAAAATAACCGGGCCGCTTTCCCCATGGGCACGTAACACTTGACCTGCCCAAAAACCGACTTGAGTCGCCAGCGGCGCAGTCAGCAGCATACCCGCTTTGCCGCGAATCCCATCTGTGCCAAACAGCGGTGCACTGGGTAAGGGCTGTAAGCGGCACCGATCATCTGGCACAGGCACAAAGACCTGTGAATAGGGGTTTTTATCACCCATATTTTTATTTTGGCTCCGCTTAACTGGAGAACTCACCATGTTTTCACTCCTCTGCACAATACATTTCCAACATTCAATTTGCGGCTCACCCACCTCATGGCTAACTCGATGACTAGCTGAGTTGGCTAACTCGCGGCCAACTTGTTGCCAACTCAGCTAGCGATTACACTCAGCTAGCCATTAAGTGAGGAGGATATCACCTTAGACTTAACAATGCTGTGTTATGTGCCAATTCCTCGAAAGTCACCAACGACTTAAGCAACCTTCTAGCGCCCTTTTGAGCACCCTTTGCGCCTCATGTGAGCGTCGCTTGTCAGCACCACCTATCAGCACCTTGCACCTGTATCAAAAAAAATTGAACTAACATAAATTCACTATGCCCAATCCATCTTCCAAAAAGCCCTTTACGGACATTTCCTCTCCAGATAGTTCTGCTGTAGAGGCGCTGCTGATTCGAGGCATTCATGAGTTCAATCAAGGTGAATTTTATGCCTGTCATGACACCTTAGAAGCGATTTGGATGGACGCTGAAATAGCTGAAAAGCCTTTTTATCAGGGTATTTTGCAAGTAGCCGTAGCGTTTTATCACCTCAGCCATCTCAACTGGCGCGGCGGGGCTATTTTGCTCGGAGAAGGAATCACCCGCCTACGGAAATTTGAGCCTAGCTATAAAGGCATTGCAGTTGCTGATTTAGTTGACCAGTCTGTAGAGTGGCTATCCTTAGTACAATCGGCTGGAGCCGAAGGCTTGGCGGCTTTGATGGAAGCACTGCCCCAGCCCTTGCCACAAGTGCAGTGGACACCATCGCCCCCACCTTTGGAACCATGAATTCTGAAAAATCAAAGAAGCCTAATGTGATTTATTCCAAATTCAGTCAACAACGATTTAAGGTAGAAGAGTTAAGGCAGATAAGAAGTTAGTCTGCTATGTATTTCTGCGTTCTGACAGTTGAGAAAGCGGTCTGAGAAGGTAGATTTCGCTCACGTGATGTTTTTAGTATGGCGATAAAGCATACGCCTTTTGTGTTGATCATGCTGTCTTGGCGCTCTCATTTCTCAGTGCGAACACTTGTTGGGCTTTGGGCTTCTGTATGGACATTGCCCTTCATTGCTCTATCCCTTTTGCCCTTCTCAATAGGTGCTGTCCAAGCCCAATCTGCTGGCCAATCGGGTGGCGCTATCCAGCTTAGAGCCAGTCAAGTAGAAGCCAATTCTAACAGCGGGGTGGTAACAGCTATTGGCAATGTCCGCATCGACTATCCTAGCCGCCAAATATACGCGACCTCCGCGCAAGCCCAGTACTACAGCCGAGAGCAGCGAATTGTGCTGAGTGGTGATGTCTATGTGGATCAACAGGGCAATACACTGCAGGCCGAAACAATCACCTATCTGATCGAGGAGGGGCGCTTTGTGGCAACGCCTAGCTCAGGCGAGCAGGTGAATGCGGTTTACTTTCTCCCTGAAGATCCCGACCCGGCTCCACGGGTAGAACCTTCGAATCCAACGCCACTTTCTATTCCTACGCCACCGGACGAGCTCCCTGCCGAATTAGGCTCTATCAACTAACTGCTAGTGATTTCATGGCTTCTTCTTTGACAAAAACTGAGCCAGTTAGCTCGATCGGCGAGTCCTCTACCGCCAAGCTGGTGCTCGAAAATGTGCAAAAAACCTACGGTAAACGGACGGTGGTTAAAGGGGTGAGTCTGTCGGTTTCCCAAGGGGAAATTGTCGGTTTGCTGGGGCCCAATGGGGCAGGAAAAACGACGACTTTTTATATGGCGACAGGATTGATTCGCCCTGATATCGGCAAGGTGATGCTGTCCGATCAGGATATTACGACCATGCCCATGTATCAGCGCGCCCGGCTCGGCATTGGCTATTTGGCTCAAGAGGCAAGCATTTTTCGTAATCTGAGCGTGCAAGATAATTTGCGGTTGGTGATGGAGCAAACCGGGGTGCCGTTCCATCAGCGGGAGGAGCGGCTGCATCACTTGCTCAAGGAATTTCGCTTGGAGAAGGTACGCAATTCTTTGGGCATTCAGGTCTCCGGGGGCGAAAGGCGGCGCACTGAGCTAGCGCGGGCATTGGCAGCAGGCGAGCAGGGGCCAGATTTTTTATTTTTGGATGAGCCGTTTGCTGGGGTTGATCCGATCGCGGTTTCAGAGATCCAAACCATTGTGGCCCAGTTGCGCGATCGCAATATGGGCGTGCTGATTACCGACCACAATGTCCGCGAAACCCTGCAAATTATTGATCGCGCCTACATTATGAGCGAAGGCCAAATCCTAGCGGCAGGCAGCGCGAGCGATTTGTCCGAAAACCCACTGGTCAGACAATATTACTTAGGCGAAAGCTTCCGACTTTGACTCACCCCAGAGTCAACCTCCGCCGTGCTAGCCCACTGGCCATTACTTTTAGTCATCACTTTTAGTCATCACTTTTAGTCATCACTTTTAGTCATCACTTTTAGTCATCACCTTTAGTCATCACCTTTAGTCATCAAGCTCCAGAATGAAGGGCAATACTCCTTTTGCCCCCTTGCGCCCTCTCTCCCTGAAGTCCGTCCATGGCCACCCGCTCTGTTCTCAGCCTGACGCAACAAATCACCCGCTGGCTACCGCGCATTCCTTTAATGGATCGCTACATTGCCCGCGAGCTGACGCTGCCCTTTCTATTCGGGGTGGGTGCTTTTTCCTCCATTGCTGTCTCTATTGGCACGCTGTTTGAACTCATTCGCAAGGTCACCGAAGCAGGATTGCCAGCTACTTTAGCGTTTGAAATTTTTGTATTGAGCGTTCCTACATTTGTGGTGCTGGCCTTCCCCATGTCCACGCTGCTGGCGACGATGATGACCTACAGCCGATTTTCAAGTGATAGCGAGCTCATTGCCCTGCGAGGCTGTGGGGTGAGCGTTAAGCGCATTGTTGTACCGGCTATTGTCTTAAGCCTGCTGATTACAGGGTTGAGTTTTTTGGTCAATGAGGTGATTGCCCCGGCCAGCACCGGCAGAGCGACGATACTGCTTGAAAGAGCGCTGGATGAGGAAAAACCACCTTTCAAGCAGGGCAATATTACTTTTCAGCAGCAGCAACCTGCAGCAGATGGCTCGGGAGATGAGCTAGTGCGGTTTTTCCATGCACGCAATTTTGATGGCACCACCATGAATGGGATTACGGTGGTGGACTTTTCCCAAGAGGAAAGCGAAAATGGCCTCCAGCAGATTGTCAGTGCCAACTCAGCGACTTGGGATTTTTCACGTAATCTGTGGGAATTCACCGATGGCACCATATACGCGGTATCGCCGGATGGCTCTTTTCGACAAATCATTCGCTTTGATAAGCAAGATCTGCAGTTGCCGCGGACGCCTCTAGATTTGGCCAAGCGAGTCAAACGAGAAGAGGAAATGAATATCGCTGAAGCGTCAGAATATTTAGCAATATTGCGTCAAACAGGTGATCAAAAGGCGGTTCGCAAACTGGAGGTAGCCATTCAGCGTAAGTATGCGATTCCGTTTGCCTGTGTGGTGTTTGGACTGGTGGGGGCGGCTGTGGGGGTGAGGCCCCAGCGCACTGGTAAGGCGACTAGCTTTGGCATTAGCGTCGTGATTATTTTCGGCTATTACCTGCTCAGCTTTATTACCTCGGCGATGGGGGAAGCAGATGTGGTCAGTCCATTTATCGCAGGCTGGCTACCGTTATTTTTGGGCTTAGGCGCTGGGCTACTCATGCTGGTAAACGTTTCTCGGTAAGCCAGCAGCCCCTTTTGCCCTTATCCCTTCCCCCGTTAGTCTCTTTGTAAGCTGCGTAATCTGCCCTAAAGCCGCGGCTGAATCCGCCAAGGCCGATACCCGGCGCGAATGCACTGAGTTAGCGCCTCATCGACTGCAATCTCAGTCGCCTCAACGATATCGATCACACAGGTGCCATAGCGGGCAGGCAATAGGCTGCGGCCACAGTTCTCTAGCACTTTGGTAGAAGGGCTGTCGAGGAAGGCAGTGTGGATGTCGATGGTGCAGTTGGCCACTTCGAGTGGACGGCGCGATCGCCCGCAAACAATCAGCGCACTCTCAGCCGTCAGCCCGGTCAAGTCGCTGACATCTACGACGCAAGCGCCAAGATCTTCTGGGTAACGGGCAGCAGCACAAGCTGCGATCGCATCGGCCTGGGCAATACCAGCAGCGGTCATACCGGTAGCACAGTCAAAGTAGTCCAAGCTAGCCGCCGCCGCGGTTGCACCCACACTGCCTAAACCCAATGTCGCCGTTCCCAGCGCCGCCGCACCAAAGACTGAGGCGACAGCCAACCTACATCTCCCCTGCGCTAAGTTAGTTGTCAGTCGGTCAGGAAACCACAGATCTAAAATTGTAAATATGTTCATAGGAGCCTTATTTTCCGTATGTGCGCTCTAATCTAATCTACAGTTAAAGAGTGAAGATCAACGACCCCCTGGATTAAGCAGGCCGAACCTATAGAAGAGACTGCTTAAGCGCCCCATCTTAAGAGAGGATTTGATATGCATCTGAGTGAAATAACGCACCCAAACCAGTTGCATGGCCTATCGGTCACCCAGCTAGAAAAAATCGCTCAGCAGATACGCGATAAACATCTGCAAACTATTGCCGCTAGCGGCGGACACCTCGGCCCAGGGCTAGGGGTAGTAGAACTCACCTTAGGACTCTATCAAACCCTCGATCTCGATCGAGACAAGGTGGTTTGGGATGTGGGCCATCAAGCTTATCCTCACAAGCTGATTACAGGTCGCTATCACGACTTTCACACACTACGCCAAAAAGACGGTATTGCTGGCTACCTCAAACGCTCCGAGAGCCGATTTGACCATTTTGGCGCAGGTCATGCTTCAACCAGTATTTCAGCCGCTTTGGGCATGGCGATCGCCCGTGATCTCAAAGGCGAAAACTACAAAGTCGCTGCCATTATCGGCGACGGGGCCCTCACCGGTGGCATGGCCCTAGAAGCGATCAACCACGCTGGCCATCTGCCCAAAACCAACCTCGTGGTTGTGCTCAATGACAACGAAATGTCAATTTCACCCAACGTCGGGGCAATTCCGCGCTACCTCAACAAAATGCGCCTCAGCCCGCCGATGCAGTTCCTGACCGACAACTTAGAAGAACAGCTCAAACAACTCCCCTTCAGTGAATCGCTCACCCCCGAGCTAAGCCGCATCAAAGAAGGCGTCAAGCGACTGGCCGTCTCAAAAGTGGGCGCAGTTTTTGAAGAACTCGGCTTCACTTACATGGGGCCAGTAGACGGCCATAATCTGCCCGAGCTGATCAGCGCCTTTAAAGAAGCCCACAAGCACGGCGGCCCCGTACTGGTACATGTCGCTACCGTCAAAGGCAAGGGCTATGCGATCGCCGAAAAAGATCAAGTCGGCTACCACGCTCAGTCCCCCTTTGATTTAGAAACCGGGCAAATCGTGCCCACCAACAAGCCCAAGCCCCCCGGCTACTCCAAAGTATTCGCCGAGACCCTCGTCACCCTAGCAGAAAAAGATCCCACCATCATTGGTATCACCGCGGCCATGGCCACCGGTACGCGCCTCGATTTACTCCAAGCCAAGCTGCCCAAACAATACATTGACGTCGGCATTGCCGAACAGCACGCCGTCACCCTAGCAGCGGGCCTAGCCTGTGAAGGCATGAAGCCGGTACCAGTGATTTATTCGACTTTTCTGCAGCGGGGATTTGATCAAATCGTGCACGACGTATGCATCCAAAAACTGCCCGTTTTCCTCGCCTTAGATCGTGCTGGCATCGTCGGCGTAGATGGCCCGACTCACCAAGGCTTGTATGACATTGCCTATTTGCGCTGCATTCCTAACATCGTATTGATGGCGCCCAAAGATGAAGCTGAGCTTCAGCAAATGGTCGTTACAGGCGTTGAATACGACGGCCCAATCGCCGTACGTTTTCCCAGAGGAAGCGGCTATGGTGTAGCCCTGATGGAATCAGGCTGGGAAAAGTTACCCATTGGCAAGGCTGAAATTTTGCGCCAAGGCGATGACGTCCTCCTCGTAGGCTACGGCTCAATGGTGTATCCCGCCATGCAAACGGCTGAAATTTTGAGTGAGCACGGCGTCGAGGCAACCGTCATCAACGCTCGCTTTGCCAAGCCGTTAGATACTGAGCTGATGCTGCCGCTCATTGCTGACATTGGCCGAGTCGTCACCTTAGAAGATGGCTGCCTCATGGGAGGCTTTGGCTCGGCGCTGGCTGAGGCACTGTTTGATCATCAAATGACGCCTGACCTGCTGCGCTTAGGCGTGCCGGACGAACTAGTAGACCATGCCTCTCCCGATCAGTCTAAGGCGACGCTAGGGCTGATGCCCGCACAGATGGCTGAGCGCATTCTGCAGCAGTTCAAGCTCGGTAAAACGCAGCGGGAACTGGCCGAACAAATTTAGCTGGCCGGATTGAGCTGAACAAATTTAGCTGAACAAATTTAGCTGAACAAATTTAGCTGACTGGATTGAGCTGGCCAAGCTTAAATAAACAAGTCTGGATAAACAAGTCTGGATAAACAA
>JAAUPS010000123.1 GCA_012033015.1 Phormidesmis sp. RL_2_1
ACAAAATAAATTGTTGCCACAAAATAAATTGTTGCCACAAAATAAAGTGATAGCAAAGTTAAGAATGCATCCTTACTTTGCTATATAACTTGTCGAATCGAGTGGCCTGTTGTCCGATAACGGCTTGAGCTGATGAGTCTGTCCTCAGCAACTCGACAGATGCAATAGAGCGTTTCTCGGATGCATTTGAGGAACGCGAGTCGCTTGGCCCATTGTCACGTCATGGTTTCAGCCAACATGCTTTACCTCAGTCAAGCGACCAAAGCTATAGTTAAAATGACCAGTCGTGACAACGCTTTTCCCAAGGCGTTACCCAATCCGTGGAATGCGCTTTGTGGCACTCCACAAAGCGGCACAGGTTTACTAGTTAAAGCCTTCCATAGAAGGGATTGTAGTCACAGCACAAGCGTTTAACTGTTGCCCTACCCCCGTCAGGCCGTGACGAGGGGTATTTTTTGTCTCATCTTTTTCTTTTCGCCTATTCTTTTTGCCTACGTTCTGAAGCACTAGCGTTAAAGGCTGGCTTTAAGGGCTAGCCAATCTGCCAAAATAGGATTGACAATCTCAGGTGCTTCGTCTTGGGGGCAATGGCCAATGCCCTCAAGTTCGATAAAGTCTTCTACAGCCGGATATTTACTATAATCGCGGGCTAATTCAATCGGCTCCCAAGGGTCAGCTTGGCCCCACAAAATCAGGGTAGGGCAGGCAAGCTGAGGCAACAAATCTTCTGGGATAGGGCCTTGGGAATAGCGAATAAAGGCCAAAAAGACATCCACTGCACCTTGCTCAAAAGCAGGCTCTAGCAACAGTGAGACCAACTCATCGGTAACCGCTTCTTTGCGGCCATAAGCTTGACGCAGAATGCGCTTAACGGCTTTGGGCTGAGCGAGTTGAGCAAAGAAAAAGCCGATCAAAGGCCGATAACCCAACACTTTTTGCACAAGAGGGGTAGGAGCGCTACGATACCAGGGCAGTAGCTGACGCTTACGATCGTGAAGCAGTCGCAAAGAGCAGTCGAGCATCGCGATGCCGCGTACCCATTTCGGATCGCTGACCGCCGCTTGCATCGCCACAATGCAGCCAATTGAGTTAGCGACCAAAAAAGCGGGCTCGCCAATGACACCGTAGCAAAAATCTAAAATTTGCTGGCTCCAGGTTTCAAACGTATATGCGATCGAGTCGCCAGGTGTGGGCTTGGCCGATTTACCGTAGCCAATCAGGTCAATGGCGTAGACACGGCAGGTTGTGGCCAGTGCTGAGATGTTTTTACGCCAGTGAATGCTAGATGCCCCAAAACCGTGAATGAGTACTACCGCTGGCCCATCGGATTGCTCTATCCCGGCGCATTGGTAGCCAATTGGCCAGCCTCGCCATTGCCAAGTGAGGGATTGAACACTGCTCATGACTTAAAGGGTTCCACCACAGCAGCAGGCCCCAAAATAGAGATAGATTGCTCGATAAAGCAGCGTTGGGCAGCCGCTTGGATATCTTCACAAGTAACGGCTGCGATCGCCTGAGGGAAGGCCTCATCAAACGCCATCCCAAGCCCCAAAATTTCGTACCAACCGTAGGTTTGGGCAATTTGCCCATTGGTTTGTTTGCCTAGGGCGTACTGACCCAGGATTTTGTTTTTAGCAACCTGTAATTCTGCTGCGCTCAGGGGATTTGTTTTCAGCCGGTCAATTTCTCGCTGCAGCCCAGCTAAGGCCACTTGCAGGTTTTCCGGGGCGGTGCCAATGTAAGCAATAAACTGAGATGTCCCTAGCCGGGTTGGATAAAAAGCCGATACATCGTATGCTAAGCCCTGCTTTTCACGAAGCTCTACAAATAGCCGACTCGAGAGACCACTGCCAAGGTAGGTGCTGATCAGTTTCAACGCAGCATAGTCCGGGTCAGTCACACTACCTGCTAAATGACCCAAAACAATAAACGCTTGATTCGTCTCTTGCACAGTGACAATTTTTCGGCTGGCTACTCTCACCGGCGGAAAACTGATTGGGAAAAGGGAACGAGGGCTTGCACTGTGATCTAGTTGCCAATCGCCAAAGTACTGCTCAATCAGTTTTATCGCCAACGTAGGTGAAATTCGGCCCACTACCGTAATCACCATATTGTCAGGGCGAAAGTATCGATGATGGGCGGTCTGTAGGTCTGCTTGAGTAAATTTGTTCAGACAAATTTCTGCTTGGGTATGGGGAAGGCCATAGGGATGCCCTTGATAAATGGCTTCGCGCAAATGGTTATAGGCAACGCTAAAGGGCTGTTCTTTAATCGACTTTAGTCCCTGTAACAACAGTCGCCTTTCAAGGTCGATTTCGGATACCGGGAAGCTAGGCTCTTGAATGACCTCTGAGGCTAGGGCCAGTAAGGCTTCAAAGTCAGCCGATACCGCTTTGAGGCTAACAATGCTGTAGTCAGCAGAAGCATCGGCCCCAAAGCTAGCGCCCATGGACTCGACAATATCGGCAATTTCTAAGGCATTTTTGGTAACTGTTCCCTTCGTGAGCACGGCGGCAAGTAAATCGAATAGATTAGCCGTTGCAGGCATTTCGCTAAGCTGCCCTGCTCGGATAAAAATGCGACAGGCGACAATATCAGCGACCGGATTTTCGACAGCGATGACTGTCAATCCATTGGCGAGGGTGGTACGAACGGTGGTTGGCTGGTTAGCAGGCTGTTTGGTCAAGATGGAAGAAGTCACAGTCACAAAATCGTAGATAGGGATCGGGAAAAATAGCAAAGCATTGGCTAGAAGCCTTAGACAGCAAGGCTATAGAATTTTCAATATCGATGTAGCGCAGCCCAGAACCAGGTTTCAGCCCAGAACCAGGTTTCAGCCCAGAACCAGGTTTGCAGTCAGTGATGTTGCTGTGCAAAAGGGCTGTCAAGAATGAGGGTATATATACTTACTTAAACCTTATTTAATAGTCTACCTGTGATTTGCTTGCCGCGCTGAGTAATGGCGACACAATCTATCAATGGCGTAGCCTTTCCGAGGAGAATGACTATTGTCCTAACTCACTCGACAAAAGCGATAGACCATGGGTAAACACACCTGCACACAAAAAATCCTCATCCAAAGGACAAGGATTCTTGAGTAGTTCAACCGCAGCGCCGTCTTACCTCAGTTTTTGACCTGGGGTTACCAGGTGGGAATCGCGGCCGGAGCTTATAGTTTCCAGGTACAAATCCATGATTAGGACAAGCCTGGTTTACTGCTGCTTCAGCATCTTGATACCCGCGAAATGAAAAACATAGATCAGAAAACATTGTTGGCAGTCACCAACGCCGTAGCAGAACTGGCATTATCATAGCGAACCTTTACCCGAATGCGACAAGGGCTCATCCATACAGAAGGGTGACGGATATTTGCCCTAGTCATGAGTTATTCAAAAGCTCTTTTTGATGCAGGCTGGTGCTGGTACCACAGGGTTTCTACCTGTTCAATGGCGGCAAGGACGGCGTTACGGTCTTTCGGATCGTCGGTGAGAATCGTCACATGGCCCATTTTTCGGCCTAGACGGGACTGGCGCTTACCATACCAGTGGACATAGGTATTAGGCAGCTTCGCTAGGGTTTTGAGTCTATCAGCGTAGCTGTCGATCGCCAAAGCACCGGCAGCAGCGTCTTCAAGGTCAGGCGCACAGCCAGTATCAGGGGCATGATCTATGCTCTCGGTGCCTAGCAGATTAACCATAATTGCGCCCTTGCTGGTAAGCGCGGGAGAGCCTAAGGGCAACCCGCCTACCGCTCGCAGCTGCTGTTCAAATTGAGAGGTTTTACAGGCGTCCAGGGTGTAGTGACCCGAGTTGTGGGTGCGAGGGGCGATTTCATTGATCAGCACTTGGCCTGATGCGGTGAGAAATAGCTCGATCCCAAAGAGGCCGACAACGCCTAAGGTATTGACGAATTGGGTTGCGATCGCACTCACCTCAGCCGCCACACCAGCCGTAATATCAGCCGGAACAATCACTCGCCGACACACCTGATCAACCTGCTGGGTTTCCACCACCGGATACACCACAACTTCTCCCGATTGGGAGCGAGCCACCATCACCGCCAGCTCTTTTTCAAAGGCGATGAAAGATTCCAATAATACCGGCTGCCACCCCAATCGCTGCCAAGTCGCTTGCACCTGAGCCAGCGTGTGGAGAATAAAGGTGCCCTGACCGTCGTAGCCATGGCGGCGAGTCTTTAAAGCTAAAGGTAGCCCTACGGCAGCAACTTTTGTAGCCAAACAGGCCCTATCAGCTTCACTGTGTAGGGTTGAAAAAGTGGGCGAAGGTAAACCTATCGAATCGCAATACCGTCTTTGGCTGTATTTATCCAGCAGCGGTTCCAAACCATCAAGCTGGGGGTAAAACTGGATGCCCTGCATGTCTAGCTGGCGCAGGGCGGGTAAATCAACAAACTCATTTTCGAAGGTGATCACATCGCATTCTGCGGCCATCGCAGCCGTCACTGAAGCATCGGCAACTGCGCCTAAAAAAGTTTTGCTCGCAACAGCACAGGCTGGATCATCAGCATTGGGCGTTTGTACATATAGCTCCATGCCCAACATTTTGGCCCCAGGCGCCATCATCCAAGCCAACTGGCCGCCACCAATAATGCCCACTCGTCTCACTTGAGAAGTATTTGCAGAAGTATTTGCAGAAGTATTTGCCATATTTACCATACTGACCAGCGATACTGACCAGCGATACTGACTGCCGAAACCAGTGTGATAGTTTACCGAAGTTCGCCGCCTTTCGGCTGTAAGTCAGCCCTACTCCAATGATAAATATGATTGAGTCTGATTCATCTTCTTTTTGCCATTCTCACAATGGGGAGGAAAGTGCTACAAATCGAAGCTAAAGCCTTTTTGCTTCAAAGCGCTGTACTTTTCCATATCAAACCTATAGAGCTGCGCAGCCCTGTGCGCAACGCCAGTTTCTTTCTCGCCTGTGTCAATCAACAAGTTCATTTTCAACAGTTTTTACGTAAAGTTTACGTTTGTTCTAAATCGCACTCTAGAATCTGTTCGTATAGCTTTTGGAGCTGAGTGAGCGTAAACACTTGGGGTAGTAGCTCAAAGCCAATGGGCTCGTAGCGAATTTTGGCCCGCAGACGGGCTAGCGCACAAGCAACAATCTCTGCATGATCAAATCCTAGTACTGGCCATGATGCTGGCCCTAATGCTTGCAAATGCGCTACTTCAAACCACTGTGCGGCGGCAGCATCTGACGCCGCTTGAACCGGATAAGCGGATAAGTTGATCAAGGCATAGTAGGCAACTGTAACAATGCGATCGCGCGAATCTCTCTCAATCGCCCCAAAAGTATAAAGCTGCTCCAAAAATACATCCGCGACACCGGTTTCCTCTTTTAATTCACGCTCTGCCGCCGCATCTACAGACTCATCTATTCGCACAAATCCACCCGGCAACGCCCACTGCCCTTGATAAGGCGGCAACCTTCGCCGAATCAGCAGCAGCTTCAGCGCCGCATTGGCCTGATAGCCAAACACAACACAGTCCACGGCCAAAGCGGGTCGGGGATAGTCGTAGGTATAGGGCATGACTTGACGCGATGATGCCGTTTCGCTATAACAGACACATTAGTGTTTATTTGACACTAAGTCAAATTCATGGCTCCACCTCCCCAAATTCTCACCGCCCATCCCCAGCCCTAATCCCCCATGAACACACCCACCCCTGCCTTCTTCAATCCCACCACTATCGGCACACTTTACCGCGTACCCTATCAAACCCGCGCCGCCGAAGCCCAGATCTACACTAAGGCTCACAACATTCCCCCTGCTCATACAGACCAAGCCCGTATCTGCCTCCTGGCCATCGATGTGCAAAACACCTTTTGCCTGCCAGATTTTGAGCTATTTGTGGGTGGGCGCTCGGGGAAGGGCGCGCTCGAAGATACGCAGCGGCTGTGCGAATTTATCTACCGCAACTTAGCCGTGATTAGTGAAATTGTTCCGACCCTAGATACCCACACTGCTAGTCAGATTTTTCACGCTGTTTTTTGGGTGAACGAAGCCGGTGAGCATCCTCAGCCAATGACCACCATCTCTTTTGAAGATGTAGAGCAAGGCAAATGGCAAGTCAATCCTGCCGTGGCTAAGCTGTTAGCCACTCAAGCTCAAGGGGCAGCCGCGATGGGTGAAGAGGCCATGGGTAACAACGCCAGCGTAGAAGCTTTTGCAAAGCACTATGCTAAACAGCTCAGTGAGCGAGGTAAGTATCCCCTGACAATTTGGCCTTATCACTCCATGTTGGGCGGCGTTGGCCATGCCCTAGTACCTGCCTTCGAGGAAGCCTGCTTTTTTCACAACCTAGCCCGCAGCAGCCAAACCCGATTTGAAATGAAGGGCGATAATCCTCTCACCGAGAACTATTCGGTGCTCAGCCCCGAAGTTTTGAGCGATGCAGCAAACCAGCCCATCGCCCAGAAAAATAATCGGCTGATTCAACATTTACTCAGCTTTGACGCGGTTATTATTGCCGGACAGGCCAAGAGCCACTGCGTGGCTTGGACTGTGAGTGACTTGCTCAACGAGATCCAGGCTGTCGATCCGGCCTTAGCGCAAAAAATTTACCTTTTGGAAGACTGCACTTCACCTGTTGTTGTCCCTGGCGTGGTCGATTTTACTGAGCAAGCTGCAGAAAGTTACCGAAAATTCGCCAAAGCGGGTATGAACATTGTGCAGTCAGTAGATTCACCGAGAAACTGGCCTGGGTTCCCCCTCAAAAAGCAATAAATCTTTGTTTTTTCGCTTTTTATGACGTTTTTTTCTTGATTTCATGAAGAAAATTAAAATAAATCGTGAAGCTTGAGGGCATATCAAAACTCATTGAAATATTCTGGGCATGTTCATATTTGCAGACATTCTATCGGTCGAGGTTATCGGTCGAGGTTAATTTCTCAGGTGTTGTTATGAAATGCCCTATCTGTCACGATCATTCTCTCGAACAAGTTAGTTTGGATACTGGCCTACTCGCTCACCAGTGCCATCAATGCCTAGGGCATTGGATACCTTCGCAGGTCTACTGGAAATGGCTCGATCAGCGAGAACAGCAGCAAGCTCACCCGCAGCAAAGCAAAATTCAGCCGACTCAACCGCAACAGACTCAACTGCAACAGCGATCGCCTTTGCAGTTGAGTTTCGGCAATCATTTGCTGCCGGTTTGTGATAACACAACCGCTAATTTTTGCGCTGATTGTTCTCGGCTCATGACCAAATCAAAAGTAGGACGTGGCTTAAGCTTTTATATCGATAGGTGCAGTCACTGTCACGGCGTATGGCTCGATCAAAACGAGTGGGAAAACCTGAAGCAGCAAAATCTGCATGATCACATTCACTATATCTTTCAAGTGCTTGGCAATTTAGCGTTAGAAAAGAATCGAAGATCTATCACAAAACCTCTGCCTAACCAAGCTCTATATGCTCCTATATTGAGGGATATTGAGGGATATTGAGGGAGAGATTTTTATTGAGGGAGGGATTTTCCACCGAATTTGGCCCTCGATTTTCATCCCTATCCCCCTTGATTGATGGCTCTAGCGTGATCTTAAAGCCTGTTGTACCTGAGGCTGATATTGGGGGCAATAGTGGGTTGCTCCCAGGGTCATCACGCTGCCCCCATAGAGACCGATGGCATAAGCAATTTCTTCGGTAATGGCCGTGCCTTGATTAGAAGCTTCGCTAAAAGCAGCAGAGGTGAAAACGGAGTAGACATCGGCGGGGCTGACGCCGCTGGCAAAAGCTTGGCAAAACGATTGTGCTGCCCAGATATTTTGTTCATCTGTCATTTCACGAGTAGCCAGCGTGTAGGTAATGGCATCTTGAGATCGTAAGAAGCCGTATAGACCGCTTAAGTATTCACTATCGGTAGAATTAGTTTGGCCCAGCGCTGCTGTGGCACTAGAGAGGGTGATTGCCCCTAGTAGGGCGAATACTCTAACGCCGCGCCGCAAAACAGCACCCTTAAAACCTTTCATCACAATCTCCAAGTGTCAGTAGCAAGTGTCAGTAGCAAGTATCAGTAGCAAGTGTCAGTAGCGAGATACGGTGAGGTGTCACTCGTGATCTGTCCCTTGGCTCCAGCTTTCCCGACTATCGGTATAAATAGGCTACGGTTGTCTTGGTAATGTTACGGATTTAGCATGGCAAGGATATTGGGTTCACTCCGTAGCTGTGCGGCTGCTATGACCTGTTGCCAAATTGCTGGCGTATGCCGATAAATATCGAGGGCAATGATGGCGTCTTTGGCATCTTGAGGATTGCCCCGTTCTAGTTCGGTGAGGAGGAAGGCGAGTGAATCATCGGTTCGCAGGGTGGCGATCGCCAGCAAAAAGCTCTGCCTAAGTTCAGGCGATCGCGTCCGCTGCCATTGCCGCTTAATTGCGTCAAAAGCACTGGGAATTCTGGCTTCGCCTAAAGCCAATGCTGCCAACTCTTGCACCTCGTCACGACCACCTGTGAGCGCCTCAATCACCAAAGAAGCCTGTTCAGGCGAAAGGGCTAACAGGGCAATAAAACATTCTGAAAGAACAATCGGTTCCGAGTCACCCAAATGCACCTTGAGGCGTAGGAGCGGAATACCTGCTGGATTTTGGCTATAGCCTATCGCGCGGGCAGCGCCAGCTCTGGCATCGTATTCTAGGTCAGCTAACAAATCAGCCAGTTCACTGAGCACATCGAGGTAGTTGGCCTGCACTAAACCAAGCGCACATAAGCTGCGTAGGGGTGCGGCTGTGTCAATGGTTTTACCCCATACGGGCTCTGGCTGTCGGTAACGAATACCAAATAAAAAGAGGTCGGCATCCGGCTTTTCTAGCTGGTATAGCGCGTTGGCAATGGCCCACTTTGCCTGACAGCCTGGATCTGTAGTCGCGCCTTTGACTGACAGGCGATGAAAGGTGGCAATTAGCGCATCGGTAAGCTCAGTCAGGTGATGGCGGATGATGAGCTCGGCGGCAGGTGCGATCACGATTGACTGCTTGCCAGCCAAAATCTTTTGTAAGGCCATCACATCCGCTTCAGCCAAAGTTTCTAGCCGCTGCATAGCGGTGATCTGCGCTAGTGCAACTGGTAACTGACGCGATTTTGCCATCCTCTCATACACCTTTTGAATGCGCCTTTGACAACTCAGCAGAATGCCTGCTGGTAGACTATCAGCAGAGCAAGTCAACTGCAGCTCAGATCAACTGCAGCTCAGATCAACGTAGCTCAGATCAACGTAGCTCAGATCAACATTGTAAAAGCATTTTAAGAGCATTTTAAGAGCAACATTACAAGGTCAATATTTCCAGGTGTCTGAGAATGGATATCATCGTTCGAGACTTTTGCGATACGGATATTGTCGCGCTGACTGAACTCTACAATCAATATATTGCCGCAACCACGATTACATTTGATCTGGTGCCCTACACTGTAGAACAGCGGCGAGATCGTTGGATGAGTCACTACAAGCCTTCAGGGCGTCATCGACTGCTGGTCGCCGAAAACCATGAACAGCAAATTCTAGGCTATGCCACTAGCAGCCGATTTGCGCTGAAAGCGGCCTATGATACCTCTGTCGAAACGAGTATTTATCTCAGTCCTAACGCCCAAGGACAAGGTGTTGGCACTCAGCTTTATAGTGCTTTATTCAAAGCGATCGCCAAAGAAGATGTCCACAGAGCCTATGCAGGTATCACCTTACCCAATGCAGCTTCCATGGCAATTCATCACAAGTTTGGATTTGAGCAAGTCGGACTGTTTCGAGAAGTTGGGCGCAAGTTTGATCGCTATTGGGACGTAGCCTGGTTAGAAAAAACGATTTCGCAGCCATAAAAAAACACCTTTAAGCATTCGATGAAATACTTAAAGGTGCAATGGTGGAGAGCTGATGCAACCTAACTCAGGAGAGATCTTAAGAAAAAGGTGTTAGAAACCTATCCAAGCCTTAGCGGAAGACGTAACCTAAACCAACGGTAAAGTCAACTTCGTCAGTATCAGCAAAAGGCTTGTACTGCACAGAACCATTGGCCACATAGCGCTCAGCAAAGCGATAGTCAGCGCCTGCCGTGACAGCGAAGTCAACTGTGCTCGTGTCACCGATGTCTCCAGCAACACCTGCCCCGATGAAGGGGTTAAAAGCCATGCGATCTGTGCCAATGCTGTTGAAATCGTAAGTAATAGGCACCAGGAAGGAGAGATCTTCAGCATCGTTGAAGTCAAAGTCGGTGCTGACTTCAGGGCGAATGGAGAGATTGTCATGTACAGAGATTTTGCTGTTGAGCACAAGGCCGTTATCGCCGCCTGCAAGACCAACATAGCTGTAGTCGGGAGATTGCTGAGCTTGAGCGCCAAAGGGAATTGCCAAAAGGGCAGCAGCAGCGATAGCAAGAGTAGCAGAGATACGAGAGAATTTCATGATGGATTCCTTAAAAGGTATGAGGTAAAAAATGAGCAAGCAGAAATCAAAAAAGGGAATGTCAGGAACAGAATATATAGCACAGCAAAGTAAGGATGTATTCTTATTTTGCTCGTCGAGTTAGCCGCTGCTAGTCAAGGCTTCTAGCGTTGGCGGAGCCTCTCCAAGGAGAATGACTATTGGCCTAACTAACTCGACAGAGGCTATAGAGGATGGCAGGACGGTCAATTTAAAAACCTTTACAGGAAGCGAGCTGAATGGTTTGGGCATTAACCGCCTGCAGTGACGACTAGATCTTGACCACGAGTATGGTGACCACGAGTATGGTGACCACGAGATCATGAATTAGCGGAAGACGTAACCTAAACCAACGGTGAAATCAACTTCGTCAGTATCAGCAAAAGGCTTGTACTGCACAGAACCATTGGCCACATAGCGCTCAGCAAAGCGATAGTCAGCGCCTGCCGTGACAGCGAAGTCAACTGTGCTCGTGTCACCGATGTCTCCAGCAACACCTGCCCCGATGAAGGGGTTAAAAGCCATGCGATCTGTGCCAATGCTGTTGAAATCGTAAGTAATAGGCACCAGGAAGGAGAGATCTTCAGCATCGTTGAAGTCAAAGTCGGTGCTGACTTCAGGGCGAATGGAGAGATTGTCATGTACAGAGATTTTGCTGTTGAGCACAAGGCCGTTATCGCCGCCTGCAAGGCCAACATAGCTGTAGTCGGGAGATTGCTGAGCTTGAGCGCCGAAGGGAATTGCTAAAAGAGCAGCAGCAGCAAGACCTAGGGGAGCCCAAATACGAGAGAGTTTCATGGAATTATCCTCAAAAGGGGGTGTGAATAACAACGTGGAACGTTGAAGGAGTGAATTTGGAGCTTCTGTGGCCTTTGTCCTGTCTTGGTGTGCTTTTATCGTGGGTTTGTCCAGTGGGGGGCGACACTAACAAAAGACTAAGGTTAAGAGACTAAGGTTAAGAAGAGTGCGAAATGAACTGTTGTTTGCGTTAGAAACGTTTGCTTTGTTTCGCATGTTTTAGTTGTATCTGTTGAGGCTATAGGATGCGTGTAGGCCAGGGACACTTTGTGTGGGTGGACTAGCAAATATGCGCCTTAATGGCTGAAAATCGTTTGTTTTCAATGTGCCAGTTGCGCGGCATGGCTGTATTTGGATAAGGCTATATGATTTGAGAGTGTTGTATTGAATGTTTTTTTATTTGGTAAATAGGCTAGTCGGGAACATAGAGAGATGATGGACGGATTGAGATTGGCAAAAGATGGCTGTTGTCGGTGCTGGTGGGTTGGAGATGCAGCAGATTATGCGGCTTATCACGATGATGAATGGGGCGTTCCGATCGCCGATGATCAAAAACTTTTTGAAAAAATCTGCCTGGAAGGGTTTCAGTCGGGTTTGAGCTGGCTGACCATCCTGCGCAAGCGAGAAAATTTCCGCGCGGCTTTTGCTGGGTTTGATTTTGAGCGGGTGGCTCAGTACACCGAAGAAGATGTGGCGCGCCTTCTGCAAAATCAGGGCATCGTCCGCCATCGCGGCAAGGTAGGGTCGGTGATTAATAATGCGAAGCGGGCGATCGCACTGGCTGAGTCGTTTGGATCTTTGGCGGCTTACTTTTGGCAGTATGAACCGAGTGCATCGGCTCGGCCTCAACGCTGTGACTATGCCACCCTTATGGCACTCACAAAAACACCTGAATCTACTGCAATGAGTCGAGATTTAAAAAAGCGGGGCTGGTCATATGTGGGGCCAACGACGGCCTATGCCTTGATGCAGTCGATAGGCATCGTGAATGATCATGTAGAGGGCTGTCAGGCGCGATCGCACTGCGAACAGCTTCGCCAGCAGTTTCCTAGACCCACCCGTTAAAAAGGCACGCAGAGGGCAACAGGGTGTTAAAAGTGTGGGGTTCAAGCACAAATTTGACATGCCCCCTTAACCCTAGCGGCATGATCAGGGAGAATGGAAATATTAACTTTACTCAATTAACTTTGTTTAAGGCCCCTTTAAGACGTCGCCCCATAATTGCTGACGTTTTATAGCTTTGAAGTATAGACGTATAAAGGACATCGCTCCATGACAGCAACCCAAGTTAAGTCCAAATCCGCTTTCCCCATTGATTTGAGTGCTTACCAGCGCATTACCCTCGATCCTTCTGTCAACAAGCTGACTGACGAGCAGCGTGAAGCCCTAAAAGCCAATATCCAGCTTTGCCGTGAAGCGATCGTATTTTTTACCGCAACGGGTGGTGCCCGTGGCGTGGGTGGTCATACTGGCGGCCCCTATGACACCGTACCCGAAGTGATGATCTTAGATGCCCTCTTCCGCGGTAGTGAAGATAAGTTTGTCCCGATCTTTTTTGATGAAGCGGGTCACCGGGTGGGCACCCAGTATCTGATGTCAACGCTGAATGGCGACTTGCCCGCAGAGGAGCTGATGAAGTATCGCGCAGCAGATTCTAAGCTGCCCGGTCACCCAGAACTAGGACTAACCCCAGGGGTAAAGTTTAGCTCTGGCCGCTTGGGTCACATGTGGCCGTTTGTCAATGGCATAGCACTGGCTAACCCTGGTAAAACGACTTTTCTGTTGGGTTCTGACGGCGCACAGCAGGAAGGAGATGATGCTGAAGCAGCTCGCTTGGCGGTAGCCCAAGGCATTAACGTCAAACTGATTATTGACGACAACGATGTCACCATTGCAGGTCATCCTTCTGAGTATTTAAAAGGCTACAGCGTACAGAGCACGCTGGAAGGCCATGGGCTCAAGGTGCTAGTCAATGATGGGGAAGATATCGATGCGCTGTATGCCAACATCTGTGAGGCGATCGCAACCGATGGCCCAATTGCCGTCATCTGTAAGCGGCCAATGACCGTCGGCATAGATGGCTTAGAAGGAAGCTGCCATGGACATGACGTGATTCCTACCAATCTTGCCATCCAGTACTTAGAAAAGCACGGTCGCCAAGCCGCCGCTGACTACCTGAAAAACATCGAAAAGCCCTCCCATAGCTACAAATTTATGGGCTCTAGCGACGAAATGGGCTCGAACCGCAATGTCTTTGGCCAAGCTGCCGTCGAGGTCATGGGCAAGATGAGTGACGCTGAGCGCAAAGAAAAAGTGCTGGTGGTCGATTGTGACTTAGAAGGCTCCTGCGGCCTCAACCATATTCACAACGCCTATCCTGAGATTTTCATCAGCGGTGGCATCATGGAGCGGGGCAACCTCTCAGCAGCAGCAGGCTTTGGCATGGCAGCAGGCAAGCAAGGCATTTTTGCCACCTTTAGCGCCTTTTTGGAAATGTGTATTTCTGAAATCACCATGGCCAGACTGAACAAAGCCAACCTGCTGTGCCACTTCTCCCACTCCGGCATTGATGATATGGCCGATAACACCTGCCACTTCGGTATCAACAATATGTTTGCCGACAACGGCTTGGATGATGGCTACGAAACTCGCCTATACTTCCCGGCAGATGCACACCAGATGAAAGCTTGTGTGGAGAAGATTTTCCATCAGCCCGGTATTCGCTTTATCTTTTCGACCCGTGCCAAGGTGCCCATGCTCAATGACGCAGATGGCAAAGCGCTCTACGCCGATGGCTACGAATTTGTGCCTGGAAAGGACGATGTGGTACGCGAAGGCACCGACGGCTACATCGTCAGCTTTGGCGATGGCCTGTATCGAGCGCTAGATGCGGTCGAGCGTCTGAAGCAGGAAGGCTTAAATATTGGCCTGATCAACAAGGCCACGCTCAACGTCGTCGATGAGCAGATGATGGAAAAAGTGGGCACTTCACCATTGGTGATGGTGGTTGAATCGTTTAACGAAAAGACTGGCTTGGGCGCTCGCTATGGCACTTGGCTGCTGGAGCGGGGCTATACGCCTAAGTTTGCCCATGCTGGCACCCATGAAGAAGGCGGCGGCGGCCTTTGGGAGCAGTTCTATCACCAAGGGCTAGATTCTGAAAGCATCATGCAAAAAGTGAAGCAGCTCGCTGGCAAGTAGCGCCTCAGCGATTGAGCTAGCCGCTGACCCCATTCAATGGCTTGAATGGGCAGTGAGTTAGAGTAAAGTCCTCTCATCCGGATGGTTGGGAGGACTTACAGCATCTGTCGAAGGGCTGAGGACGCTTGCCATATTGTTGGGCGAGTGGGTCAGCGGTGTATGATCGGCTCTATACGCAGTTTTTTTGGGAGCGATCGCACCATGACCGCAGAATACATCGCAGACGAAGCCGCCTTTGACAGCTTGATTAATGCAGAATCAGTGGTGGTCGTAGACTGCACAGCCAGTTGGTGCGGCCCCTGCAAGCTAGTGGCCCCGCTGATGGATCAGCTCGCAGATGAGTATGAGGGCAAAGCCAATGTCTCCAAACTAGATTTAGATAACAACAAAGCCGTTGCCAAACGATTTGGAATTAAAAGCATTCCTGCTGTGATGTTCTTTAAAAACGGTGAGCTAGTCGATACCCAAATCGGGGTAAAACCCTATGCCATTTTTAGCGAAACCTTAGCGAGTTATTTGTAGATTCTGCATTCATCCTGATGCGCTTCATCGCTCGACAGATGGCTGCAGGCAAACGATAGATAAAAAAATCAAGATAAAAAAATTCAACTGTGAGGCTGATGATGAATCAACCCCCCAAGCCCGATCCGAATTTGATCAAGCTATCGCCTGCAACGGTGATGGCTATTTTAGTCGCGGCTATTTTGATTCCCCTACTGCTGACGGGTTTATCTCTCAATAGATGTGGCTATTGAGAGATTTTTTTAGGCTATCGCTTCTGTCGAGTGAGTTAGGACAAGAGTCATCTCTCGGAGAGGCTACGCCAACGCTAGCAGCCTTGATTACGCAGCGACTCACTCGACGAGCAGCGGTGAGACCCTGC
>JAAUPS010000343.1 GCA_012033015.1 Phormidesmis sp. RL_2_1
AAACAGCTCTCAAGAATTCTCCTTCTATGACTCAAAACAATAAATTTGTGCCCTGTCACAGTATAGCTGTTCGTAGATGTGCGATCGCCAAACTCAGCAATAACAACAATAACCGAGCAGGAGAATATCTTGCTTGGTTATTGTTGTATACGGTTTTGGCGCGGTTTATAATTTTTGTTTCAGATGAATTCAGGTTTGTTCAATACTAGCAACGCTCCCCGGATTGACCAGTCGAAAGAAGAAAACGTCAAGCAGCAATTCGCCAGTCCTGGGATTGATGCTGCGCCTCCCACATAGCCGCATAGCGCCCTTGCTGATTGAGCAGATTTTGATGAGTGCCCTGCTCTATAATTTGGCCTTCTTCTAAGACAAGAATTAAATCTGCACCTACTATGGTTGAAAGCCTATGAGCGATGACAATCACTGTTTTGTTAATCAGCAACTGGTTGATAGCCTCCTGCACGGCTCTTTCGTTCTCTGCGTCCAAGGCCGATGTTGGCTCATCTAGTATGACGATAGGCGCATCTTTCAGGATGGCGCGAGCAATAGAGATTCGCTGGCGTTCGCCGCCCGAAAGGGTACTACCAATTTCACCGATGTGAGTGTCGTAGCCATCAGGCAATCGCGTAATAAATTCGTGACAGTTGGCCGCTAGAGCCGCCGCTTGCACTTCGGTGTCGGTTGCGTCAGGCTTTGCGGTGCGAATGTTGTTGCTAATCGTGTCGTTGAACAAATACACGTCTTGAAAAACAACTGAGATAGAACGCATGAGTGCAGTCGGCTCGACTTGCTTTATATCCGTTTCACCTATGCGAACGGTGCCTTTTTGACTATCGGCAAAGCGACTGATCAAGCGCGTGATAGTTGTTTTACCGCTACCAGAAGGGCCGACTAAGGCAGTAAGCGATCGCACTGGCAAGTGAAAAGAAATCTCTTTCAAAGTCCATTCTGTCTGCTCCGCGTAGCGAAAGGAAACCTTTTCAAAACGGATATCGTACTCGGAGAGCTGTGCGGGGGGCGACTGCACGGGCAAAGGCGAGATATTCATAACGGTTTCGATGCGGGCTAGCCCAATTTCCATCAGGTCGAATACGTTTGCCAGTCCGGTAAGCTGTGCCAGCGGTTCCGTAAATCTCATGGCAATCACCACTAGCGCACACAGCGCCGGAATAGAAAGAGTGCCTTGAAAAATGAACAATATGCCCAAGCCAATCACTAAAATGAGACCCACTTCAACCAGCGTGGCCATTGCTACCAGCGGCAAATTGACTAGACGCTGACCTTTGGCCTGCACCGCTCGCTGCTGTTCTAGTGCTGCCTGAAGACGCTGCGATCGCACTCCGACCTGCTTGGTTGCTCGCAACACTGGTAAACCTTGGGCATACTCCACAACTCTAGAGGCCGTTTCAGCATCGGCGGCAGACACGTCTCTTAAGATATCTTTGACCAGCGATCGCGTATAGCGGTAAACCGGCACAGCTAATGGAAAAGTTGCCAGTAAAGCAAGAGCCAGCCGCCAGTCGATAAAAGCAGTGACCAGCACCGTCACCAGCGGAACGACCAAAGTTTGAATCACAACCGTAATCAAGTTCCCCATCCACAGGACAATCTCGCTGACATTGCCGCTCATCACTACGTTAAAGTCGCCAGACTGCCGCTGACCGAGAACTTCTAGTGGAATGCGTCTGAGCTGTTCTCCCAATCGAAGCCTGGTTTCATGGGCAACTTCAGTAGCCGTTACCCAGCCAAAGTCCAGCTCTCTCCAGCGAATAAGCCCTTCTACAACGACAAGCAAGCCAAAAAGAATTAGAATTACCCGAACTCGCTGCATATCTATGGGCTGAGTTAGCAAAGCTGTCATCAGTGGAAAGAAAAGTGCGAAGATAATACCTTGAAACAAACTGAGGCGATAACGGATAGTAAAAGCGCTGAGCGTAGCTGAGACCTATACGACCCAGCTACAGTCATCATGCGACGGTAGGTGTTGATCATGAGCGATACCTTATGTAGGGAGATGAGCGATTTACTTAATTTTTGGGGTTCACTCATTCGATTTTTAGCTGCAAAATTTGACTGGACGATTTGAACAGTATCACCAGCAAAGGCGAAAGATACCTTGCCCACAGCGGCAAGCGCTGTGGGTAGTCAGCAAATTGTTTGAGATAGTAAATTTCATTTTTCAGCGTAATGTTGCTGTTCCACGCTTCTAATTCTTGACCGCTATCAATACCTGATTTAAACTCGGCTTCGGTTTTGGAAACAGTGTCGTGCTTTTTCGATCTGTTTGCCGTTTTTCGGTTTAGCGCATCAAAAACAAGTTCCAACGGTGCTAGCCGCGCTTGAACATGTGAGATTAGATCGCGATTCTCAGTTTCGCTGAGGTACGGAGAAACGCCTTCCATCAGAATCAGCAACGGTTGCCCTGGCTGGCGCTGAATGGTATCAATCCAGGTAAAATCTAGAATGGATTTTGCAATAAAGTGGTAGCGATCGCTCTCTTCAAAGAACTGGCGACGCAGCGCGATTACTTCGGGGAAATCTACCTCGTACCAACGAACGCTACCGTTGTCTATTCGGGTGAATCTGGTACAGAGTCCGCAGCCTAAGTTAATGACAATGGCATTAGGGTTCTCTTGTAAAAAATCCTTGGCAATGCAATCAAATTCCTGAACGCGGATCACGGTACTCAGCTTAGAGGCCCATCCTTTGGCATATTTTTCAAAGTCGTAATCGGTGGCTTGAGCAATTTCGACCGCTTTGGGATCTTGGAATAGGCTATCAGGCTGCTGCGTTTCGAGCGATCGCGCATATAGCGTAATCATTAACGTTTCTGCAACGCCTGTCAGTTGCTCTGTTGTTGCGTGTGATTTAACCACTGTTTTCACCTTGCTACTGTTTTAGGTCGGACGGTTATCTTCCAGTTTTGAGACTGCTGCTGTCGTGCCCATAATCTGGCATAGACACCTGCTTTAGAGAGCAGTTCATCATGCCTGCCTAACTCCACTAGCTGCCCCTGCTCCAATACAGCAATTTGATCGACTTTAGTAATGGTTGTCAGTCGATGAGCGATAACGATCAGCGTTTTGTTTTGAGTGAGCGCGGCGATCGCCTTTTGAATAAGCGCTTCGTTTTCAGGATCGGCAAAGGCCGTCGCTTCATCAAGAATCACAATCGGATTGTCTTGTAAAATGGCGCGGGCAATCGTAATTCGCTGCCGCTGTCCGCCAGAAAGCCGACTGCCGCGCTCGCCAGCGACCGTATCGTATCCCTTTGGCAACGACTGTATGAAGTCGTGCGCCTGTGCAGCTTTAGCAGCAGCCTCTACCGCCTCATCAGTCGCATCGGCGTTGCCTAATTTAATATTGTTACGCACGGTATCTTGCAGCAAAAGTTGTCTTGAAATACAAATGAAACCCAAGACATTAAGGTGTCTGCATCCATCTGGCGAATATCCGCACCGCCGATTTTGATGGCTCCTGAGTCTACGTCCCAAAACCGAAGAATGAGTCTAGCTATACTCTAGGCGTCTGAGATATGGACTTTTCTGAAGGATTGAAAATTTAAGCTCAACAATGTTTCCAGGGAGGCTTGATGGGTGGTATTGGCCTGTTGAATACAGGTTTCAATCGCATCCTTAAAGTCATCGAAGTGGGCGTAGTACTTGGAATACAAGCACTGATTGCGCACAAACTTCCAAAGCCGCTCAATCAAATTCAGATGGGGTGAGTAAGACGGCAGGTATAACAGCTCAATATCAAGCGCCTTGGCTAAGCCAAAGACAATCTGACACTTCTGATAGCGAGCATTATCGAGGACGACGGTAATCGGGACATCCAAGTCAAGGGCATGGAGTTTTAACAGCATCTGACAAATACTTTGAGCATTGATATAGCTCTCGTTGGTGACGGTGATGACTTCTTTGGTGATGGCATTGACGACGCCTAAGACATTGAAGCGTTTACGACCCGAGGGCGAGGCTATGAAGATGCGACTGAAGCACCAGAGAAAGCCCAAGTAAGCCCGGTGGACAAAGTGGGCAGCATCCATAAAAAAAGGGCGCGTTCTCCGGCCTGTGCTTCTGCTAACCGGGGTTCGAGTTCTTCGGTTTGAAAGGCATCCTGTTCGACCCTCTTCTCAGGCGTTGCCGCTTTCCCTGGCACGTAACCGACTTTTCGCGGTTTCAGCCCCATGCGCTTAAGAAAGGCTTTGATCTGCGTGGGACTGCGTTTAATTCCAGTGAGCCGCTCAATCTCTGCGCCTGCCTCGGCTGAGGTGCGCGGTGGATGGGCTTCAAAATGCGCTTTGAGACTCGGAATATGCTCGTTTAGTTGGCTGGGGCTGCCTTTGAAGTTCAGCTGTTTGAGCGCGGCGATGCCCCCAGCCTCGTATTCGCGCAAGTACGTCACTAACGTCGTTTTGCTCTTAATCCGACACAATCGACGTATTTCTTGGTGAGACAGTCCTTGGCTCTTCAGATATAACACCTCCATCTTCCGTTGTACGTGAGGATGAGGATGGTGATAGCGCTCGTAGTCAAGCGCAGTGATATCGCTTTCGCTGAACTCTAAACGGATCATGGCACCTCGGGCTTAAACGCTGAACTATCTCAATTTCAGCATGACCGTTCAATTAGTTCAAGTTGAAGCCGCTTGGAGTATAGTTAATATGTCGATAAATCGCTTTTGCTTGTACTTTTGAGTAGCAGGCATTGAGAAGGACGCACTCTACAGACTGCGCTACCTGCTTAAACAAATCTGACAAAACCTCTGTACTAATAGGAACGG
>JAAUPS010000344.1 GCA_012033015.1 Phormidesmis sp. RL_2_1
AACTCAGCAACACCAATCACGCATCCATACACTACTTCTACGCATCTCCCTAGCAACGTAGATAGCTGGGAAGAAGATATCCTTGGCAACGACATTCTATCTGCCTACTCATCCATACAGATTTCCATCGACGACAATCGCGCTATCTGCTACTACGACTTCAAAGCGATTTTCTCAGATGGTGCTGAAACGACTCATTACGGCATTGATGTGTGCGACCTATCTAGGTACACCTTCTAGAAAAGATTCTCTTTAATTTCTACTTCAGCAACACTAATCTCTTTAAACCACACATTCTCAAGACTCATCACTCTTCAATAGCAGAGGAAACTATCATGTCAGAAGCTTATCGCGTAACGACTCTAGACAACTTAGGCGAATATCAAGAGACGATTTTTGGCCATGCGCTGACGGCTGCAACTATAGGTGGCACCATAGGCGCAATCGTTCCTGGTTCGGATACTTTCGGTGTATCTGCCACATGGCTATCGATGATTATTCAAATCGCAAATCATGCAGATAGTGAGACTGATAAAGCGATCATTCAAAAATTCCTTATTACAGTCGTTCAAGGCGCAGGTTCTTACATAATTGGCACTAAAGTCCTGCAAGGACTGATGATGATGACAGGTATCGGCATAGTCGGTAGCGCTGTTCTAAACGCATCGCTCAATTTCCTTTACACCGCTCGGCTCGGTATCTTTGTCGCAGAACTGTACGATCAGCCAGGATTTACATCCGAGCATATGATGTCAACAGCGAGCTCTGCCATTGAGATCATCTTCAAAGTGCCTACGGTAGAGGAACTGCGCTTTGCATTCAACATGACTCGTAAACAATAAAGGCTACTCAGAACATCTGATAACTGCCAGAGAAACAATCACCCAAAATGACCTATGTCACTAGAAAAGCGGTTGCAACTATCGATCCATAAGCCTGATCAAAAAAGTCCCTCGCAGCATAGAGAAAAACAAAGAGATGTACTCGCACTCCTACAAAAATACGATTCTCGGGTTGTGAGGGCTGCGATCGCACTACGACGGAGAAAGCAACTCAAAACGCTCTCTCGATAGGAAAAGCATCAAAATCAACTACTATAAAAACGCTCAATGCCCTGAAATGCCATCAGGGCATTTTTGTCATAGGAAAAAGTGTTTATTTGGCTCTTGTGTTCACACGTATCATCTAATTACCTGCCATGCGAACTCGTCTCACTCTGCAGATAATACAGTCAACTGAACTACATAGCCCGCTTATAACAAAGTACTTTCCTTACGGCACCAGCGATCGCTCAAAGCTATCTAGAATCTCTGCCTAGAGAGCTTTCTCCGAATATCCTCACACGTATTATTAAGCTCGACAATTTGAGACTGAACAAGATGCTTGCCCAAGAATTTCAGCAAAGCATCTTCATTAATTCTGGAATCAACAATAAATAACACTTCCAAATCCTGCTCGTAGGCGGCAACCCGTATATGCTGCCCCTGTAGGTACAAAGAGGGTAGTGCGTAGAGCTTGAGTAAGGCAATACCAGACGGACTCAACGACCGTACTGTTTTGCCTGCGATGGTGCAGTCAGCCTGATAGGCATCTAAGGCGTGAGCGAATACTGGGTTTTCGACAAAGAGCGTATCTACGATGGTGGTGTTGTGTCGATACCGCCCAAAGTTTTGGTCGGATGATACTTTTGATAGTTCGCTGATGCTTTCAAAGTCGCTTCTTTGACCAATGAAGTCGTAGTCGTCGGTAGCTCTAGCATTGGGTGCGATCGCCATCATCGCAACACCACCCACTAGCGCATAGTCAATACCTTTAGTCTCCAGCAACTCAATCAGCGTTAGAAAATCGTCAAGGTTAATCATGCTACCTATTCCGGTGTTGCTAGGCGGACAAAGATTCGTAATCATTACCAATTAACTCCTGCCTGTATGAGTATCACGCTGTTTGGCTATCGTTGCTACACTCTAAAACTATTATCATTCTAGCTAGTGCCTGCTAATGCTACAAGCAAAGTGCCAAACAGCTACAGAGTCATCTAGAGCGACGCCGTCAATATTAGACGCTGTCAACATTACCAGACAACTTACCCCACCTAAGAATTGATCTTAGGTGGGGTGATAGAGGATGATTTTTCTGATGTCTTCTTATTTCAGTTTTATAGCATTCGCAATGAATTTTATTGACATATACGCAATAGTGATTAATACGACGACCCTTTCAATCATGAGCAGGCATTATTACTTAAGCTTGCGTAGGTATTCTAGTCCGCTCTTTTGGTTTTCTACAAACTGACGGAAAGTTTTCCAAGCAGTTATCTCAGAAATCTCTTTAGGAATGCCGCTATTACTCAAAGTGTTACTAATGTCTTCTACAACTTCTTTGCAGGCTGGGTACTCGTTAGCTAGCTTTTCATCTAGCTCTTCTACACTTTCTAGTAAGTTCATCGTATGCTGAGCTTGTGCATGCGATTTCTCATGCAGAGAACATTCTTTGAACTGGATGAGTAGCGTTGCTAGAGGAATAACGTTAGTGACGATATCGTGCATGGTGGGTGAAGAAAGCATGTCAACAAGCTGGTTAGAAGCTTGCTCAATACTACGGAGCACCAAGGGTAAAAAGAGATGGATGCTGCAAGGCTCACAGGTGCTATTGAGGCTTTGAGAGTTTGCCTGCGTGCTGTCGCCAGATGTTTCATCCGCATAGCGACTGGCAATGTAGCTAGCAGCAATGCTGGGTGCAAGGTAGACTTCATCGGGTGCAACAGTTTCAGCTAGCTTTAGTGTCCACTCATGAATAACAGTCATAGTCTTGAATCCTTTTGAATAATCGTAATGAATGAGAAAATTGTGTTCTTTAGATGGCAGATGGGAAAAGAATTAACTAAGGTGTTCTACAGACTGCCACGAATCAATCAGTGAGTTTTGGCAAGTTAGCTGGCACACAGGTACGCTAGGTCTTATGTGGCTGGCATAGTTAGTAGAGGTAGATGGCGATTGGATAAGATATTTTTTGATAGCGATCGCACGTCGTACTGCACTGTCAGCATATACCAATCCATATCCCGTCTCTTCGCTGTATGTCTCGCCTTCAGGTCTGTAGGCGGTCTCTACCAAAATACAATGCACCTGCTCCGCAGAAAGTTCGGGGCATACGCTCCAGACGAGTGACGCCACGCCGGCTACATTTGGCGCAGCCGAAGAAGTCCCCTGAAAAGCAGGATCCAAGCCGAAGTGAACTCGGCCATCAGCTACGCTGGCGCTAGCTGCGATCATCTCGGCTGGCCCCATTAGCGATAGGCCAAACCCATAGTTAGAGCCATGGTTTCCGTAGTCAATGCGGATTCCAGGTCGAGGTTGGTAGTACTGTCGGGCTTTCTTTCCCCAAACGGCACCGACTGCAATGACATTCTTATGTTTTTTACCGAGGGAAGCGGGGTAGGCAATGCGATCGCAATTTTCGTTACCCACAGATATGACAAAAAGCGCGTTCTCCTTATTTTCCTCAACAAGCTGTGCGAACGCTCTATGCAAGCTGTACGCTTCCAAAGAGGACTGAGCATTTATACACAGGCTCATATTAACCACAAGCCGTTGACCTGCTTGCTGAGCGGTTTCTATCAAGAATCGGGTCGCTTCTTCTAGACTCAAGTCATCAGGGTCATCGCCAACCACATCTACATGCGCGACTTTCGACTTCCAATTGATGCCACTGATCCCTTTACCGTTATTAGATACCGCGCTGATGATGCTTTGAACCCTTGTGCCATGTGAGGTTATATAGCTCGCCGCAAGAGAAGAATCCTTATGATCAGGCGTAAAGTCGTCTGCGAGGTTATCTGATAGTGAAATGGCCTCAGCAAGATCTGGATGAATTGCGTTACCATCCGCTGTATAGCCCAGCCCTGTGTCTTGAATACCTACCAGGACATCGCTGCTACCCTGCGTAAAGCGCCAAGCGTTGTGTACGCCCATCATATGTAGATTCCACTGCTGATAAAATTCTGGATCGTTGGGACAAATAGAGAAATATATTGTCTTATCGGAAAATTGAACAATGTCTAGTCCTTCAAATAGAATTTGATGACCATCGGCGAGTAAGATACCGTCAAATACGCGAGCACCATTGCCCGGATTGAAAAGAATGCCATCGCCGAATGCTGCATCGACCCACTCCACAACTTCTGTGCTAGATAAATGAGAAAGATCTAAAAGATCGTATTTCCCTTCTCCATAGTCTATGTTGCCGTTGCCAGAAATAACAGTTAGCCTATCGGCGGGTTGAATAGTGAAGTGATCGGCACCTAGCTCTCCTATGCAGTGGGTAATAGGCCCATGATAGTCGAGCAAAAGGGGCCAGTTAGTTTGCGATAGAGAAGGTGTGTCTAAATTAATCCACGGATTCTGCCAGTTAGTGGCGTCAAGCAGGGATGTGTTTTCCATAGCCTTGTTTCCTATCTCTTAACCTATGTGCATACAGTATCGAGATGGCCATTTTGACTCATCTACGTTTTATGTCGATTTGGCAGGAAAAAGCCGCAGATCTAGTTACACAAAAGCGCAATGTGTTTTGTCCGCTTTCTTCGCGCGTGAAGACTTAAATCTCTATTCTTTCTATTTTTTATCTGCCATATAGTTAGAGCAACAAGAGAAAAGGTATGTTTCACCTTTCTCTTCAGAGAACCTCTTTAATCTAAGGATTCATCATGGGCAAGAACATACAAATCGCAGCACAAGCTCTGGCTCCTATCGCACTTGGCATAGCCATTAACCTCGGC
>JAAUPS010000345.1 GCA_012033015.1 Phormidesmis sp. RL_2_1
TTTTAATTGCTGGGAGAATGTAAAGGTATCCGGACGCTTGGGTGGCGGCTCAGCGATATGAATGCGAGCCGCTTGAGGATGCCAAGAAATTGCTAGCCAGCCTCGTGAATTCAATGTGCGCAAGGCGATAAATAAGGTGTAGCGATCGCGCTGATACACCTGCTCACATCTTGCCGGTAGCCAATGGCGTCGTAAGTCATCGCTGAGTGCCGCTAAAGTTGTGAAATCGACCGGTTGCACAAGAAACCTCTGATAAATCTTATCTGATAAACCTTATAAGCTCAGTGAATAAGAATGAGTGAACAAGAATGAGTGAACAAGAATGAGTGAACAAGAACCCATCAGCATCGAAACAATAAAAGTTGATATTATCAACCTCGCTAACTATTTAATGATTAGATGCTCATGATTAGATATTGCATGAATGCCGACACTTTACTCAATTCAATTCATGTTTGTATTGGTATCGATAAGATGGGTTAGGTGAGTATCAAGGCCAGACATAGCATCCAAGTAAAGTCAACACAATGTTGACAATTTTTCGCTACCATTAAAGAGCAGTTTAAAAGCAATTTTATCGGATTGAAAGGGCATACAAAAGTCTGGCAATAGTCGTATATAAAAAAACAGCCCTGCTGCTTAGATCACTGACTTTATTGGCACAGACCTAGAGCATGAAGCGCCAAAGACTGCAGGATAACCAAGCCTATGGAGGCTCTTCTGTTCAGACTTTATTTACTCTCTATCGTAGTTTAGTAAACATGAAGCTTATCAATATTGGATTTGGGAACATCGTTTCTGCCAATCGAATTGTCGCGATTGTAAGTCCCGAATCGGCCCCTATCAAACGTATCATTTCCGAAGCTCGCGAGCGGGGCCAGCTCGTTGATGCTACCTATGGTAGGCGGACGCGGGCAGTGATGATCACTGACTCAGGGCATGTTGTATTATCTGCCATTCAGCCCGAAACCGTGGCCCATCGTTTCGTCACTCAAAAAGACGGTAGCCCAAAAGACGTCAGCTCAAAAGATTCAGACTGAGATTCAGTCTGAATCTCAGTCTGGCAAAACAGCCAGCCTTTCCTAACCCTTCGGAGACAAGCTCTTCAGATATAGGCAATTGAGTAAATAGCCCTTCAGCCCATAGACCTTCCTACCATAGACACTTCAGCCCGTTGTGGATACGATCCATGGCGGGCTCTTTTAAGCGCTATGGTAGGAAGGTGAATGATTACGTCACCTGCCGCTTAATCACCTGCCGCTTAATAGCAGGTGTTCTAATGCATCAGGACGTTTGCTATCTCTCTAGCGTTTTCTATTTTTAGCGTTATATGACCGTGCCCGCTCGCCCCGCCCAACTAGATAAACTTGTCCAACGATTTGCCCGCATTCGTGAACCTAAGCGGCGTTACGAGCAGCTCCTTTGGTATGCCAAAAAGCTCGAGACCTTTCCTGCTGAAAATAAAACTGCTGAGAATAAGGTACCGGGTTGCGTTTCGCAGGTGTATGTCACGGCTAATTTAGAGGAAGGCAAAGTGGCTTTCCAAGGAGACTCTGATGCTCAAATTACGAAGGGTCTGTTGGCTATGCTGATTGCAGGGCTCAACGGCCTGTCTCCCAATGAAATTGTTCAGCTCACGCCTGACTTTATCAAAGAAACTCAGCTAGATGTTAGCCTTACTCCTTCACGGGCGAATGGGTTCTATAACATTTTCAAGAATGATGCAGCAAAAGGCGCTGCTGCTAAGCAGGCGAAAACTGTTGAAGCGAAAACTGTTGAAGCGAAAACATTTAGCTTAACGGCGGTAAAAGCCTGGGAAGAAAACTAAGGATCAACTGGACGAGAAGTCAGGATAAAGCAATCGCTAGGAAACGTGCTCTTGGACGAAGGCGTCTAACTGTTCAAACAGATGTTCAATGGTTGTTGTGCAGCTATAGGGGTTGAGCAATACTGCTTTGAGCCAACGCTGATGGCGATAGGTGGGCAATGATAGAAAAACCGGGGACTTGGCTGCTAGTAAGTATTGTTGTAGCTGCTCGTTGAGATGATCCCACGCTTCGGCAGCGATTTGCTTGGGGGCAAGCCGAAAGCACACCAAGTTCGTCTGGGGTTCACTGGCGAGCTGTAAGTAGGGGCGCGATCGCACCGCTTCGGTAAATTGGGCCGTTAGCGCAATATTGTGGGTAATAATATCGGCATATCCAGCCTGACCTAAATGCTGTAAAGATAACCACAGCTTCAAAATATCAGGATGGCGAGTGCCTTGCAGGGTCAGCTCACCGAGATTTGACCATTGGCTGTCATCGCCCATGTAAGGGGCCGATATCCGAAAATGACGTTGGAGTACATCAACATTTTTAAATAGCAATGTGGCACAGGTTTTGGTGATGTACAGCCATTTTTGCGGATTGAATGTAACAGAATCAGCCCGGTCAATACCTGCTAGTAAATGACGGTGGGCAGGTGAAAAAATTAAGGCCCCACCGTAAGCTGCATCGACGTGAAACCAGAGGTTGTTGGCTTGGGCAACATCGGCCATTTCCGCAAGCGGATCGATACTGCCGGTGACGGTGGTTCCGGCGGTGGCAACGATGGCGAAGGGCTTTTGGCCAGACTGCTCAGCTTGGCTGAGTTTGACTTTGAGATCATGAATATCGACTTGAGCGTTGGTATTGGTGCGTAGGGCGATCGCAGCTTGTGCACCCAAGCCCATGACCATCGCCGCCTTTTGCATGGAGGTATGGGCCACTTCGGAGACGAAAAATACGGGCTGTTGGCTCAGCTTTACAATGCCAGTCGCGAGCGCATCGAAGGCCATGTTACGCGCGACAGTGAGTGCCTGCAGGTTGGCTAAGCTGCCCCCGCTGACCATGACGCCCCCGGCCATGACGTCTCTATCAGCTAAGTCCAAGCCAAAGTGAGCGGCGAGCTGCTGCATCACCAGGGGCTCTAGGCGCGAAAAAACGGGAGACATTTCCACGCTGAGCATGTTGTTATTCAGCGCTGCTACGAGCAAATCAGCGATGATCGACATCGTCGTTGGGATCGAATCCATATGGCCGATGTAGCCGGGGTGGGCCGCGTTCATTGAATGGTGAAGCTGCGATCGCACCACATCCAACAAAACGTCTGCCGCCACGGATTGCTCAGGAATTTTCGCCCACTGCTGGGCCCACTGTGATAACTGCTGCGCGCCCATAGGATCAGGCAGGAGCGATCGCGCACTCGCCCGTGTCATTTCCTCAACCAAAAGCGCCACTGTCTGATGCAGTAGCGCTTCAACTTCAAAACGGTTATGACCTGCCGGATCAATAAAAGCTGACAGGGGAAGATGGGAGTTATCTAAAGGTAAAGCACCCACAGATTAGCCAAATCAACAGCTCGCCAATTCTACCAAAAGCACCACATTATGCTTAAACCAGAATGCTTAAACCAGAATGCTTAAACCAGCAGCAGCTAATAATGAATACCGCACTCTGTTTTTTCTGTCCCTCGCCAGCGACCGGCCCGTTCTTCTTCATCGACGGTGGTAGGGGTAGTTAATGGCTGATCGCCAATACTGGTGTAGCCCTGATCGTGCAATGGGTTATAGAGCACATTGTGCTGGTATGTGTAAGCCCATAGCGCCTTGCTAGTCCAATTGGCCAAAGGATTGATCTTGAGGCGACCTTGGGAATCACACTCAAAAATAGGCAGATTTTCTCGGGTCGCAGATTGGTCACGACGCCGACCGGTAATCCAAGCTTGGACGTTCAGTTCGCGGAAGGCCCTTTGAAGCGGCTCCACTTTTGTCAGCGTGTAAAATCGTTCAATATTGCTGAGCCATAGCTCGGCACCATAGCGCTGAGCAAACGCTTCACGGCTGTCTGCACCCACGGCCCGGTAGGTGTGCAAATCTAAATCGTAGATAAATTTGGCCTTTGCGGCTGTTTCTAACGTTTCAGGGAACAGATGGAGGGTGTCTAAAAAGATAACCGGTACAGGGTGAGCCAGCTCCTGGTAAAGCATATGAGTGACTGCCAACATGCTGAAAGAAGTCGTTTGTACCAAGCCTTGGGGAATGTGTTGAATGCACCAAGCCAAAATCTCTTGAGGCGTAGATTGGGCGAACTGCTGGTTGATGCTATCCAAATCAAACCCTAAGTCAAACCTGATGTCGCCTTTGATGTCGTCTTTGATGTCGCCTTTATGGTGGGCGTTGTGGTCAAAAGGCGGATGAATCGAATGGCGGTAAGTTGAAACAGTGGAAGGTGCTTCTCTGCACTGAACCATAGTAATTGCCGGAGTAATTGCCGGAGAATGTTGACCGGACGATCAATGAATCTGAGGAAGCCTGGAAAAATCTCAAAATAAAGCGCTTGTTCCCGGCTTTTCAAGCATGACAATTTCAATCTTACTGCATAAACACACGTATTCCGGTCGGAATACCGGCCATTCTATGTTGGGTGCGGCTAGAGTAGGCTGAAAGGCTATTGCTTTGCCTATGCTTGGCCTATTGCTTGGCCAGACCGTAGCGTGATTTCTGTGCCGGGAAAGTTCACTTAGAACCTATTTAAGCGCGCTGACGTAGAGCGCGCTTAAATAGCTGCAAAAATCGCTCAAATAGTCGCTATAGCAAAGTAAGGATGCATTCTTGCTTTGTCTTGGTGAGCATTCCTTAGCGCCGCCAAGCGACGCAGGGTCTCACCGCTGCTCGTTGAGTTAGCCTCTGCTAGTCCAGGCTTCTAGCGATTACTATTGTCCT
>JAAUPS010000346.1 GCA_012033015.1 Phormidesmis sp. RL_2_1
AGCATTCCTAGTAAACTATGCCTGCAAACCTACCCCGTCAAAGAAGCCTACGGGCTAGTCTGGACAACCCTGATGGGCGATGCCGAAGATCCAGACGCGCTGCCCGTTTTCCCAGAATGGTCAGATGCCAGCTATCAGCCGATTTTGCCAGATGCGATCGCACTTAATGCCGCAGCAGGCAGACAGCTAGAGGGCTTTTTAGATGTGGCTCATTTTGCCTGGGTACATGCAGACTCATTTGGCGATCGCCACAATCCGGTAGTGCCCAAATACCACGTTACCCCCACCGAACGCGGCCTACAGGCGAAGTACATCAGCCAAGTGAGTAACTTCCCTAAAAGCTTTCAACACCGGGCTCCAGCAGGCTTTGAGTGGCTGCGAGACTTTACCGTCTTTTTGCCCTTTACCGCTTTACTAAGGGTGCATTTTCCCGATCAGGGCCGATTGTGTATCCTCAATGCAGCCTCGCCAGTTTCGGCCCGCAAAACCCGCGTATTCTCTCCTTTATGCCGCAACTTCGACAAAGACCAACCGCTAGAGCCAGTTTACGAATTTAACTATCAAATTTTTAATGAAGACAAAGCAGTGGTAGAGGCCCAATACCCAGAAGATCTGCCGCTGGATTTGCGGGTAGAAGTCCATATTGAGGCCGATCAAACTTCAATTATGTATCGCAAACAGCTCGCAAAGCTGGGTTTGAGCAAACTTTATACAGCATAAGCAACCCATGGGCACACTGCTAGTCAAAAATATCCATACCCTAGTGACAATGGACGAAGCGCGCAGAGAGATCAAAAACGGCGCGCTTTTTGTTCGAGACAACATCATTGAACAAGTTGACACAACGACAGCATTACGCGACACCGCTGCCGACAACGTGCTCGATCTAAACGGGCGTCATGTTGTTTTACCGGGCCTTGTCAACACTCACCATCACTTTTACCAAACCCTTACCCGCGCTGTCCCCGCCGCCCAGAGCTGCGATCTCTTTCATTGGCTACAAACCCTTTACCCCATGTGGGCCAAGCTGACCAGCGAGGGCGTGTATGCCAGCGCCCAAATGGCCGCCGCTGAACTGATACTCTCTGGCTGCACCACGGCCAGCGATCATCTGTATATTTTCCCCAACGACTGCACACTCGATGATGAAATTCGCGCCGTGCAAGACATTGGCCTGCGCTTTCATGCCAGTAGGGGCAGCATGAGTGTGGGCGAAAGCCAAGGCGGACTGCCGCCAGATTCATTAGTCGAAAAAGAACAAGACATTCTCAAAGACTCCCAGCGCTTGATTGAGCAATACCATGACAACAGCCGCCATGCGATGACGCGGATCGTGCTAGCACCCTGTTCTCCCTTTTCCGTATCGCCCGAACTCATGAGAGAGTCGGCAGCCATGGCGCGCAGCTATGCAGGAGTAAGGCTCCACACCCATTTGGCCGAAAACAAAAGCGATGTGGAATACAGCCTCAACAAGTTTGGCCTACGGCCCGGAGACTATGCCGAATCAGTGGGTTGGCTCGGCGAAGATGTGTGGCACGCCCACTGTGTGCAGCTCAGCGACAGTGCGATTGAAAAGTTTGCCAAATCCGGCACAGGGGTGGCCCACTGCCCTTGCAGCAACATGCGACTAGCCAGCGGTATTGCCCCAATTCGCAAAATGCTCAATCAAGGGGTGGCTGTGAGTATAGGGGTAGATGGGGCCGCCTCAAATGATGCCTCAAATCTGTTGCAAGAAACACGGACGGCTTTTTTAGTAGCACGGGTGCGAGAGCTAGATGCAGCAGCAATGACGGCCCGTGAGGCTTTAGAAATGGCCACCCTCGGTGGAGCCAAGGTGCTAGGTCGCGATGATATTGGCGCTTTAGCACCGGGGATGGCGGCTGATTTTATTGCCTTTAATATTGACACACCTGCATTGGTAGGCAGTCATCACGATGTGGTAGCAGGGCTGATATTTTGTCAGCCACCAGCGGTGGACTATAGCTTTATCAATGGCAAAAAGGTGGTAGATCAGGGGCAGTTGGTGACCCTCGCGCTACCAGCGCTAATAGAAACTTGCCATAAACTTGCCAAAAAGATGTGCGCCTAGTCCACTCGTGCACCTGAGATGCATCTTCGGTGCATCTCAGGCATACCATTATTGAATGTTTAACTATCAGAACCGAGCAGCCAAAGTAAGCATCGATCAACTAGCTGGTAGGCTAGAGGGCGTTCCGCTGTACCTTAGAGCTACCGAATAAATTGTCCTCGCTCTGGTTCACTCCACGCCTTGCCACTCAAATTGCCACTCAAATAGAAAACCAATTCTAGGTTACGATACATGTCTTGGTGATGAAATCTATAGCTTTGGTCGCTTGGCTGAGGTAAAGCACGCTGGCTGTAACCATGACGTGACAAAGGGCCAAGCAACGCGTATGTAGCGGTTGGCGTAACCTCGCTGTCGGCGTTATTCATTCGGCACACGCTGTATATCCAACTCATCCAAGTAAAGGGTGTCTGGTGCTGTCTATAGCGAGGCGATAATCGCAGATAATTTGCTTAAGGCAATTGGTCAAGGCAATATAATCTGCTAAAAACCTTCCTCCAAGAAGCTCAGAAGCTGATGCTGATAGAAGGGCCAACTGGTATGGTAGATAAAGCATATTTTTTTGGAGTGAGCAGAATTACAGCATGGTCTTAATTGCACAGGAATCAGTGGCTAGCCCTATTCCCTATTCCCTATTTTTAACCATCGTTGGCGTCGTCGGCTTCGTCGCCGCAGTCGGCATTGGCTCCATTGCTTGGTACAACTCCAAACGCCCAGCCGGTTGGGAAGACAAAGAGCGTCCCAACATTGTCCCTAACATCGAAAAAGACAACAATTAGAACGGCCTAATCAGGCCAGCCAGATTCAAGTGGCCAAAGTAAAACAACCGGATTAAAACAGCCAGACTAGGCCGCGCATTGTTGCACCAAGTAGTTGCACCAACAAGCCGCGCATTGTTGTAACAAGTAGTTGCGCCAACAAGTAGTGGTACCAAGTAATCGTTGTACCAAGTAATTGTTGTACCAAGTCAATGCCTAGCTCGAAAGCTGTCCGCCTGTAACATCGATCAAAGCGCCTGTTACAAAGCTGCTATCCTCAGCCGCCAAAAAGACATAGGCAGGTGCTAACTCTTCTGGCTGTCCGGCTCGGCCCATGGCATTATCTGTGTCATATTCAGCGACTTTTTCAACTGGCATAGTCGCCGGAATATTTGGTGTCCACACTGGCCCAGGCACCACCGCATTGACTCGAATCTTTTTCTCAGCCAAGTTCTGAGCTAAGGATTGGGTCATAGCATGAACGGCCCCTTTACTAGTGGCGTAGTCCACTAGCATCCCTTTGCCCATTTTGCCGACAATAGAGCCTGTGTTAATAATCACATCGCCTTCACCTAGGTGAGGCAAAGCAGCCTTGAGCATATGAAAATAACCAAACACATTTGTCTCTATAGTTTCGTGAAATTGTTTGATGGTGAGTTCAGCTAAGTCTTTTTGCACCATCTGAAAAGCAGCATTATTCACTAAAATGTTGAGCTGTCCAAACCTTTCTATCGTTTGCTGAACGGCATTTTCACACGCTTCGGGCTGACGCACGTCCATCTTTATCGGTAGGCACTCGCCACCGCGCGCTTCTACCATTGCTTGGTTTTGTCAGCATCTGCATCATTCACGTTATAAAGAATGGCGACATTAGCACCTTCCATTGCGTAGGCTAAAGCGACTGCTCGTCCAATGCCAGAATCTCCGCCCGTAATAATGGCGACTTTCCCCGCCAGCTTATTTGCAGGCTTGTAGTTAGATAAGTCGCTATCAGGCGCAGGTGTCATATCTTCCTGGCTAGCAGGATAGGGTAGCTTTTGTCCTGGAATTTCATCAGGCGTTGGCCGTCGTTCTTGTTGGGTAGCTGTCATAACAGAAATTGGGTTGCTAAAAATATCGGACTACTGAATCTAGCGTTTCTCACTTGGCTAGAGTACAGATATTTTGGTGAAACCTTTGCAGGACAACGGGCCAAGTGAGTAGCCTGTACCGAATACATCTGGTACAGGCTATATATGGTGTGTGCCGAATGCATAACGCCAACGGCTAAATACGCGTCGCTTGGTTCATTGTCACGTCATGGTTTCAGCCAGTATGCTGTACCTCAGCCAAAGCGACCTAAGCTGTATTGAATGGCTAGAAGAATGAATGGCTAGAAGAATGAATCGCTAGAAGAAGGGGCCAGTGGTTGAGGATTTTTGGGGCCTAGTTTGGGCCTAGTTTGGGCCTAATCTAGGCTAGCGATAACATTTGCCCTGCCAGATTAGGCCCTAATTCGCCTTGCAGCCACATAATCGCTCAGCGATTATCGAGATTCTGTACCTTGGTTAGGGCTACCGGCAACATTGCCATCATTGCCTGGTGCTTCAGGCTCTGCGCCATCTCTGGTCTCGGTTTTAGAGCCTTGACCGGTCGTGCGGCTTTTTCCTTCTAACGGTGTCTGCTTATCGCTGGTTTCTAGCTGTTGTTCTTTATCTGTGTTAGCCATTGCGGCCTCCTTTGTAAGTTAACATCGTTAACGTAGCTAATCGCTTGGCAAGACGCACTCTACCAGGAGAAACAGCCTGATGAATACTGAGCCCTGACAAAAGGCTGATTTCTAAATGGTGATTTCTAAATGGTGATTTCTAAGTGGTGATTTCTAAGTGGCGATTTCTAAATGGTGATTACTAAAT
>JAAUPS010000347.1 GCA_012033015.1 Phormidesmis sp. RL_2_1
AAACAAGGCAAAGGCAATCTCCCGCAGCCAATCGCTTTGGCTGAAGGTCTCGGTCTGACTCAAACTGTCTGGGAGGTTCAGGGTAATTTGCATTGAATTGCCCGCTCGTATCTACCTTTCATTGTAGGTCTATGGCATCGATTCTGGAGAAAATGGGCCATAAGGCTGTAATGACTGATCTAACTGCATCACAGCCCTCAAAAATGAACCTCTTCAGAAAAAGTACTAACTAACAGACATCAGCTAAGCCAGTTCAGCCTCCGGTTCATCAGGCAAAAGGGTAAGTCATAAAGAATCTCGGGCAGGGGTCGGTTCACATTAACGTCGTACTGTCCGAGTCGAATGATATGCCCAGTGCCATAGGGATTCATGCCATTGATAGCTTCAGGGGTAACTTGATGGCCCTCTCGGGCCAGTTCATGCAAAATCCGACTCATCTCAAAAACGTTGTAGAGGACGACACAGTTGGCCACCAAATGGTTGTACTTGATGCGCTTACGCAGCTCCTCGCGATTGTTGGTTCTCAAGATCCCCATATCGCCAAAAGCCAACCACTGGACAAAGGCGTTGAACGACTCACTCTTGTTGGTCGCGCCCTGCACCGTCGCCCGCAGCTTGGCGTCACGAATGTACTCCATTAGAAAGCCCGTCCTGACAGCAGAACCCAGGGCATGAAAGGCTTTGAAAAGCTTATTTTTTCGGCTGTTGGTGCCCAGCTTTCTAAGAATCGTTGAGGCACTGATCTTACCTGCCTTAATCGAGAGCACGACTCGCAGCATGTCCGGCAGGTGGGTTTCAATCAAATCCCAATCAACGGTGTCAGAAAAGAGCACATCTAAATGCTGAGCGGGCGCTTCAGTGCCTGCCCGATAAAACGTCAAGTCCTTCCAGTTCCGAATGCGCGGCATCAGCTTAATGCCTAACAAATAGGCCAACCCAAAGACCGTCAGACTTTGGGCATGAGTGTCACCGTGCAGCGTGTCAGGCTGAATATCCGATTGATTGTTCAACAACCCATCGAAGAGATAAAGCGCCTCGAAAACGCCACAGGGAATGAAATGGCTGAACAGCGCAATGTAGCTGTCAGCGACGTGGTAGTAACCAATGCCGCCGTAGCCGCCATAGCGAATGTGGTATTCAGCCAGCAGATTGTTCTCGTAAATATCCCATTTGGTGCCATCGACCGAAGCGCTTTTGCCCACGCCCCAGAACTTGGGTAGTTGAAAGCGGTTGTAGTCGTTGATCACCGATTCAATCGCCCGATGCAGTTGCCCGTTTGTGATATGCCGTTGGTTGACCTGGGCGAGCTGCTTGCGGTCAAACAGCGAGAGTGACTGGGCTAGTTGCGAGGGGCCGATGTTGCAGCCATAACAGAAGGCTGTCGCAACATAGCGGGCCACCGCATCATCAAACTTGGCATCGTTTCCAGAGATCGGCTTGAAATGCTTTGTCCACTTCAGCCACAGCTCGGTATCGACCAAGATATCGGTCAGATTGATAGGTTGCATCCGTTGGGTGATCAGCTTCTTGAGCTGGGCTGCGCCTTTTGCGTGCTTTGGTTTTGCCTTACGAATGACCAGCCGGTCTGACTTGAAGTAGACCTCTGTATTGGCTGGAAAGCCCTGGTCAGTTTCCTCGATCTGCTGAGCTAGCCAGTCTCTGGTGTGTTTGACAAAAGCCTTTGGCTCAATTGGGAAACCCATCTGCTGGGCGTATTCTTCTAAGTGAGCATCCATCTCCTGCCACGAGAGCAATTGGTCGAAGTAATCACCGAAAGCTGCACTGCCTTCGATGTAAAGATCGCCAGACTTTAGCCCCAGCAAGATATGGGAGAAGACACACAGTTCAAAGTATTGACGATGCACCTGAGTTGGGATAGCGGCGCTGTTTTTCTCGCCCGTCACCAGTGTCCACCATTTGCTCGGCACCCAGCTAAGCGTCAGCTTAGGAACAGGTGTCGTTTCAGCATCCGCCGCCGCCTCTTCTTCGGCTAACGGTAGCCAAGTTTTCAGCTTTCCTCGATGGGTCTGAATAAATTGGATTGCTTGGGTCAGCGCTTCATCTTGAGTACTGGGACGCAACGGCACCACCGCTAAGAATCGAAATAGCACAGCGCGGTGACTGCGGTAAAACTTAGGCAAAAACGGCAGGTAGTTGTTCCCGGCATAGGCCAGATGGTCATCGCACTGCGCGATCAGCTCCTGCGAGTCTTCACCGATAATGCAATCAATGGCTGCAAAACGATCTGCCACCTCACCTTCAAGGCTGTGAGCGATCGCCACCTGTCGTAGTTTTGAGATCAGCGCATCGGTGCGCTGCTGACTCTCAGCCCGGTAGTGCTCTAAGGCATCCTTTGCCTTGTAGTGCATTCCCTTCACCCGTTTGATGAACACCTCGGCAATGTCATCCAGCGTTTGGCTGTATCGTTGCTGCAAAAGCGCCACCGTCAGCGTATTTCGTTTGCCCTCGGCCACTTCCTTCATTGACCCGGCATCAAGTGAAAGCGCCTCAGCCGCGAAGTGCTCTCGCTTTACGTCCGAGAGTCCTTTGAGCGCTGAACTTCCTAGCTGTAGGGGCTTTAGCCAGTGCAATCGCTCAACTAAATTTTGTAATTCACTCAGTTTTGGACTATCAGGTTCTCGCTTGACCTCATTCCAAGGTGTCGTCACCTGCCCGTCTGAGCAGTAGAACAACTGATTGAGCTGCATTTGAGCTGCGCCATCTAGCGCCTCGCTAACCCGTTGATAGATAGCTTCGTTGCTGGTTGCACGGGTCGTTCGTGCAGCCTTCTCCAATGTCGTAAAGCCAGGTAGCTCAAATCGCTCTTTGACCAATTCTTCCAGCGCCACGTTGATTAAATCTACTAGGTCGTGCTGAGTCGCCGCAGCCGTTTCCATCGCAGCGATCATCACCTGCTGCGCAGATGGGCCAAAGGGTTCAATATTCAGATGCTGACGTATCGCACTCAGATGACGGCGGCGCGTTCCCGAAGTGTCATAGCCCACAATATCGGCTGGGGTCAGCGAACTCTCAAGCGTCTTGACCACCTTACGAACAATCGCACTCGGCACCTGCGAGAGCTGAACGGGATAGCCTACCACTTGAAAGGTTTTGAGCAGCACCAGAAAAGTGACATTCGCCATTTCACCGCGCCCGGTGCGCTTGGCTAAGGCGATCTCCTCTGCCGTAGGCATGTAGAGCGTTTCCAAGGCTTCGGGGCTAGGATTACTCTTTAGCCTGGGGTAAGCCGTTTCTTCGATGCTGGGCACAGGCGATCACCTCATGAAACAAATGTGAGCAGTCGCCTTTTTAGCTTTCTGCTTTTTCTGGTGCGTTGTAGGCGGTGCCGCAGTAGGGGCAGAAGCGATGCTTCAAAGAAGTGATAGGCGAGTCGCACTGAACGCAGTTGTGGCGCAGAGCGCTGCCACAGCGGAAGCAGTAATGGGCATGGATGTGCAGCCACATGGCATCAGGTGCATTGCCCGGTATCCAGCACTGCGGACAAAACTTTAGTGCGCCGGTTTCCTCCACCGAGATGCCTTTGGCCGCTGCCTCCAAATGGGCTTCGGGAATGTCAAGGGCATAGGCCAACCCACGCTGGGTCTTCTGCTTGAGCACCGTGGTGTGGCCACGTTCAATCTTGCCGATGCTTTGAGCATGGACACCTGACTTTTCGGACACGGCCTGCTGACTCATGCCGAGGGCTAATCGCAGCCGGTGGACATAGGCGGCTAGCGATTCTCCGGGCTTTGGGACGTTGGATGATTTCAAAGTATTGGTAAAACTAAAGCAGCAACTATCTGCTTAGACGATAGAGTAAAGGAACGACTTTATCGCTATCATTCACGTTTATTTATTACCGATGTCGATTCCTTTAGCGATGGTGGCCACGCAGTTTTTAGACCGACCTGGCTTGGCTCAGAAGACGGTAAAATCCTATGAACATACACTGATGCCGTTGCTCAGTGAGTACGGTAGTTGGCCGATAGAAATTTGCGATCGCGCTATTCTAACTGACTATCTCAACAGTCTCTCGCATTTGGCTTACACGACGCACCACCGGCACCAAGCAATCATTCAGGCATTGTTCAATTATGCGGTAGAACAACAGCATATAAAAGCAAATCCTATTGCTAAGCTAAAGCGGCGAAAGCCAGATGTAGAAAAGGGTGAGCATAATTCTGATGAGAATATCCGATATCTAACGCCAGACCAGCTCAACCAGATGTATCGGGTGGTTGAAACAGACTGTCGTACCCACACTATTGTCAGACTGTTGCATCGTAGTGGAGCTAGAATATCAGAAGTGCTTGCCCTCGATCTTGAACAAGTAGATCTTGAACAACAGAAGTTTCAGGTCATCGGCAAGGGTAACAAGCAGCGATGGTGCTTTTACAGCGATGACGCTGCTCAGCTACTTACCCAGTATCTAAGACACTATCGTCACCAACGTAGTTCGGCTCTATTCACCGCACAGCAACCGATAGCCGATTCTATTAGTCGGTTGAGCTATCGGACGGTTCATCAGAATTGGCGGCAGTTGATTGCAGATATTCCTGCGCTAGAAGGTGCGAGACTGCATGATCTGCGGCATACTTTTGCTACTGAGCGGGTCGGATTAATGGGCATTGAAGAACTGAGAGCTTTGATGGGGCATGAATCCATCATGACCACCTTGCGCTATCAGAAAGTTACCTCA
>JAAUPS010000124.1 GCA_012033015.1 Phormidesmis sp. RL_2_1
TCAGTAGCCTAGCGTCGTACATAACGGTAGATAACGGCTCTTACAACACACATAGCACTTGGATAAATGCTGTACCCAGATGGTTCAGCACTTTTTAGGAGGCTGAAACTGTAGAGAGAGAGCGTTTCCGTCGCCCGATGCCCATGCGTTTGGGTTCGTCATCAGGTTGAGCGGATTCGCTATTGTGAGCTTTGAGCCCATCGACATGCTGAAGCATGAGGACGGCAACTGGATACTGCTTGGGGAGTTCACGGCGCACAAATCGGCGAATATCTTCTTCGATGCGAGAGTGTAAACCTTCCCAATTAACAGTGGGTTGATCGCTATTAGGATTTTCTACAACTTCTTTCCAACGTTCGTTCAGTGACTTTCTCACAGTTTGGATGGCACTGCTTTCCCACTGTTTTTGTGTTTTGACAGTGACCACACCACGAAGATTAATAGAGGGATCCCCTAGTAGGCGACCTTTGCTATCGACGGTAGCAGATACCGTAATAATGCCGTCTTCGGCAAGCTGTTGACGTTCTTTGAGTACGGTGCGCTCAACAATACCTGTGCGGGAGGCATCTACTAGTTCAATGCCAGCGGTGACTTTGCCATCTACTTTCATACTGTTGGCAGTTATTTTGATGACGTCGCCGTTGTTAACGATGGCGATATTGTCTGCTTCGACGCCGAGCTGCTGGGCCATTTCGGCGTGTTTTACGAGCATTCTATGTTCGCCGTGGACAGGAATGAAAAACTTAGGTCGAGTCATTGCTAGCATCAGTTTGTGGTCTTCTTGATAGCCGTGACCTGATACATGGAGCCCTTTGCCTTTGCCATAAATGACGCGAGCCCCTTGCTGCATGAGTTTATCAATGGTGCTGACGACGCTGATGGTGTTGCCGGGAATCGGGTTTGAGGAAAAGATGACTGTGTCGCCTTTTTGTATCTTGATTTGCCGATGAGAGCGGTTGGCAATGCGAGTAAGGGCAGCCATGGGTTCGCCTTGAGAGCCGGTTGTAAGGATCATGGCCTTTTCGTCGGAGCACTGCTTGAGCATATTGAGCGGTTTGAACAGGCTATCTGGGGCGCTGATGTACCCTAGGTTGCGGGCATGGGAAATGACATTAAGCATAGAGCGGCCCACGACGAAGACGTCTCGATTGTGCTTTTGGGCGAGTTCGAGCAGCATACTGACTCGATGAACGGAGGAGGCAAAGGTGGTGACAAAGAGTCTGCCTTTGGCGTCGCCGAATTCTCTATCAAGGTTGGGAAAGACTGCTCTTTCGGAGGGGGTGTTGCCGGGAATTTCGGCGTTGGTAGAGTCGCTAATCAGGCAAAGAACGCCTTTTTCGCCGTATTCTGCAATTTTTTGAAAGTCAAAGAATTCACCGTCTACAGGGGTATGGTCAACTTTGAAGTCGCCACTGTGAATGATGGTGCCTACAGGCGTTTCGATGGCCATGGTGAAGCTATCGGCCATGGAGTGGGTGTTGCGGATGTACTGAGCTTTGAAGTGCTTGCCGAATTGAACCGTATCGCGAGGGCCGACGGTGTGGATGACGGTGCGATCGCTCACCCCAGCTTCTTCGAGCTTACCTTGGAGCAAAGCCATGGCTAGTCGGGGGCCATGGATCACAGGAATATTAAATTGCTTGAGGTGAAAGGGAATACCGCCTATGTGATCTTCATGGCCGTGGGTGACGATCATGCCCTTGATTTTGTGCTGATTTTCCTTGAGATAGGTAATGTCGGGCAGCACAATATTGACGCCGTGCATACCTTCTGTCGGAAAGGAAAGTCCTGCATCTAACAGGACGATCTCATCGTCGTACTCAAAGACACAGGTATTTTTGCCGATCTCGTGAAGGCCACCTAGGGGGATTATTTTGAGTGCTTTTGACTCGCTCTGAGTTTTATGGCTGTTCTTATTGCCTAGTTTGGGTGCAGCATTTCTAACGTTATTTTGGCTATTGTTTGGGTTGGGACTGCTGCCGTTGCTGCTGTCGCCATTGTGGCCGTTACTGCGGCTATTATTTCTACTGCTGACGGGTCTACTCATGTAGGTTCCTTGATTTACGATTGGGATGTTGAAAAAACTGAAAGGCTTAAAAACGTTTGCGGGCGGACTTGTGCAAGGCAAGCGACGCTGAGGTGAAGGCGCGCCTTGTGGCTCAATAACCTGATGAGTGATGCAGCCTTGCTAAGGCAATCAGGCTAATGGGTTAGCCAATTTCTTTGGGTTTCGGCCTGCGTAGGTTTGAAGATAATCGAAATAATTGTCCTAACTTGACTTTGGTCCTAACTTGACTTTGATTGAGCTCTGGGATGAGTGTCGATTTTACAGGTGCCGAGGGCTGTCTTTGAATATGGTGTGATGAATATGGCGTGATGAATATGGCGTGACGGATTTGTAACAACTTTTCTTTGAATTTTGATTTGTGCTTGACCTAATCTTTGGGGGGCTGTAACTGGGGTTGTTTTGTTTGCCGGTTTGGCTTGCCGGTTGGGTGTTGGCGCATGAATCTGGGCTTTGATTCTAATAAAGTTAGAGGTTTGGGCCAGAGCGTTGCCATTTTTGCCGGGTGTTGCTCCAGGGTATTTCTCCAGGCTATCTTGGCGACGTTGGGGTTATGACGACATAGTTGATGAGCTTCAAACTATCAGCTCTTGTCTTGCTTCTGATGTGATTAGCCTACGATTAGCCTAATAGATGCTTGTGCTAGTCAGTTTTGCTGGAGAGCTAGAGAACCTTTAGCTTGTTAGGCTCTTGTTAGGCTCTGTAGGTTGGTTGCTAAATTCGGTAATCCTTCGGTAATCCTTCGGTAATCCTAAGTTTGAGTCATCCTAATTTAGTCATCCTAATTTAGTCATCCTGGCATTTAGTCATCCTGGCTAATTCAGTAATTCTAGCTGTGTCAGTTGAGCTTTCATTGCTGCTTCTAACTCAGGTGTCCCTTCACATAACGGTAACCGGCAGTTGCCAACGTGCCATCCTTGCAATGCTAACGCTACTTTTAGCGGAACAGGGCTAGTGAGCGCAAACAATACCTTAAACAGAGGAAAAAGCTTTAGGTGTAGGGCCATTGCCTCTTTTATTTTGCCTGTTTCAAAGGCCCGAACCATTTCCTGTAGTAAATCTCCTACCAAGTGACTGGCTACGCTGACAACCCCAACCGCTCCCACCGAGAGCATGGGCAGGGTCAGCGAGTCATCTCCTGAATAGATCTCAAAGTCGAAGAGCGCCTGTTGTTGACAGAGCCGACTAATTTCGCTGACTTGATCAAGATTCCCACTTGCCTCTTTAATGGCGACGATATTAGGAATCTTTGCTAGCTGTAGGACTGTTTCAGGAAGCAGATTACAGCTTGTGCGTCCAGGAACATTGTAAAGCATGATCGGCAAATCGGGGACTGCCTGTGCGATCGCCTGAAAGTGAGCGCGCAGTCCTGATTGAGGGGGCTTATTGTAGTAAGGCACCACTTGCAAAGAACCATCTAAGCCTAACTTGGCGGCCTTTTCTGTCGCCTCAATCGCCTCTGCTGTGCTGTTAGAACCGGTTCCTGCTATGACTTGGGCGCGTCCTTTTACCGCCTGCTGTACGACTTTAAATAGGGCATATTCTTCATCCCAAGTCAGCGCTGGTGATTCACCCGTAGTGCCGCAGACGACAACTGTGTCTGTACCATGATCTACGAGGTGGCTGGCCAATTTTTCTGCTACTGGATAATTAACTTCTCCAGAAGGAAGAAAAGGGGTGGCCATGGCCGTCAGTACCCGACCAAATCTGGGCGTGCCACTAAAGCTGTCCGTCATACTTATTGCCTACTGGTATCTGCTTTTAGGAGTTTGTCTGTCAGTGAGACGACTGTTTGATGAGATTTGTGGAGATTGTTTTTTCGATTCATGCCCAGTGAATGCCCAGTGAATGTCTAGCGACCGTCTAGCGACCGTCTAGCGACCGTCTAGTGACCGTCCCGTGAATGGCTAAACAGTCGCTGGTGTCTTCAGCCAACTTTTAGCGACCACTAATTCAGCAATTTGTACGGCGTTGAGGGCTGCTCCTTTGCGGATTTGGTCGCCACAGAGCCACAGCTCTAGTCCCATTGGGTGGGATATATCCTGGCGAATTCGACCAACCAAAACGTCATTTTCGCCGCTGGCATCGATTGGCATCGGGAAATAATTGGCATTCCAATCTTCAACGAGCTGAACACCTGCTGCTGCTTGGATGGCTTCACGCGCTTCAGCTACTGGAAAGGGCTGCTCAAATTCTAAATTTACGGCTTCTGAATGGGCCCGCAAAACTGGGACGCGAATGCAGGTCGCAGATATTCTAAGATTTGGCGCGCCAAAAATCTTACGGGTTTCATTCACCATTTTCATCTCTTCCTCGCAATAGCCCTGATCGTTAATCGGCGTATTGTGGGGAAATAGGTTAAAGGCGAGGGGATAGGGAAAACTTTTTGTGGGTGGCTTTTCCCCATTTAAAATAGCTTGGGCCTGTTGCTTGACTTCTGCCATGGCCGCAGCACCTGCGCCACTTGCTGACTGATAGGTGGCCACTACGATACGGCGAATCGGCTGGATCTGCTGTAAGGGCCACAGCGCCACACTCATCAAAATAGTGGTGCAGTTGGGATTGGCAATAATGCCTTGATGGGTCTTGGCCGCTTCAGGGTTGACTTCTGGCACGATGAGTGGAACAGCGTTATCCATGCGGAAGGCGCTAGAGTTATCAATCATCAGTGCGCCCGCTTTAACAATGGTTGCAGCCCACTCTTTGGAGATGCTGCCGCCAGCGGAGGCTAAGACAATGTCAATGCCGTCGAAGGATTCTGCGGTGACTGATTCAATTGCGATCGCCTTTCCTTTAAAGCTAATTTGCTTGCCTGCTGAGCGAGAAGAGGCCAGCAGCTTCAGGGTTTTGATGGGGAAATCGCGCTCTTCTAGGAGCTGAACCAATTCACTGCCCACCGCACCAGTCGCGCCTAAAATGGCCACGTTATAAGAATGAGTCAAGCAAGTATCCTCCTAGCTCTAGGATGCTTTAGGGTTAAAAACCGTCGCAACAACCACTATACATTACCTGAAATGGCGACTTGATAGCTTTTCAGTCGCCTCAGCGGTAGTGCAGAGAAGGGTGCTCAGCGCTGAAAAAGCCAGTGAACAAAAAAATATAGGCAATATCCAAGGGAATGTTCCCCGCATTTGGAAAAGCTATTTGAAATTTATATGGAATAAATATAATGAGGTGTATGATGGCTAACTGCGATAGATAACCAAAGATAGATAACCAAACCAGTAGCCAAGTTTTCTTTCGTTGGGTTTTTTGATGGGTTTTCTTTTTAACTTAGGCTTGTATTATCTAGATCTTAGGTCTATGTGATCGCTCAACTCAACCCAAACATTTACGCTGTACAAATTTGCTCTACTCATATCTATTCATAAAAGTATTCGCTTGAAGCATTCGCTTTGCTTTAGAAGCATGTGTTCAATAATCTTTGCTCAGAAATCCTTGCCCAATTGTAATTGCCCAATCGTAAAGTTTGTAGTATGAAAGTTACCCAGGAAAAATTGCCCGATAGCCAAGTCGGACTGGAAATAGAAGTCCCGGCAGAATTGACTCAAAAGAGCTACGAAAAGGTTCTGCGCGACTACATGAAGTCGGCTAATATTCCTGGATTTCGTAAAGGTAAAGTACCTCGCCAAATATTGATTCAGCGTATCGGCAAGCTCCAGCTTAAAGCCGCAGCGTTAGAAGATCTGCTGCAAAAAGTTATTGAGCAGGCCGTCAAGCAAGAAGAAATAGATGCTCTAGGCAACTATCAACTGCGCTCAGATTTTGAGGCACTGATGGGCACGTTTGAACCTGGCCAATCGGTGACGATTTCGGCTTCTGTAGATGTCCCGCCACGGGTCACCCTCTCTCAGTATAAAGATCTCTCTGTCCAAGCAGAAGAGATTAAGCCCGCAGATGGCAAGGTTGAAGAGACCCTTGAACGCTACAGGGAGAATTTAGCAACGCTGGTACCGGTTGAAGACAGAGCCGCCCAAGAGCTAGATGTAGCGGTTGTCGATTTTGTCGGTAAAGCGAAAAACGAAGACGGCGAACTAGAAGAATTCGAAGGTGGCAGTGCCTCAGATTTCCAAGTGGAAATTAAGGAAGGTCGCTTTATTCCTGGCTTTGTCGAAGGCATCGTCGGGATGACGTTAGCAGAGACCAAAGATGTAGAGGTTACCTTCCCTGCAGATTATCCTCAAGCTGAGCTGGCCGGTCAACCGGCGACTTTTTCTATCACCTTGAAGGAGCTGAAGGAAAAGGAATTACCTGATATGGATGATGACTTTGCTGAAGAAGTCAGTGAGTTTGAAACACTTGAAGAATTGCGTAAATCATTAGTCGAACGCTATGAAGAAGAGGCTGAAAATGCCACCGATAGCAACATTCAGCAAGCCCTGCTGAATGAATTGGTCAAGTATGTTGAAGCTGAAATCCCTGACACACTGATTAAGCGTGAAGTGGATTTTATTGTGACTCAAACAGCAATGCAGCTCAGTCGTCAGGGGATTGATCTGAGCAAATTTTTAACCAAAGATTTGGTAGACAATATGCGCAGTAATGCTCGTCCTGAAGCGATTGAGCGATTACGCCGGACATTGGCGCTAGGAGAAATTGCCAAGCTAGAGTCAATTGCTGTCGAAGAAGCGGAAATTAAGGCGCGCACAGCGGAAATGATGGCTGAGGTGGATGATCCGAGTCAAGTCGATCCCGATCGGCTCAATCAGGTCGTTAATGAAGATCTACTGAAGGAAAAGATTTTGGCTTGGCTAAAGGAAAATTCTCAGGTTGAATTAGTCCCTGAAGGTTCGTTAGCCGATGATGAGGTGGACCTCGAAGTCGATGCTGATGACCCGCAAACAGATGAGCTGCAGGCAGTTGAGGTAGAAGCCGAAGTGGTCGCAGCCGATGACTAGCTCAATGGCCTAATGCGCTTGTGAGCAGTTTGCTGAACCATGTCGAAAATAAAGTGATTCGTTACAGTGGTATCGCATCTGTAACTTTAGTTTTGGTTGAGATGCGGTACATTAAGCACGTGTATAGGCAGCAGTTTCAGTTTTATGGATACATCACAATTTGAAGGCAATGCTCAGAATGTAGTGCCGATGGTGGTTGAGCAATCTGGACGGGGTGAGCGCGCCTTTGATATTTACTCGCGATTGCTGCGTGAGCGCATCATTTTTTTAGGGACACCCGTGATGGATGATGTTGCTGACTCTATCGTTGCTCAACTTTTGTTTTTAGATGCCGAAGATCCTGAAAAGGATGTACAGCTCTACATTAATTCTCCCGGTGGCTCGGTAACAGCGGGCATGGCCATCTATGACACCATGCAGCAAATTCGTCCTGACGTGGTAACGATTTGCTTTGGTCTAGCGGCTAGTATGGGGGCATTTTTGCTCTCTGGGGGTGCTAAGGGCAAGCGGATGTCTTTGCCTAGCTCACGGATTATGATTCATCAACCTTCTGGGGGTGCCCAAGGTCAATCAGCCGATATTGAAATTCAGGCGCGGGAAATTCTTTATTTGAAAAAACGTCTGAATGAGATGTTAGCGACCCATACGGGCCAAGATTTGGCTCGCATTGAGGCAGATACTGAGCGTGACTTTTTTATGTCTGCTGAGGAAGCAAAGGAATACGGCCTGATTGATCAGGTGGTGACTCGGAAAATGCTCTCTGATACTAAGCTGACTGCGGTAGGGTAACGGTTATGTCTAAGTACGACTCCCATTTAAAGTGTTCTTTTTGCGGTAAGTCGCAAGAGCAGGTGCGCAAGCTGATTGCGGGGCCGGGGGTTTACGTGTGCGATGAATGCGTTGACCTATGCAATGAAATTTTGGATGAGGAGTTGTTTGACTCTAATTCATCAGTGGCTGCGCCCGCCCAGCGTCGTGAGCAGACGCCAGAGCGCAGGCGTAAGTCACCTTCTCGAATTGCGTTGAGTCAAATTCCGAAACCGCGTGAGATTAAGTCGTATTTAGATGAGCATGTCATTGGCCAAGATGAGGCTAAAAAGGTGCTGTCGGTGGCGGTGTATAACCACTACAAACGGCTGAGCTTTGTGAATGCTGACGGTGGGGAAGCCGATGAGGATGATATCGAGCTGCAAAAGTCGAATATTTTACTCATTGGGCCGACGGGCTGCGGTAAGACCCTGTTAGCTCAGACGTTGGCGAGCATTTTAGAGGTGCCGTTTGCTGTCGCAGATGCGACTACGCTGACGGAGGCGGGCTATGTCGGCGAGGATGTCGAGAATATCCTGCTGCGGCTGCTGCAGGTGGCTGATTTAGATGTAGAGGAAGCTCAGCGCGGTATTATTTACATTGATGAAATTGATAAGATTGCCCGCAAAGTGAGAACCCTTCCATCACTCGCGATGTTTCGGGCGAAGGGGTTCAGCAGGCGCTGTTGAAGATGCTGGAAGGTACAGTGGCAAATGTCCCGCCTCAAGGGGGCCGCAAGCATCCCTACCAGGATTGTATTCAAATCGATACCAGTAATATTTTGTTTGTCTGTGGTGGCGCTTTTGTTGGGCTCGACAAGATTGTGGAGCAGCGCATTGGCAAAAAATCTATGGGTTTTGTACAGCCGGGAAAGGAGTTGGATGCGGATAAAAAGTCTACCCAGACGCTGAAGCATTTGGTGGCGGACGATATTGTCAAGTTTGGTATGATTCCAGAGTTTATCGGGCGAATTCCGGCCATCTCAATTGTGGAGCCTTTGGATGAGAAGACCTTGGTATCTATTTTGACGGAGCCTAAGAATGCTTTGGTGAAGCAGTTCAAAAAGCTGATGCGAATGGATAATGTGGAGCTAGAGTTTCAGCCGGAGGCGATTAAGGCGATCGCAAAGGAAGCCTACAACCGTAAAACCGGCGCTCGGGCACTGCGCAGCATTATCGAAGAAATTATGCTGGATGTCATGTACGAGCTGCCTTCACGAGAAGATGTGAAGCGCTGCGTGCTCACCCGCGAAATGGTCGAAAATCGTTCAACGGCTGAGCTGCTCGTGCATCCGTCTTCGATCCCTGAACCTGAATCAGCTTAAGGCTTGTTCATCAAGGCGTAATACTAGGCGTGATACTAGGCGTGATACTAGGAGTGAAAAGCGACGGATGCCCTACGTTAGCGTAAATGGCGTTGATCATTACTATGAGTGGATTTCTACGCAGGATCATCCCGGTAATGATGAAAAGCCCGTGATGGTTTTTTTGCACGGTTGGGCGGGATCGGCGCGCTATTGGGAATCGACCGCTAGGGCGATCGCAGACGAATACGATTGTTTGCTATACGACATGCGAGGGTTTGGCCGTTCACAGGCCGCTGCTCCAGCAGCCATGGCTGCTGGAGCCCTCAACACTTTAGAAAGTTTCGCTGACGATCTTCTCGGCCTGTTAGATGCTCTCAATCTTCATCAGCCGGTATACATGAACGCCCATTCTTTGGGTGGTACAGCGGGCCTCTATTTTTTAGACCGTTACCCAGAGCGGGTCAAGAAGGCCATTTTGACCTGTAACGGGAGCTTCCCCTATCAAAAATGGGCATTTGAAGCTTTTTATCTGTTCGGCGGTTACGTCGTGGCCTTTCGCCCCAAATGGCTCACTCAAATTCCCCTTGCGCCACAGATGTTCATGTCACGGTTTTTAAAGCGCTCAATTCCCCTTGCAGAAAAGAAAGCGTTTTTAGAAGACTTTTTAATGGCCGACGGCCCCACCGCCATGGGGACATTAAAAGCGGCAGTTAGTCAGCACGCCACAGAAGTGATGCCGAAAGCATTTACCAATTTGAAAGTGCCGACACTGATGATTTCAGGAGAATATGACAAAATTACCCCTGCCAAACTTGGGCGTCAGGCGGCTGATATCAGCGAGCACATGGACTATGTCTTGATGCCTAATACAGCCCATTTCCCGATGCTAGAAGATGCAGACAGCTACCTACAGATTATGCGAGCTTTTTTGCAAGGGACTACACCGCCTGTCAGCCCACGCGCATAACCCTTTAGCACAACCCTTTAATGTTTAAAGATATGTAAAAAATCCCCCTTCTCAAGCGTAGAAGAGGGTGAAGAGGCCCTGATGGCTGCCTGAGGGCACTTAATCGTTTAATCCCGATTCCCAATCGTGCACATATCGATTGTCATAAACTAGTCTTCGTTGTCTAGCCCTTTGATCTCTAGCGCTTCGCTCTCGAAAATCATCTGAGGCATCTTCTGGCTTGAGCTGCCGGTTGATTTCATCTAGCTTGTTGTGCATATCACCCATGGCGTTGCCCATTTCACTGAGGGCCGTTTGTCGGGCATTTTGTTCGCTCAACAGGGCTACCAAGTATTGGTTTAAATCAATACCTTCGCGCACAGCCGCTTCTGCAAGTTTGCTGTGTAAGGTCTTGGGCATGGTGAGCAGCAGTTCACCGCTGTATTCGGTTTTGATCGGCTGTGTGTCTTCAGTTGTTTGCACGTTACTCATCGTCTAAATTACTCACTTGATATGACTCACTTGATATGACTCACTTAGATGCACATCTAGTAGACAGCGCATCTAGCAGATAATCCGTCTGGTAGATGTATTGTCTGGATGTTGTCTGATGAGTGTCTCACCAGGATGCCGCATATTTTTGCGTTCTGTGGAGTAATACACAACTCTTTAACCGAGGCTTATGGGGCGAGCTTGAAGTATTAACGGGGGTTTATAGCGGCTTATGGCTGCCTGAAGGATTTCTAGAGGCTTGGAATCGTGGACTCTAGAGGCTGGTGCTGCGGAGAGGTTGGTGATAGCCGTTGATTAAATCTTTGATTTTGATTAAATCTTTGATTTAGATTAAATCTTACTGATTTAATCTAATCCCAATTCCCGTTTGAGACGACCGATAGATTTTTCGCCGATGTAGTTTTCGCAGCGAATGATCTCTGGTGGCCGGATAATGTCGTTGCGGGCCGCTAGGAGCGCTTCTTTGATGGCCGGATAGCTAGCGGTATCTAGGGCGACGATAGTTTGGGCGCTGCGGACAACAGCAGAGAGTTTCTGGGTGTCTTCGGTTTGGGCTGTCATCACGAGGATGTCGTCACCTCGCAGACTGTAGGAAAGGACTTCGGCGATGCGGATGATGCCGCTACTGAGGCTCACTAGACCGAGGCAGGTGTCCTTAGGCAGGTTTTTGAGGAGTTCGCGCTCTTTGGCGTAGTCGTAAATGTCGATCGGAATGACCCTTACAGATTTGGGGGCCGCTATGGCCTCGGCCTCATTGACGTAATATCGGCTGGTTACTACTGTGCCTGAACGGGTCTGGGCCAGTACCTGATCTAATTCTTCTAAAGGGACGAGCTGTACGGGGATCTTGAGTGCTTGCTCTAGTTCACGTACCATCAGTTCGCCAGCACCATCTTCTCTCTGAATGGTGACGAGTACCCTGGCGCTACAGCGCAGCCGCCAGTCTACCTCGGTCATGAATAGCTCGCGGGCTTGATGCAGAGAGCAGCCTTGCCGAAGCAGTTCATCTAGGCTATTTTCGACGAGTTCTTGGGCTTTAGGAAACTTATCAAGCAGGGGGGAGCCCGGTTTGACAATTTCGGTTGTCCCTTCTGCGCGGACGTATATGCCGGAACCGGGCATCGCTTCCACTACGCCTGCATCTTCTAATTGGCGATACACCTTACTGATGGTGTTGCGATGCAGGCCGGTCTGCATGGCGAGCTGGCGCGTGCTGGGTAGGCGGTATCCGGGCGGATATTGGCGAGATGCGATCGCAAACCAAATTTGGTCGTATAGCTGTGTGGATGCTGGTATTTCGCTGTCGGTTTGAATATGGAACTGAACCACTCTCTCACGCGCTCCCTGTGCGGCCAAAATATCTACCTAGAGATTAGTCGGGAATTTGCCGTTCGTGGTGGGTGATTTTATTTTTTAAGGCTCTGCTCAATAATTCTTGATGATAACTCGGTAGTCTGAAGGGCTTAAGCGGTGGAAAAACTGCGATAACCCGATATATTTAAAAGCTACGTATATAGACTCGGGAGATATCTCCGTTGACTTTTTCAGCCGAAGATTTCGCAAAAGCGCTAGAGCAGCAGGATTATCAGTTTTCGCGCGGTAGCGTGGTGACGGGTAAAGTCGAGACCCATGAGAGCGATGGTGCCTATGTGGATATCGGTGGTAAGTCGGCCGCTTTTTTACCGGCGAAGGAAGCGTTTATTGAGTCGGAGATGACGCTAGAAGAAGTGGTGCCGATTGGCTTGGAGCGCAAGTTTTTGATTGTGCGCGATCAAGACGCCAATGGTCAGATGGTGATCTCTATCCGTGCTTTGGAAATTAAGGCGGTGTGGGAGAAGCTTCGAGAGCGTCAGGAAAATGGAGATGTGCTGGAAGTGACGATCTCTGGCAGTAATAAAGGTGGGGTAACCGCTGAAGTGACTGGCCTGCGAGCGTTTTATTCCTAGATCTCATTTGGCTAATCGGGTAGAAGATCTCGATACACTGATGGGTAACACCATCAATGTGGCCTTTTTAGAGGTGGATGAGGAAAATAATAAGCTTTTACTGTCTGAGCGGAATGCAGCGCGGGCTTTGGTGTTTGGCAAGCTGACCAAAGGTGAGCTGATTGAGGGCACGATCGCTTCACTAAAGCCTTTTGGCGCGTTTGTCGATTTCCAAGGTGCTTCAGGGCTGCTACACATTAAACAAATTAGTAAGAGCTATATATCGGCTCTGAGTGATGTGTTTAAGGTGGGTGATGCGGTTAAGGCGGTGGTGCTCAATATTGATGATGAGCGGGGTCGAATTGCGCTCTCTACTCAGGTGTTGGAAAAGTATCCCGGTGAGATACTCAAGGATATGGCGACGATCATGGCGGAGGCGGAGGAGCGGGCTAAGAATGTGACGAAGACGCTGGCTGAAGGGGATGCTGGTTAGCTTAGAAGCTCACTTCTGCCGCTAACGATGACGTTAGAGAGGGAAATCCCTTGGCTCAGGCGCGATTTACTTTTGGATGGGATTAATACTTAGCTGGTTGGATACCTATGGGTACTGTTTGGGAGCTGGATTTTTACTCCAGACCGATATTGGATGAGCGCAAAAAAAACGCTGGGAAATCCTCATATGTGAAGGGTTGCAGTCGGTTGAAGACGATCCGGAGCAGCTATTTCGCTATAGCAAATATGTGTCGAATAGTGAGGTGAATTCCGATCAGCTCCAACTGGCAATTGAGGAGGCGATCGCACAATCGGGCACTCAGCCCACCCGTGTGCGCTACTTTCGCTATCAGATGCAGAATATGATCAAGCGTGCCTGTGAGGCAGCGGGGCTGCTCCCCTATCCTAGCCGCCGCACGATTGCTCTCCAGCAATGGCTAGAAGATCGCTATGAAAATGTATATCCCAACGAGCCCGGCTATCAGGCAAGTCATTCGCCTTCTGTTTCTAGGCCGTTGGAAGTGGTCAATCCTTTGCCGGATGCCTTGATGGGTCAAAAGTGGGCGTTGGTGAGCTTGCCTGCTCAAGATTTTGCGCAGATGGGTGAGTGGGATGTTGGTTTTGGGGAGTCTTTTCCGTTGGCGGCCACGGGGGTAGATCCTGAAACGCCGATTCCTGGCTTTATTATTTACTCTAGTCGGGCGACGCCGCTAGCGGCTTGGATGTCGGGGTTAGAGATTGCGAGCGTGCGTGCAGGGCAAGAAGAATCGACTAATTATGCTTCGACAAATACGAAGACGGCGCGGCTGCTGATGGATACGGGAACGACAGAAACGTGGCTATTGGCTGATCTGGTGTCACCGCAAATGCAGGCTGAAGGGCAACGCTTTGAAGATGCTAAATTGGCGGCGAATAATGTGCACTTTATTGCGGTGCAGGAGAGTCCTGAGTCGGAGTCTTTTGCAGGACTTTGGCTGATGCAGGATAGATCGTTTGGGTAGGAGGTATGGCGTTGATGGGGGCGGTAGATCAGGGGCAGCAAGATCAGCGGCGACGGCGAGATTGGCGGGCGGCAATCTCGCTACTGAAGAAGACTTTGAAGCAGATTTTAATGTATGGGTTTTTGAGTGCGATCGCGCTGGCCATGCTCCTGCCTCTCCTCTGGCTGGTCAGCACTGCCTTCAAAGGCCCCACCGAGAACCTCTTCCAATTTCCGCCCCAGTTTTTGCCCGAATCTCCCACCTTCGCTAACTTTGCCAAGGTGTGGCAAACCAATCCTTTCGGCCGTTATTTTTTCAATAGCACCCTGATTGCGGTTGTCACCGTCATCCTTAATCTCACACTGTGTTCTTTGGCTGCCTATCCCCTAGCGCGATTGAACTTTAAAGGGCGAGAGCTGTTATTTTCACTGATTGTCTCTACGATTTTGATTCCGTTCCAAATCGTGATGATTCCGCTATATATTCTCACCGTTCAGCTTGGACTTACCAATTCCTACATTGGTGCCATTTTCCCGTCCATCGCTTCAGCCTTTGGTATTTTCCTGATGCGCCAAGCCTTTCAAGGCGTGCCCAAAGAACTAGAAGAAGCCGCTCGCATCGATGGCTGCACCGAACTGGGCATCTGGTGGCATATCATGATTCCGTCTGTGCGTCCGGCCTTAGTCACTTTGGCAATTTTCGTTTTCATTGGCTCGTGGAGTGATTTTTTGTGGCCCCTGTTGATTTTGGATCGGCCTGAGTATTACACGCTGCCATTGGGCGTAGCACGATTGGCAGGCAGTTTTTCTTTGGATTGGCGGCTAATTGCAGCAGGTTCAGTGATTTCGATTGTGCCGGTCATTCTATTTTTTGTGGCGGCTCAGCGCTACATTGTGCCTTCGGAGACGGGGAGTGGGGTCAAAGGATAGGTGCTTATTAAAAATAGTCCAAGTGAGTTAGGTCATGAGTTAGGTCATGAGTTAGGTCATGAGTTAGGACAATGGTCATTCTCCTCGGCGAGGCTACGCCAACGCTAGAAGCCTTGACGAGCAGCGGTGAGACCCTGCGTCGTCGTACGGCGCTAAGGAATGCTCACCAAGACAGCGGTGAGACCCTGC
>JAAUPS010000125.1 GCA_012033015.1 Phormidesmis sp. RL_2_1
GACTAGCAGCGGTGAGACCCTGCGTCGCTTTGCGGCGCTAAGGAATGCTCACCAAGACAAAGTAAGAATGTCCTTACTTTGTCATATAAGTCGCAATAAAGCTTACTTAATCGTCACCTTAGCGCCTGCATCTTCAAGGGTTTTCTTCGCTTCTTCAGCCGCTTCTTTAGCAACCGCTTCTTTGACCGTAACCGGTGCTGACTCTACCATACCCTTAGCTTCTTTCAAGCCTAGGCCAGTCATAGTACGCACCGCCTTCAAGATGGCAATTTTCTTATCGCCAGGTACTTCATCCAACACTACGTCAAATTCAGTTTTCTCTTCGACTTCTTCTTCAGCACCACCGCTAGCAGCCATCATCATGCCGCCCACAGGAGCCGCTGCACTCACACCAAAAGCTTCTTCAATTTGAGTCACTAGCTCAGAAGCCTCTAGCAAAGAGAGTGTTTTCAGCTTTTCAAGAATTTCGTCAGTTGCAGTAGACATTGAGGTCTCTCCTTAAAATGAGTTGAAAGTTAGTTCGTTGAAAGTTAGTTCGTTGAAAGTGAATAGGCTTATTCTTCGCCTTTCTCGGCATAAGCCTTGATGCCACGACCAATCGAAGCCGGGACTTCCTTGATGCCCAAAGCAATCTTGGTCGCCACTGCATTGATGCCAATCGCAATCTTGGCGTACAGCTCATCCTTGGTTGGCAGATCAGCCAGGGCTTCTGCTTCCTTTGAGTTCAGCAGCCTGCCTTCTAGCACACCACCGCGCAGCTCAGTTTTCTTGGTGTCCTTCTGGAACTTTTGATAGGCTTTAACAGCCGAACCAATATCTTCCTGCGTTAGGATCACTGCCGATGTGCCTGTCAGCAACGATTCCATCGCTTGCCACTGCGCTTGGCCATCAATCGCTCGCTTTAACAGCGTGTTTTTCGAGATTTTGCACACCGTACCGGACTCACGCAGCCGATTACGCAAATCTCCGAGTTGACTCACCGAAAGACCGGCATAATCGATCACAAAGGCCGATTCCGACTGGTCCAAAAGAACTTTCAGTTCTTCCACGAGCTCTTGTTTGTTTGCTAGCGTTCTTCCCATTTCATTTCACCTCCTTTTTGTTTAGAGTTTGTTGGCTGAGATTTGGGTAGCCCAGATCTTGTTGGCTGAGATTTTATTGCCTACAGCAAAGTAAGGATGCATTCTTACTTTGTCTTGGTGAGCTTTCCTTAGCGCCGTACGACGACGCAGGGTCTCACCGCTGCTGCTAGTCAAGGCTTCTAGCGTTGGCGTAGCCTCTCCGAGGAGAATGACTAGTAGCGGCTAACTCGACAGAGGCTATAGGGTGTGAACTAGCCCCACCAAAAAGCCCCGATCTACTAACCAGATCGGGGCATACGCATTAATGGTCACAGCTTAAAAGCTTAGACTTTAATCGCAAACCTCGGTAGGAAATTAAGCTGTTGGGCACAAGGCCCATGCACCTACGGTCTCTGGTCGCTATATTTAATTTTGGGTCAGTTTTGAGTCAAATTAAAACCAAATCATTAAGCTGTAGATCGTTTTTACTGGCTGGCTTTTACACTAATGCTTTTACACTAACGCTTTCACGATAGCGCTTCCAGTATCAGCATTTTATGATGACAAGCAATAGGCCACAAGCAATACCTAATCACCGAGTTTCAAATCACGTAAAGCCTGAACATCTACTGAAATAGAAGGCCCCATGGTCGATGAAACAGAAACCGTTCGCCAGAAACGACCTTTAGCCCCAGAAGGGCGATTGCGATCAATCGTCTCCTGAAGTGCCTTCAAATTTTCCAGTAGATCTTCATCAGGAAAATCAACCTTACCAAATTTAACATGGACGATGCCTGTTTTGTCGGCCCGAAATTCTAGCTTACCAGCTTTGAATTCTTGAATGGCTTGGGCCAAATCAAACGTGACCGTTCCCCCTTTGGGAGAAGGCATTAAACCACGGGGGCCAAGCACGCGGCCAAGTTTCGCTACTTTAGGCATCATGTCTGGTGTTGCTACTAGCACATCAAAGTCCATCATGCCTTTGCTGATGTCTTCAATCAGCTCTTCAGAGCCAGCCAACGTAGCACCTGCTTCAGTCGCTTCGGTGACCTTTTCACCGCGGGCAACCACCGCAACTCTGACCTCTTGCCCTGTGCCTTTGGGCATGGCCACTGTTGTTCTAATTTGCTGATCTGTGTACTTGGGATCAATGCCTAAACGGATATGGGCTTCTGCTGTCTCTGTAAACTTTGCAGTAGCAGTTTTCTTTGAGTAAGGCCACTGCTTCAGCAGGCTGATACGTGCGGTCTTCAACCTTTTCATAAAGCGCTCTCATGCGCTTGGAGATTTTTGCCATTTTTCGTTTCTGGGGTCATTAGCGAAGCGATGGGCCTCTCCCCCGGTAGTGGTTGTTTGTTGTGCGTTTCTAAACTATCTGGTCAGAAACTATCTGGTCAGAAAGTATCTAGTCAGATAAACCCAGCAGATTGACCAGCCAGATTAGCCCGTAATATCTACGCCCATGTTGCGGGCGGTGCCTTCAATGATGTTCATAGCCATTTCAACGTCGTTGGCGTTGAGATCGGGCATTTTCATTTCAGCAATTTCCTTGAGCTGAGCGCGAGTAATCGAACCGACTTTCTCAGTCCTCGGATTACCAGAGCCTTTCTCAATTTTTGCAGCTTTTTTGATTAATACAGATGCGGGGGGCGTTTTGAGAATAAACGTGAAGCTTCTGTCTTCAAAAACAGAAATTTCAACCGGAACGATCAAACCTGCTTTTTCAGCGGTTCTGGCGTTGTAATCTTTACAAAACGCCATGATGTTGACACCGTGCTGACCTAAGGCGGGGCCAATCGGTGGTGCAGGGTTCGCCTTGCCAGCGGGAATCGCCAGCTTAATGAGCGCAACTACCTTCTTTGCCATTGAATCACTCTACTAATTAACTCTCTTTTTTCACTTGATTAAACTCAAGCTCAACTGGGGTGTCGCGACCGAAGATGGAGAGCAGGGCTTTGAGCTTGCTGCGCTCGGGACTCACTTCGATCACTTCACCTTCAAAGTCTTTAAACGGCCCCGAAAGCACGGTGATTTTATCTCCAGCGGCCATGTCAATTTTGACGACGGGCGCTTGCTCTTGGGTCTGCTTAAAGATTCTTTTGACTTCACCCGGACTCAAAGGCATGGGCTTTACGTGGCCCCTACCCCGGCCTTGGGCCCGGCGTTGCTCAGCCCCCACAAAGTTAATCACGTGGGGGGTGTTTTTAACAACCTGCCAAGCGTCATCATCTAGGGCCATGCGAATCAGCACGTATCCTGGGAAAACCTTTTCCTCAATGTTGTGACGCGAGCCGTCTTTACGCATTTTGACGGCAGGGGTCTGAGGGATTTCAACGTCTAAAATGATATTGGCCAAATCAAAGGTTTTTACCCTTTGCTCTAGCGTTAGTTTGACCTTTTTTTCGCAGCCAGAAGCGACTTGAACGGCATACCAACGGGGACGCTGTTTACGAACTTTGACCGTCGTTTCTTCGCCCTCGGCTAGCGCTTCTGAATCTTCCAGCAGCTCCAGAGAGGTGATAGATTCTTCATCTATCGCCTCGTCGTATGTTGGATTTTCAGCAGAATTGTCGGATGCATTTACCATAATCAGAAAACCTGTCTAGACGCCCAGCCAAATAGCTTATCTATGAAATAAATGAGTGTGGCCGATAACCCTACCATCAAAATCACAGCAGCAGACTCACTGATAAGTTGCTGACGCGTGGGCCAAATGACTTTAGCTAACTCTTCGCGAGTTCCTTGGGCAAATTCGCTAGCACTAAATCCCTCAGCGTCAGTGGCAGATTGACCGGCAGCTTTTCCTGAGCTGGCTGGCTTCGCGACTTTATTGTCTTTGGGTGCTTGCTTCGCGTCTTTTTTAGCCACTGTTTTTAATTCCTCGCCCACTCCAATGAATATTATTGTCTTAATATCGTCTTCGGATGCGTTGCCTACAAACGCGCTGTCTGGAAACTGACTTGTAAGCTTATGACAACAACCGACCGAGATCAGCGCGATCGCATGAGCAATAGCATTGGCCACTTTCGGGCAGAGTTGTTGGTCTAAAAAGCACGCCCTGAGGGACTCGAACCCCCGACATTCGGTTTTGGAGACCGACGTTCTACCAACTGAACTAAGGACGCATAGCTCGAAACCGTATTCATCTGTTTTGATCGACTTGGCCTTGATCGACTTGGCCTTGATCGACTTGGCCTTGATCGATAATTGGCTTGATCGATGCTAACTTGAACGATGCTCAGAATACTGCTAAATCAACAGCAGATTTTAGATCATGTGAGATCAAATGAAGGTGGGCCTGCCCAGCCGCATTCTATGAATTAATTCGGATAGAACGCCTCTGGCTTGGTCACCTTCAATTGGCTCAAATCTATACTATCTCAATACTGGATATCTCAATACCGGGCATCTCAACGCCGCAGAGCGAAAACCGAATATCTATTTTACAGGGCTCGATCAAACCGCTGCTTCAGACGGGTGGCCTTACCAACGCGATCGCGCAAGTAATACAGCTTAGCTCGACGAGCCTTGCCTCGGCGAATGACCTTAATACTTGCAACCCTTGGGGCATGAAGCAGGAATACCCGCTCTACACCAACGCCTTGAAATACACGGCGAACCGTAATGCTCTCGTTGATACCGCCATTGCGCATGGCAATGACAGTACCTTCGTAGGGCTGGACACGTTCTTTGCCGCCCTCCACAATTCGCACACCGACACGAATGGTGTCACCGATATAAATTGTAGGTAGATCGTCTTTGATTTGTTCCGCTTCAATAGAGCGAATAATTGCTTCAGCGTTCATTACTTTTTAAAAGCGCACAGTGTCCCAGCTTACAGTAAATAGGCAGGAATGGGAATGGGAGTGGAAATATTTTTCAGTATTTTCCTGCCTCCCGGCCCTAGATTCCCGCCTAGCGCCCCTCTCAACATTCATCCCCCAAACCGTTAGGATATAAGCCAACCTTGCGCCCTTTCACCATGAATTTTTTGACTAACTTACTTCCCAACGTTTCCTTTCCTCCTGCGCTCAGAGTAGAATCCGGCAGACGGATCGAAATTAAATCAGCCTCAGAAATTGAAACCATGCGCACCGCTTCTAAAATTGTGGCGACTGTGCTCAAAGAAATTAGCGAAATGACGACCGCAGGCATGACCACCGCTGATCTGGATCATCATGCCGAAAAACGTATCCGGCAGTTAGGGGCAACCCCAAGCTTTAAGGGCTACCACGGCTTTCCTGCCTCCATTTGTGCCAGTGTTAATAATGAGGTGGTACATGGCATTCCACGTAAGCGTAAAGTCATCAAAACCGGGGACGTGGTGAAAATTGATACGGGCGCTTATTACGAAGGCTTTCACGGAGATTCCTGCATCACCATTGCAGTAGGCAAGGTGAAACCCCAGGCTGAAAAGTTAATCGCAGCCGCAGAAGAAGCGCTGTACGCCGGTATTGCTCAGGTCAAACCCGGCAATACCCTGATGGATATTGCCGGTGCCATTGAAGACTCAATCAAGGCTAATAAGTTCACAGTCGTCGAAGATTTTACCGGGCATGGGGTGGGCCGTAATCTTCATGAGGAGCCTGCTGTCTTTAACTTTCGCACTAAGCGTGCGCCTAATGTGACGCTGCAGCCCGGTATGACCTTGGCGATTGAGCCAATTTTAAACGAAGGCAGCAAACATACCCGGACATTGAGCGATCGCTGGACAGTCGTTACCCTAGATAGATCCCTCTCGGCTCAGTGGGAGCACACCGTATTGGTGACAGAATCGGGATACGAAATTTTGACCGACCGCACTGGCCTATAGAGATTGACCCGTAGAAATTGACCAGTTCCCGTACCCGTTTTTATCTCGTGTTTATCCCGTTTTTATAAAAGCTTGCGCAGGCTCACACAGTCAGCCTCCCGGTAATCTACCGCCACTGTAAGGGTATAGGCTTTGGACTGACGATCTGCTGGAAAACCGCTATAGTCAGCAATCGTGGCCAAGATTTCGTTATTTAATGCCGGGTAACCCGTGCTGCGAATCAGCATTGGCTCACCCACAATCTCACCTTCAGAATCGAACAAAATGCCAACTTCGGCATCGTTAGGGATCGGATCCAAACACAGCCGAAAAGAGTGCCAATCCGCCTGTTTAGAATTTTCAATAGGGTAGGTTAGTTGGGTCGGTTCACCGGTTGCTGTGGGCTCAATGCGGCCAATTGCATCAGTATTTGCCTGTCGGCTAATGGTCGAGGCCCACTGCTCTCGCCTGATGTCAAGACCTTCAATATCCGTGTTCTCGGCGCTGTAAGTCAGCGCTTTGATAAGCTCACGGTTTAAGCTTTTTAGCGCTTCTGAGAGGGCAGTCAACACACCGCTACGGACCTTTGCACTACTGCCTTCAGCGCTACCTTCAGCGCTGCCTTCAGTGCTACTTTGTGCGGCACTCCCTTGACTTGAGGCACTAGCTGATGACGTATTCGCGCGATCGTCAGCATCAGATAGATTCGGCAATCCATTGGCCGATGAATTGGTTGCTGCGGTATTAGCCGCTGAATTATTGGCGGGCGTACTGGCTGTTTGGCCTGACTGAGCCGAAGAAGCAGCCGATGCATTCCTGGCAGAACGCGCGGAAGCAAGGTTGTTTCTCGGGGTTGATTGCCGAGTTGGGGCCACAGCCGATTGCGCATTAACGGTACGAGTGGGCTGTAAAACAGCGACCCGCGAACCTGCTTGGGCAGTGCTTTTAACCGTTTCACCGGTAGCCTGTGTGTTGGGTGTTGAAGTAGCCGTTGGCACATTGAGATCTGGCACAGGCAAGGCACTAGACGATTCTGCTGGCGGCGAGTCATCACTGGCGAGTTCACTGACTGCGACATCGGCGTCAGTATCGTCGGCTTGTGAGTCGCCTCCAATCGGCACAAATAACACCAGAGCATGTAACCCTAGGGCCACGGCAAACATTGGATAAAGAAAGGTAGCAATTTTCATAGCACAGGCGAGTCGTAGCGTTATTCAGCATCCTTCAAAGCTGCCAAGCTTATACTCAGCATAGCCAAGGTAGAGCAAGTGTTTGATGCACAAAGGTCAGTTTTTAGAGGTGCATGACGAGCACCTGATACGTGCACTATCTGATACGCGCACTATCTAATACGTGCTGATACATGCACTACATAGGGCGATCTGGCCAAATCACTAAAAGGGTAGAGGCTTTGAGGTCAACCAAGCTGACGTACATGGCTATTTGCCCCTCAGCGTTCTTTAATTCGTAGAGTGGTTCGTCGCCATAGGTGTCTGTAGACACAAGCTGAAGTCCTAGAGGCTGATAGGTGGCCAACAGCGTTTCCAAAACGCGCTGGGGTGTCATGTTGTTCATCCACCGAGTATCGCTAGCATCGGGATGAACTGCGCCGCCAGGCAAAAAGAGCTGATCATTTCTTTTGCGGAAAGAATTTGCTCCAGGTAAGCCAATTGAGCCTGTAATATCGCTGCTGCTAAATGCACCTGCTAAGTTTGCTTGAAAGGTATTGCGATCGCCGCTAGGGTCATAGACAGGTGGATCTCCTTTAGGTGGATCTCCTTTGGGCACATCTCCCTGGGACACATCTCCCTGGGGCACATCTCCCTGGGGCACATCTCCCTGGGACGGGGCTGGTGCTACAGGTCTTGGATAATTGGCAGGTGCAGGCGCTGCTAGCGGTACAGGCTGAGCAGGAGCGGCTGGTGCTGCAGGCGGCGATGCTGCTGCAGGCGGTGGCTCAACAGGTGGCGGTGTGGGCGTAGCGATCGCCGCTAGATTCAAAATATCGACTGGAATAGCTTCTTCTTCTATAGGTTCCTTTTCGTCAGCGACAGCGGGCGAACTCGGATCAAAAGGAATCACCAATAGCAGTCCATGCAGCCCTAAAGCTACCCAAGCCAGTGGGTGGAACAAGACCTGCTTAAGTGTGTTTTGATTGACCTTAATGTGTTTGAGGGCGAAAAGCCAGCCAAAGTAATCTTTAGCGTAATGGAGCATGAGCACAAGCAACTGTAGCAAGGATGAGGAAAAAATCCAGCGCGAAAAATCAAAAACTCATGGAAAAAGCCCCAGGACTTAGCCCATTGATCTGCCATTGAGCAGAAGTCCTAAGGCGTTAAGAGGTTCGATGCACGGCTGAAAATCAGAACTGTTTCTTTGGCCAAAGAACTGGCCAAAAAACTGGCCAAAGAACTGGCCAGAGACGATTATTCAGGCAAAACCACATAGCCAACTTCGGGCACGATAGTTTCCAAATTGTCGAGGTAATATTCCACAAACGAATTCACCTCAGAGCGGGTGGCGGTGGCTTCGGTGTTGACATAGATGTACAGCTCACGGCCCAAAGGCTTATACTGTGCAATCGTTTCAGAGGTTTTGTCGGGAACGATAAACTCACCGTCAGGGTTTTCGATACCGACAGCTTTGAGAATATCCTGGTTTTCGAGGTAGTAAGATAAACCAAAGTAACCTAGGGCATTCACATCGCGAGAAACGCCGAGCACTAGGACGTTGTCATCTTCGCTAGCCGTGTAATCACCCCGGCTGGAAATTTGCTCACCAGCGGCGTCTTCACCCAAAATTTCTTCGTTGAAATAGTCAAAAGTACCAGAATCAGAGCCGGGGCCAAACAAGTTTAGCGGCGCATCAGGATAGCTAGAATCGACTTGGTTCCAGTTAGTGATGACGCCCTCTGAAGCTTCTGTCCAAATGGTTTGGAGATCTTCAACGGTCATTTCAGTGGCCCAATCATTCTCTGGGTTAATGACGATAGTAATCGCGTCAATGGCAACAGGAATTTCTTCGTAGGCGATACCATTTGCTTCGCAAGTCGCTTTTTCAGAGTCTTTAATCGGCCGTGAAGCGTTAGAAATTACCGTTTCGCCTGCACAGAACTTTTCAAATCCTCCGCCAGTACCAGAAACACCAACACTGATGTCGATGTCGGGGTTAGCGCCTACGAACTCTTCAGCCATCGCTTCAGTGATGGGGAAAACCGTACTCGAACCATCAATTTCGATGATGCTGCTTTGAGCTAAAGCAACGGCTGTGGTGAGCACAGTCGCTGCAGCGGCAGCAGTTGCGCCTAAAATTCGAAACGAAACTTTGTCTGAAATAGTACGTAACCCGTTGAAGCTGCTCGCTTTCTTTTGCTTGCTGCTCATTACCATGATCGAAAACTCCTAAGCTCAAAACGTTGGGGCCATGTTTAGGCCAAGCAATAAGCTATGGCACCAAGTTTAAGGAAATAGGACTAATGGGTTATCAAATTATTAAGAATAGGTTAACGATATTTGAAACGGATAAGAGCTATGAAGTTTAGGAATATTTGAGTAGGAATATTTGAGTAGGAATATTTGCGCTAGGAATATTTGCGCTAGGAGCCAACCGCAGGAAAAAGCCGATACATTAAATGCGAATGCGAGCTATGGGGGCACTTTCGCCTGAAAAAAATGCATGAGGCATGTCTGGAGTGAGGTGTCCAACGCCAATATTGCCATTACGATCAAGGCCAATCATGCCGGTCTCGGCTGCAAATAGCGAATGAATTTGGCTCAGCGTTTGCGCGATCGCCGATTGCATTGAGTTGCCCGCTGCGACCAAATCACAAACTTGGCGAGTCCCTAAAATTTTCATCACATATTCCCCCGTCCCTGTCGAAGAGGCGGCACCGTAACGGGTCGCGTAGGTACCCCCACCGGGCAGCGGGGTATCGCCCAAGCGACCAGACAGTTTCAGCAAGACACCGCCAGTCGTTGTGGCACTCGCCAAGTGACCGTCTCCATCTAAAGCTACTGCGCCTACAGTGCCTGTGGTAACGCTGCCGGTGCCACAAATGTGGGCATGTTCCGGGTGGGCCGTCGAAAAGCGACGGGTTTTGATTTCGCCTGCAGGTACGTTAGCGCGCAGCATTTGATATTCAGCTAAACGTTCGGTGGTGCGTGGATCATAATCCCCAAAACCGACTTGTCGGGCAAACTCAACGGCCCCTTGGCCGACCAAAATATTGTGATCGGTTTCCTCCATGACTTTTTGGGCCACTAAGATCGGATTTTTGACCCGCTCAATCGCCCCTACTGCGCCAAAACTCAGGCTGTGGCCTGCCATCAGGCTAGCGTCCATCTGCGCTTGTCCGTCATAGTTTAGGACACTGCCCGTACCAGCGTTAAAAATAGGATTATCTTCGAGCATGACGCAGGCTGCGATCGCAGCCTCCAAAGCAGCCCCGCCGCCCATCAAAATTTCTCGACTTTGGGCAACGGCCGCTTGGCACCCAGCCATCGCCGCAGCTTCAGCATAAGGCAACCAAATCCCACAGCCGCCATGAACGATCAGCGCTACCATTTGTCATTGTCCTCTTCGTTGCAATCTCTAATACTCTGACACCCTAATGACCACCCACCAGGGCCATTGTTTTTATAGTTTTTTATATAACGTTTGCCAGACGGGTTGGAAGTTCAATGACTAACCTCCGTGCCGATGCTTTCGTCAAAGAAGCATTCAATTTTACCTTTGTGCTTTTCGACAATGAACTGATAGCGAATGGCCATTTCCATCCCTGTACCTTTACCCACTGATTTAGTGGCAAAAAATAGATCAAAAATTCGATCGACAACCTTCGCAGGCATCCCTATGCCGTTGTCGGCAATACTAATAACAACACTGTGATTTTTTCCCGCATTTGAGTCAAAGGCGCTCTCAATTGTCTGAATGTTTGTCAACAACTCCAGTTAGCTAAGGCCAGATCACTTCCAGCTTCAAAAAAATCAATTTTTGGTGAGGCCGAGCAAAAGTTCGTTACTATTTATACCAGTGCTTTTTCTTTAACTCAGCGGTCTTAACTGATAGACAGTAAATCCATATCAATCCTGATTTAAATGAGCGCTCGTGTCTTTCATTTCTGTGGCAAATGACCTCAACATCAATGACTTCACAACAAATTTCTCAAGACGAAACGTTGTTAGGAGGCTATGCGTATCAAATCATTCGTCAGCAGTCGAAGCGGATATTTAAGTTGCGATCGCAAGTCTTAGCCGATCAAGATATGGAAGCACTGCACGAAATGCGCATTGGCACCCGCCGTTTGCGCGCCGCCTTGGCCCTTTTTACCGATGTAGTAGAAATACACAGCCCTGCCAGTGGTGCTACCCAGACCTTGATTGACCAGACCTTGATTGACCAGACCTTGATTGACCAGAATTTGACTAAAGGGGTCGGCAAACTCACCAAAGCGCTGGGCAAAGTTCGCGATACAGACGTGATGCAACAATGGCTCAAAACAGTCATGCAAACCTCCCTAACCGATAAAAAAGAGAAAAAGACGGTGCGATCGCTGCTCAAAAAGCTCAAAAAGCGTCGCCAAAAGGCGTTCTCTCATATGGAGAAATTCCTCAAAGGCAAAACCTACAAAACCCTGAAAAAACAAATTAAGCAATGGGTGGAGCAGCCCACATTTTCTCCAACAGCCCAGCAGCCTGCCGCCCGTGAAGCCGTCACTCGCATTGTTGAACCTATCAACCAACTCTTGCAACAGCCCGGTTGGTTGATAGCCACTCGCAAGCAAAGGCATCAAACCATGCCGAGCAACGACATCACCTTAGCCGAACTCAATCAGCTCCTAGCGCAAGAAGGGGCACATCTGCATAGTCTGCGCAAGCAGATTAAAGGGATTCGCTACCAAATGGAGTTTTTTAGAGGGCTTTTTGATATTACCTATGCTGCTCAAGTCAGAGAGTTTCGCACCCTGCAAAACCTGCTTGGTCAACTCCAAGATCAACTGGTAATCGCTCAGTTTTTCACCGATGAACTTGGCCCTGAGTGGCCTCAGCAACTACCGACCATTGAGGCAGCCTTCAAGACCTCACGTCTAGCGCTATGGCAGCAATGGCAGCCCTATCAAGACAAATACCTGAAATTGCGCCACCATTTACCCCTCCATTTACCTGAAATGACACCTGCAGTGACCGCGACATAAGTGACCGCGACATAAAGTGACCGCGACATAACACCCATCGCTTAGCCAGCCGCTCAGCTAGATTCTGCTGCTTCTCCGGGCGTTTTGAGCGTAATCGCAAAAGCAGCGACAACGACCGTCAACACCCCTGCCACCCCAAAAGGCATGGCATAGCCAAAAGCAGTGACTAAAAGCCCGGACACAGCAGGCCCAATGGCGTTAGCAATACTCAGGTAAGAGGCATTGAGCCCCAATACTTCGCCCTGTTCACGCTGATTGCTGCGGGTGGACAAAATAGAATCGATCAGGGGCATGGGGAAAGCATTCGCTAGGCCAAAAAAGCCCAGCAGCACGCCAAAAGCGACAATATTGGGTAACGCAGGCATGAGCATAAACAGCACGCCTCGCACGATGAGCGCGCCCACCAGCATTGTCACCAAGCTAAAACGTTGGCGCAAGGGCTCTAGGGCAAATACTTGGGAAACAAAAGAGAGTAAACCGACAGCGACAAAGGCGATCGCTAAGTTTTTGGCATCTTGGCCTAGCACATTAATAAAAAAAGGCTGAAAGGCGAACGTAAAAATCGTAAACGTAAAGCCATTGAGAAAGGTCATCAGTAAAATGCGCCCTACCACCGGACGGCCTAAAGCGGTAAAGAGCCCGGTCAAATCGATTTTTTTCTGGTTTTGTTTCGCTGTCGTTGGCCCTGAGGCTGTTTCCGCCTGCTGTGCCCAGTCAGCTTGAGGTTCGGGCAGAAAAAAGCAACAGAGGACGGCCGCAAGCAGAGCGATCGCCGCCGACACCAAAAAGCTCATGCCCAAAGAAGATACCCCCCGTATCGGTGGCACCGTCTGTGCTAGGTAGCTCAAAGGAGGGCCTGCGACAAACCCTAGCCGAAACAAACCACTATAGATACCAAACGCCTGGGTGCGCTGCTCAGGCGACGTCATATCACTCACCAGTGCCTGAGCCACAGAGTTATTACCACCCGTAATCCCGTCTAAAATACGCGCGCTAAACAACAGCCAAGGAACCCCTGCGATCGCAGCCACCAAATTTGACACCACCGTACCCAGCAAACTGACCACCAGCAGCGGCTTACGGCCCCACCGATCAGAAAGCTGCCCCAGCACGGGCGTACCTAAAAACTGCGACAGCGAATAGGCCGTCGTCAGCAAACTCGCCTGAAAATCACTTAACCCGAACTGCTTGGCGTAAGGGTAAAGCACCGGAATAATGATGGTGAAACTCACCGAATTAATAAATGCAATCGAGGCTACTATCCAAAACTGGAGCGGTAGTTTGTTGGCAGCGCCAGAATCAGACGACTTTTTCAAAACCTTTTCAAGAGGGCTAAAGGGGCATAGAAATTAAGACATGCAGGCAAAGCTTAATTCTAGCTGGGTTTTGAGGGCCGCTCTGCCAACTGTTGCTTTAACCCTACAATTTCTTCTTCCCGCTGCTCCACAATACCCACCACCTGTTGAATCGCCCTGGCCAAAGCACCGAGTTCATCGGATCGTTCTGCCACCTCATCAATACCCAAATTGTTCGCTTTAAAGCTCTGATTCTCCACAGCCGCAACAATCGCTTCAGTCACATAATAAATATGAGCCAAATCTTCAACACTTTGATTTTGACGTTTCTCAAACGCACCAATCACTTGGTTATAGCGGGTGGCAATATGGCCCACCTCTGTAAAGGGCTCCACCGGAACCCTCAGGCTCAAATCATTCGTTCTCGCCTGGTAGTCCATAATTTGAAACAGCTCATAGGTCTCGGTTTTGGCATGGTGTTCCGACACATTGAGCCCAATTTCCTCATCTTCTAAAGAAATCCGCAGCGGAAAAACCTGATTCACCAAAGTCAGCACCACCCAGGCTAGGCCAAACGTCCAGACCGCAGCCACGCCAATGCCAAAGAGCTGCACCATCACCTGATTGCCCCGGCTCAGCCCCGTACCCACCAAATCAAGCTGACCAAACAGCCCCACGCACAGCGTGCCCCACATTCCTGCCGCCCCATGAACCGGAAAAGCATCGACCGCATCGTCAATTTGCCAACGCTCCAGTAACTGTGAGGCAAGGGTTGCGATCGCCGCGCCAGTTCCCCCCACCACCACCGCCAGCGGCTCATTGATCACATGGCAACAGGCCGTAACCGCCACCAACCCAGCCAAAGAGCCATTGATCAACTGCTCCACTTCAACAACTTGAGATTTCAGCGCGCCCAGCGCAGCCGCCACGATCATGCCTGCCACACCTGCCATCACGGTATTCACCACAATCCCAGGCACTTGGTCATTCAACGTCAGCGTACTACCGCCATTAAAGCCAATCCAACCAAACCAAAGCAGCATCGCCCCTAAGACCGAAAAAGGCAGATTCGAGCCTTGAATCCGATTCGACTCACCTTGACGCGAAAACCGCCCGTGCCTTGCACCCACCACCAAAATGACCGCCAGCCCAAACCAAGCCCCCACACTGTGAACCACACTCGAACCAGCAAAATCTACAAAACCAAGGTTTTCGAGCCAACCACCAGCATTGCCCGCCGCAATCCCATTCCAGCTCCAATGGCCAAAAAGTGGATAGATAATCCCTGAAATAAACAACGCCAAAAGCAAATAAGCCTGAAACTTGAGACGCTCAGCCGCAGCCCCCGAAACAATCGTGGTTGCAGTACCACAAAACATCATCTGAAACAAAAAGAAAACCGCTTTATTCGGCTGGTCGCTAAAGGTCGGCATAAATCCGCTACTGCCAAACCAACTCGATTGGGAATCGCCAAACATCAAGGCATATCCAAAAAGCCAAAACAGTCCAGCCGAAATGCCGAAATCTGCGAAATTTTTTGACCGCCACATTAATACTGTTTTTAGAGCGCGTTAATCCCGACTCCAAACACATAAACCCAGCCT
>JAAUPS010000126.1 GCA_012033015.1 Phormidesmis sp. RL_2_1
AACAGCCATTCTCCTCGGAGAGGCTACGACAACGCTAGAAGCCTTGGACTAGCAGCAGTTAACTCGACTAGCAGCGGTGAGACCCTGCGTCGTCGTACGGCGCTAAGGAATGCTCACCAAGACAGCGGTGAGACCCTGCGTCGTCGTACGGCGCTAAGGAATGCTCACCAAGACAAAAGCTAAGAATGCATCTTTACTTTGCTATATGGCCGTAACACTAAGCACCTTGCTGCCAGAGCGGCTGAGCTGCTTGAGCTTAGTTGTCAATTGATTGTAGGGAACGAGCAATTCAGTCGTCGCTTGCCGCACAGTAGCAGCATTAGCGGCAGATGATCGCAGCACCCGCAGTCTGTAGACATCTCCACGAGAACCACCCAAACTACCCGAGATAGAACTAGGCGACGCCGCTGCTATGGGGGTCGCTAAATTCCTGGCCATTTCCCAAGTTAATCGGGGTTGTTTTTGACCCTGGGCGCGATCGCTATTGGCATAGCCACGATAGAGGTGCAACAAACGGCTGAAGCCGATTGCCCGTTGGCCTGGGCGAACAACTTGAAAATCTCGATAGTAGGGCACGATATTGCCCCCAAAATTACTTTCATACTCCTCTGAATTGAGATAAGACTCAATTTCAGCTTCGTACCCCTGGGAAATGAACAGATCTAAATGGGCGGAAATCTCAGTTTGATCGTAGGGGGCTCGCCCGAGCAGATGCTTAAAGTTCAGCTCGATAAAGCGAACATGAAAATTGGGATACAAAAACTTCTGGCGATAGAGCTCTGAAAGAGCAATCGTCCGAACGAAATCTCTAACTGAAATAGTCCCCTGTACCAGCAGAGACTCCTGCGTCACTAATCGCTCACATGCCATCAGATGCTCATTGCCTAGCACCTGTCGGTAGGCTGCTAAAATGACCGATTGAACATCATCTTGGCTCCAATTGGGACGCAATTCAACGATTTCAGCTTCCTCAAAGGGACGAATCCCAAATCTTCCTGCCTCTTGCAAGCCAGCCATACCTTTTCTCCCAACGCAATGAATGAGTAAACAGGTTGTAACAGAGTGCTAACGTGATGAATCATCAAAGCGCACCCGGAATAATAGACGGCGGCATCTGGTGCCATGCACCTCTATCATTCCGGCGTTATGAGCGCACCTAGCTTAGTGCATTAGCTTAGTGCATTAGCTAGGTGCATTAGCTTAGTGCATTAGCTTAGTGCGTTAGCTCAGTGCGTTGATGATGTAATCGATGTAGGAGTTGGCCTCAAGGGCAGGATCACCCGATAAACCATGGTTCGCCTTGACGTACTTGAGGGCTTCAGCATACCAACCGGGCACCAGTTCAAAACTGCTGTGCATTTCAGATAACCCTGCCAACAGGAATTCATCCGCAGGCCCAGTACCGCCAGCAATGAGGCAATATTGAACCATCCGCACATAGTAGCCAATGTCGCGCAAGCACTTAGCCCGACCACGGTTGTCAGAGGCATAGTTGTTGCCCTGCATAGTGGTTGTATAGGGGAATTTTTGGTACACGGCATTAGCCGCACCTTCGGCTAACTGGTTTGCTTTAGCGCCAATTGCCTTAGCTGCTTCCAGATCGGCTGCTGCCAAGCGTAGACGTCCAAAGGCGACTTGAAGTTCGGTGTTACCCAGGTAACGGCCTTGAGAATCGGCTGCCGCAACGGCTTCTGTCAATTGAGTCTTCATTAAAATCTCTCTTTTAGTGTGTTGAGTTGTTTCAAACAGGAGTCACGGCCCTTAGCTAACCGCTGCAGCAGCTCGATCAAAGTAACTTGACAATTCAGCCATCAGAGAGCTGCAGTCGCCTTGTGTAACACCAGCGCGATCATTAGCCAATGCGATCGCAGCAGCTTTCATTTTGTTAATGCTCTCTGCCATTGAAGCGCCAGGCACACCCAAGGCCACATAGGTTTCCCGAAGACCATTCAAGCAGCGATCGTCCAAGGCACTAGCATCACCCAAAAACACGGCATAGGTGACATAGCGTAAAATAATGTCCATATCACGCAAACAGGCAGAAACCCGGCGGTTAGTATAGGCATTGCCACCAGGTGCCACTAACTGTGGCTGTTCAGCGAACAATGCCCGAGCCGCATTGGTGACAATAGCAGAAGAATTGCTGGTAATGCGATTGACCACATCAGTGCGCTTGGCACCATCTTGAACCATCGCAAGCAATGCATCAATTTGAGCATCGCTGACCAGTTGCCCCTGTTTATCTGCCTGGGAAACAACCTTGGTATAGGCATCTAACATCGAATCAATCTCCTAATAATTTTTCTGGCTCATGAGTTAATGGCCAAACTTTAGCTGAGAAACAACAGGTATCTCAGCTATTGACTCAGCCACCAACTCAGGACGCCATAAGAACAACCAAAAAGCCTGGGGTTAAGAGAATAAAGTCCTAAATTGCTCGCCTGATCTAGAACCTAGACGTCACGAAACCAGACGATTTTATTTAATCAATAAGCTTGTGCAGATTTTGTGCGCGCCACTGTTTTCAATCATTTACAATGACTAGACCCCATATGCTCCAGCACTTTAGCGGCTTTGAAAAAGTAGCTGGCCGCTCTCATAATACTTAACATTTTGTTGCATCATGCTGTGCTGCTGTCTCTGCCGCCCTTTTTCTGGCCCTTTTCCTGGCCCTTTTCCTGGCCCCTTTTCCTGGCCCTTTCTCGGGCGACGTCCACAGCCTATGATTTGAGCCGTTCGATCAAATGCTCACCCACCCGCAACGCATTAGCCATCACCGTCAGAGCAGGGCCGACGCTGGCACAGGACGGGAAAAAGCTGCTATCGACCACATAGAGGTTATCGATTTCGTGGGTTCGGCAGTTAATATCCAATACAGCAGTAGCCGGATCATGGCCCATGCGACAGGTGCCACTTTGGTAGCCCACTATCTGCAAAGGGGCTTCGCCTCTCGGGTATACGGTGCTTTGCCGCAGGCCGAGCGATGATTTTTCTAAATCTTTGAGCACACCCATCCAGCGATACACTAAGCGATCGTGGGCTTCGAGGTTGTTGGGGGTAAATTCGTAACGCAGCTTTTGTCTGTTGCGACTTTGTTGTAAATAAATGCGATTTTCAAACTTGGGTAAAACGCCAGTTTGTGCCCACCAGCCAATCGAAGCTGTTGCCAGTTTTCTTAATCCAGCACCAGGCACCAAGCGCGCGAGCACGGATAGCAGCGGCGGAGACTCAGCAAAAATAATATCTTGCAACAAGCCACCGCTGTTTTCGATATGGCCCATGGGAAATTTGTAATATTGATCGCCCCAGTAAAAGTCATTAATGCTGACGCTGCGAGTAAATTTACCGTCGTTTTTGGCCGCACCCCGTTCCACAATGACGGTCATCAAATGCTTCATTAAGTTACGACCGAGCAGACCAGAGCGATTGGCTAACCCATTTGGATGTTGTTCATTGGCAGAAATCAACATCAGAGCGGCTGAATTCACCGCGCCACAGGCCAACACCACAATATTGGCACTGAACATCATGGGTTGTTCATCGACGTTGGCCTGTACGCCTTTAATTTCACTGCCGCTGGGATTGGTATGCAGCGCCACTACAGTGGCATTGGTTTTCAAGGTGACATTGGCATGAACTAGGGCCAAATCAATCCCGAAGACTTCGGCATCTCCTGTCGGATCATCGCCTCGTGCGCTCAGGCTCACGGGCAGTGCAGTCGGGTGTAGCCCTTCCCCTTTAATCGCATCGACAATCGGCTGCATAATCGGGGCATGGGGCATGGGCGGATGGGCATAATCCATGCTGTGAGCCGGTTCGCTAGGATCAGCTTGAGCCTCCCCATGGACATGATAAAGCTGTTCGGCGGCACTGTAGTAGGGCTCAAAGTCTGCATACTTTAGGGGCCATTCAGGGGTAATGCCATCTTGATAGGTGACAGCTTCAAAGTCGCGATCGCGCATTCGCATCAAAGTGGCCCCGTAAATCTTAGTATTGCCACCTACAGCGTAGTTAGTCTGGGGCGAAAAAGGCTCACCGGCCTCGTCATACCACTGTTCTGGCGCATGGTAGCGATCTCTTTTAAACACATCTACACCGGCTCGATTTTGATCTTCTAGGGCCATACGCGAGCCTCGCTCTAAGATCAAAATTCGCTTACCTGTGGGTGCTAACGCTTGCGCCAGCGTACCACCGCCCGCGCCAGTACCCACAATAATGATGTCATAGTGTTGATCGTCAATAATCATGAGCTACTGCCACACATAAATTAAAATGAACAACATAATCCAAATCACATCGACAAAATGCCAAAACAACGAGGTTGCCAACACACCATACTCTCCTCCCTGATAGTTATCAGCCAAAAAAGAGCGGCCTAGCATAATGCCCTGCAACAACACACCTGTGAACACATGCAGCCCATGAAAACCCGTCAGCAGGTAAAACATCCCCCCAAATACCCCAGAGGTAAAGCCAAACGGCAGACTCATCCACTCCACAGCTTGACCATAGAGAAAGAAACTGCCCATAATCATCGTCAGCAGCCAAAAAAGCCGAAACCCCCACAGATTTTCACGGTGCAAAAAGCGCTCAGCCACATAAATGACCAAACTGCTTGAAACTAAAACAACTGTGTTGATCAAAGGTTCTCGCACCTCTAACCCTTCAAAACCAATCGGCAACCAATCTGTTGCACTGGTTTTAAAAACCACATAGCCCACAAAAAAGCTGAAGAAAATCACACTTTCAGAGAGCAAAAAGACAACAAAGCCAAACATACGATGGTCTGCTTCATGGGTTTCAAGCTGCACCCCCTTGCCATCCAAAATCGGATCAAAACTGCTGATATTGCTGCTCATACTGGGGCCACTCCTGCAGGGTTATTAGACACTAAAGGTTCATCGCTGCCATAGCCATAGGGCGGCGACACCACAATCGGAATCTCTTCAAAGTTTTCATGGGGCGGTGGCGATGAAACCAGCCATTCGAGCCCAATCGCCCGCCAAGGATTATCGCCAGCATCATCGCCTTGAGTCCAAGAACTCAGCATATTTAAGATAAAAGGTAGGGTTGAAGCCCCGAGCAAAAAGCCACCCAAGCTGGCCAACACATTCCAAAAGGCAAACTCAGGATCGTAAGAAGCCACCCGCCGCGGCATCCCCAATAGACCCAGCGGATGCATGGGTAAAAAGATTAAGTTTGCCCCAATAAAGGTGAGGGCAAAGTGCAGTTTACCTAAGCCCTCGTAATACATCCGCCCCGTCATCTTAGGAAACCAGTGATAAATGGCAGCATAAAAGCCCATTACCACCGCCCCGTTAATCACGTAGTGAAAATGACCAACCACAAAATAGGTGTTATTAACATGAATATCAAAAGGCGCTGAGGACAGCATAATCCCAGTGATGCCCGCGAACAAAAACATCGATAGCCCCCCCAAAGCAAACAGCATAGCTGTCGTCAGCCGCAGCTTTCCGCCCCACACCGTTGCCACCCAAGCAAAGACCTTAATGCCCGTCGGCACCGAAATGGCCATGGTTGTAAACATAAACAACATCCGCATCCAGCCCGGCGTACCGCTGGCAAACATGTGATGCACCCAGACAATGCCACTCAGTCCGGTAATGATTAAAGAGGACAGGGCCACCACTCTGTAGCCAAATAGGGGTTTGCGTGCATAAACCGGAAAAATTTCTGAAAATACGCCAAAAATTGGCAGAATAATCACATAAACTGCCGGGTGAGAGTAAAACCAAAAGAAATGCTGGTACAGTACCGGATCTCCGCCCCGCGTAGGATCAAAAAAGCTCGTGCCAACGGTGAGATCTAACAGCAACATCACCGCTCCTGCCGTCAAAGCAGGCAGACCAATCAGCTGAATAATCTGGGCCGAGAGCACCGTCCAGCAAAATGCTGGCATTTTAAACCAGCCCATTCCAGGGGCGCGCAGTCTAAAAATGGTCGTCACTATATTCACCGCACCCATAATGGAAGAAACGCCAGATAGGGCAACGGCCAAAAGCCACAATGCCTGTCCGTTAATTAAATGGCCTGTAGGATTTTGTAAACTCACCGGCGGATAGGCCCACCAGCCCGACTGAGAGGGGCCACCAGGGACAAAAAAGCTAGCCGTAAGAATCACACCAAACACAGGCACCAGCCAAAAGGCAGCCGCATTTAATCTCGGAAAAGCCATATCGCGCGCGCCAATCATTAAGGGCACCAGATAGTTGGCTAGCCCGTTCAGCATGGGGAATGTCCACATGAACAGCATGATGGTGCCGTGCATGGTAAACAACCCGTTGTAGACGGTGCGATCGACTAGGTCTGCTGCAGGGGTAATCAGCTCACCGCGCATCACCATAGCCAGCAGGCCGCCAAACAAAAAGAAAACGAAGGCAGTGACAATATATTGAATGCCGATGACCTTATGGTCGGTGCTGAAAGAGAAGAACCGCCGCCAATTATCGGGCGCACCCGGTTCGGGCTGAAAGCCGGGCTGAGACTCAGAGGGCTGTACTTCTAAAGATGCGTTACTCATGAGTATCCTTTTCTGAACTGCTGTAATTGACGACGGGGGCCGGAGCCGGTTTGACGGTGGCCCAGCCTAAGTTAATGGAGCCTTCAGCGGCGAGATTAAAGGCTTCGTAGGCAACATTTTCGGCAGCGGTGGGCGGCGTTTGGGCAGCGGCTAGCAACCACTGTTGATAGTCTGCTGCGGATTCGACCACGACGTTGGTTTGGTTGGCGGCGAAGTAGGTGCCGCTATATTCTGAGTCTCTTAGGCGGTAGCGGCCTTCGCGAATCGGTGTGAATGAAAAGTCGATCTCTCGCCCTGGAATAATGTCTTGTTTAACGCGAAAGGCAGGGACATAGAAGCCGTGTAGGACATCATCGGAGGTCAGCTTAAAATGAGCCCGCTGATTGACCGGCAAATGTAGCTCAGTGCTGCGAATGCCCTGCTTAGGATAGCGAAATTCCCAGGCCCATTGGCGAGAGTGAACTTCGATGGGCTGTATTATGTTGTCTGTCAAAGATGGATCTGCTAAGGAAGGCGCAGCAGCAGCAAGCTGGGTGGAAACCGATTGAGTGGGCGGCTGCTCAATCGGTATGGTACCGACAGGGCTCATTTCTTTGGCCGCCATCGGGCCGAGAATACTCATCTGATCGTAGGTTTGGTAGCTGACGGTGCCAATCCAAATCACCAAGATAATGGGAATGACTGTCCAGATAATCTCTAGCTTCACGTTGCCTTCTATCGGTGGGCCGTCGGTTGGATCGTATTTGGCTGCTCGCTGAAAGAGCACGGCGTATAGCAGGGTGCCGATGACGCCGATAAAAATGAAGGTGCCAACGGCGGTCATAAAGCTAAAAAGCTGATCGACCAGCACTGATTCTGCAGAGGCTTGGGGCGGCATCCAACGGTAGGCTTGCTGACCCATCCAAAGGCTAATGGCTAGGTTGGCTGAGGCTAACGCTGTTAGACCTAGGATTCTACGCCGGTTGAAGACTCGACTTAAATCGCTTGTTCGTTCGTTCTCAGTGTTCACTCGAATGCTCAGTTGTTTTTTCAGTTGGGTTTTATGGACATGGTTTCGTTGGGATTAAGGCCGGATTGAATCAGCCGATCAGCCGTCACATGTACGCCAAAATCGCTGCCTAAATGTGCGCCTAGCGTTCCTTGGGCAAACATCAGTGCAAAAATTAATAGTCCTGCAATTAAGTAGCTCCACTGCACTTGTCTTGCCCTATCTTCTCGCCATACATAGCGTTGAAAGCCTCGCCATACGGTCATGCCGACAATGAGTGCCAGTAGCAAAATGCCACCTAGACCGTGCCATACCATGGTATCGATGGCATTGAGACCCCATGGACTGATCATGTCTGCAGGCGGCTCGGCCAATAAAATTTCGTAGAACCCAGCGGCGACCGTTAAAAAAGTAATCATCGCGGCTGCGACCATATTGAACCAGCCGACGTCATAGAGGCCGGAGGTGGTCACTCGAATAGCTAAAAACTTAAAGAGGGGTTTTTCGAGGGGATAAAGGGCGGCAACAATATCGAATGCGATCGCCACAATAAACAGTCCTAACGTCAGATGTACCAAGTTTGGGTGAATGGGCACACCGTAGGGCAATCCATTCGCACCCAGCTTTGCCATAGGCATTAGCCCAGGATTCATTATCATTCGCTCAAGCTCAACAATCACCTGATCACCTATCACTTCAACAGCCCTTCCCTAGCTGCCTGGACGACGGCCTCAGTGTGCAGGCCATATACCCACACCAACTTATCTCCCAGATACACCTGGAAAATGACAATCACCGTTAGGATAGCGTTCATTCCCATATATGCCAGGGGCAAGTTGTCTTTATTTTGCAATCGCAGGACATAACGCCAACCAGTAATCACCGCCAAAATACCCGAGAGTACCCAGCCCAGCAGCGTATGCAGGTTGAGATCACCCGCTGCCGCCGAATAGGGCGTTGCCAAACCGGCTTCAATTTGGCCAAAATAATGGCGATGAAGATAGACAGGGTTGCAAAGACCATATTCCACCACCCCACTTCCTGTAAGCGAGCATTTTGGGTGAAGTATCCAATGCTGTCGCAAACAATCGCAAACAGAACCATGGCAATGACAAAATGCACCACGATGGGATGGATAGTGTCGGGGTAGGGCAAGTTGTGATTATTAAGAGGCGGTAGCAGATTTTCGAACAAAGGTCTCTCCTTAAAAAAAGATAAAGCTTAAAACAAGCTCTATCTGCCCCATAAGGCAAACTACCTGGAAAGAATAGCAAATCTTCCAAGCAATGGATGCAACAGAGACAACAGTTTTATTGAGATTTTGTTGAGATTTTGTTGAGATGTGACCTTAAGTTGACGTTGAGATATTGACGTTGAGACAGAGTAAAGGTGATGTTGGATATAGAGTAAAGGTGATACTGAATATAGAGTAAAGGTGATGCTGAATATAGAGTAGATAGAGTTGTCAGCGGCTTGCTATCGCTTGGCTTTTTGGTTTGCTTCAACTTTGCGACCGGATTCGACTTGCTCACTCGGATGTAAAATCACCGTTTCTCCAGCCTTTAAGCCAGATTCAACTGCCGCCATCGTCGAGTTACGCGGCCCGATAGTAATTTTTCGAGGCTCGGCTTGACCATTTTTCACCCGAAAAACGCACCAAGTGTCTTCGCAACGGTACAGGGCACTCACTGGCACTTGCAGGGCATTTTCATTGGCCCAAATAACAATGCGCGCTTCAATCCGATAGCCGTCTCCAAGGGAGGTTTCGAGCGATTTTTCAAGAGAGGTTTCGAGCGATTTGAGATCAGAAGTTGGCCCGTCAGAAGCCTGAAAGCGACCAATCACATTGACCCGCTGTTCTTCGACACCTAAGGCGGAGACTTTTGTAAAAGCGGCTGGTTCTATATAGTTTACGACTGCTGTGAGGGTTTCAAGGCCACCCCATTGCTCGACTAAAATAGGATCACCTGGCTTTATTTTCACGGCGTCGGCAGAAAGCACATCGATCACCAGTTCCAAATTGGCTGCATCGCCTATTTCTAGAAGCGGCTCGCCTGCTTGAACAAAGCGAGCACTGGCTTCGCTGACGTTCAGGACGGTGCCGCTGACCGGAGCTGAAATGGTCGTTTGAGCGGCTTCATCGGCGAGGTTTGCAAGTTCGGCTTCAACCCCAGCGATTTGGGCTTCGTAGGCGCTCAGGAGATAATCCGGATCGCTTTGCTCGGCTCTCAGACGGGGGATTTCTGCTCGGGCAGCGGCGACATTGGCGATCGCACGTTCTAAGTGTTGTTGAGCTGTCTTGAGCGCTTGTGCCTGACGGGTTTCGTTTAGCTCAGCAGCTTCTTTTTGCTGACGGGTAATCGCTCCAGCCGATTCCAGCGCTTCGGCCCGTTGGCGATCGCGCTGGGCCTGCTCAAGTGCCGCTTTGGCCTCAGTCACTGTCGCCGCCACCGCTTGGTTTTCAGCCATAGCGGCCTGCAAGCTGGCCTCAGCCTGCCGCATTTCCTGCGATTTAGGGCGTTGGGTATCAACCCCGGCCAGCTCAGCTTGAAGCTGTTGTAGCCGAGCTTGGGCAGTGCTTACCTGGGTATTGAGCGGTAGCGGATCCAGTTGGGCAATGGGCGTACCCGCAACGACCGCATCTCCGACGTCTAGGGTGATGCGCTGAAGCCGACCGGCCACCGGAGCCGCTACCACGTAGCGCTCCTGCACCTGGGTTTTGCCTTCGGCATCGATGGTGACCTGAATGGGGCCTTGGGTAATTTGGCCAACATCAACTGCTAGGGGCGCAGGCCGAAATGCGATCGCCACGAGTGTCACCACTGTGCTCCCTACCAACGCGTAAATCAGCCAGCGGGGAACATGCAGACGCTGTCGCTTTGAAGCATTACCTACAGGCACTTCAGGCGCGATTACACCATCAACTGCACCGTCAGATGAACGCCGCCGTAGCTGAGGCATTTTCCCCAAAATAGTCTCCTTTAACCGTGTCATGACAAATTCTCTATGGATTTTATAGATAGGTTTTATAGATCAACAACGAGAAGTATCATTCAGAAACATCAACCAGAAACATCAACCAGAAACATCAGCCAGACTACTCTCGCGTTTTGAGCACTGCCACCAAATCGAGCTGATTGAGATGGTGGCGGATAATCACACCCGACACCACCGCTGCACCCATAATCACCACAAAAGCAAAGGCATAGCTAGCAGGGGTAATCACCAACGGAAAACGAAACAATTCCCAATCGTAAAGACGCGTCATCATGGCGGCAAGGCCAAAACCAAGGCCAAAGCCAGCGGGAATCGCGATCGCCAGCAGCATCGCCTGCTCTCCCAACAAAATGTAGGCAATCTCGCCTTGAGTAAAGCCAATAATGCGTAAAGTGGCCAGCTCTCTGCCCCGTTCAGACAGGGCAATGCGAGCCGCATTGTAAACAACGCCAAAAGCAATCACCGAGGCAAAGCCAATCAGGACGACCGTAAAGCCTGCCATGCTCTGGCCAATGATGTCTTCAAACTGATCGATAGTGGTTTGCCGCAGGGCGACGCTGGCCACTGCTGGCGTCCGTTTGAGCTGGCTGTAAAGCAAGGATTGCTGACGAGCATCCACTTGGAGATAGGCCCCAGAGAGGGTAAACCCTTCTCTCATCAGCCGGTTAAGAGCGTGAATATCCATATAGGCAGAGAGGCCCACCAGCTCATCAAAAATGCCGGTAACGGGCACGCTGCGCGTAGGCCGGGCACCTTCGAGCACCTCCACGGTAAGCTGATCGCCCAGCTTAGCTTGTAAAAGATCGGCCAGCTTAGTAGATAACACCAGACCTTCCGGCGGCAAACTCACCGGCTGTTGATCGCTATCGAGCAGGCGGCGCAGTTCACCGCTAGGCTCTACTCCAGTAATGCCCGTGAGCTTGTGGTAATGGCCAAAACGCAGTCGAGCAGGTACCACTCGAAAGGGTTCTGCCCGCATCACCCCTGGCAAATGGTACAGATCAAACTGGGCCTGAGCAGAAAGGGGCGCATTAAAAACAAGGGTGACATCTTCCCGCTGGATGGTGCGAAACTGAATATCGACAATGGCATCCATGGCGTCGGTGAAGTAACGGCCAACAACGAGGATAGCCACCGCAACAGTCAGCCCCATAATGGACATGAATCCTTGCAGCGGGCGGCGCTCCAAGTTACGCAAAATAATTCGGCTGGGGGCTGAGAACCACTGCTGCAATCCTAACTTTTCTACCAGCGTAGGCCGAAAAGTCGCTGGTGGCTCCGGTCGCATGGCCTCTGCTGGAGGAAGCATCACCGCCCGTCGGACAGACAAAAATGCACCGATAATGGACGCACCGGCACTGACCATCAAAGCTGTGATCAACACGCTGAGACGAATCTCGTAGCGCAAAATAGGAAAGTGATAAAAGTCAGCGTATAGGCGAGTCATCCCCGCACCTAGCCAACCACCTAGCCCAATGCCAAGAATCGCCCCTATCAGGACTATTGCCATCACCAGCTTGAGATAATGCATACACACAGCCCAATTGTTGTAGCCAAAAGCTTTGATCACAGCAATTTGATCTCGTTGGGTACTCACCAGTCGGCTTAACAACAAATTGAGCAAAAAAGCAGCAATACCCAAAAAATACTCGGCATAATAATCGCCTGGGCCGAGAGCTGGTCTATTTCTGAAGAGATAAATTTGTGAGAGATTTGATTGTCTCTACCCAATGTCCCTAGTCCGCCATAAATTTCCAGGATTTGATCGAGCTGAAAAATCACCTCTGCTTCGCTAGCTTCTGGCATCAGCGAGAGGCTGATATCGTTGAATGCGCCTTTGAGATCGAAAGCGGTGCTGAGGGCCTCTTGCTGCATCCACAGAATGCCAAAGCGCTGATTGTCAGGCACAATTTCACTGCCGCGAATTTCATAGATGTATTCAGGCGATAAGGCAATACCAACAATGCGTAAGGGCTGCCAGCGACCGTTAATCACAGCCCCGACAGTATCGTTAAGCACCAGATGATTGGCCAGCACAAAGGCTTCACTGGCTAGCACCTCATCGCCGCGTTCGGGGTAGCGCCCTGCACGAATAAATAAATCATTGAGCATGGGTGTGGGCTGATTGGGAATGCTAATCAGCCTTGCGGTGGCAGGTTCTGCCAAACTTGCTACCGAGAGGGTGACATCTTTTACAACTCGGGTTTGCACGGTGCCGATGCCGGGAACGTTTTCTAAACGAGGGATAAGACTTTCGGGCGCGCGCTTCATCTGCACAAATACATCGGCGAAGCGATACTGACTGTAGTAGGTGTCTAGGGTGAGCTTAAGAGAATAGTAGGTGCTCATCATGGTCACTAAGCTCGCAATGCCGCAAGCGACGATCAGCACAATGGCCAGCACTTGAGTGCGCATGTGCAGCAAATCACGCAACAGTTTTTTGTCTAGGGCTTTTAGCGCGAGTAATGTCATCGGCTTAGATCATGGGATGAGAGCGCTTGATGGATTCACCACTCCAGCTCTGCAGGGGTAAGTTTGGTGTGATTACAGTTGATCTGGGCAATATTGCCGCTGCGCATGTGGATGACGCGGTCGGCCATGGCAGCGATGCCAGCGTTGTGGGTAATTACGGCAGTAGTGGTGCCGAAGGCTTGATTGACTTGTTCGAGAGTTTCCAAAACGCGCTTGCCCGTTGCAAAGTCTAGAGCGCCAGTGGGTTCATCGCATAGGAGCACTTCTGGGCGCTTGGCGATGGCGCGGGCGATCGCCACTCGTTGTTGTTCACCGCCAGATAGCTGGGCCGGAAAGTGCGATAAACGATCTTCGAGTCCGACCATGGCTAGCGCCTCTTCCGGTTTCATCGGATGTCGGGCAATGTCGGTCACTAGGGCCACATTCTCTCGGGCGGTAAGGCTAGGAATGAGATTATAAAACTGAAAAACAAACCCAACGCAATGGCGGCGAAACTGGGTGAGCGCTCGTTCGTCGGCATGGGTCATGGCCCGATTGCGAAAATACAGATTGCCGCTTGATGGGATATCTAAGCCTCCTAAAATATTGAGCAGGGTAGATTTGCCACTGCCCGAAGGCCCTAAAAAAACGACAAACTCACCCTCATAGAGATCTAGATCAACAGAGTCAAGGGCGTGAACTTTTACCTCACCCATGGTGTATATCTTGCTGATTTGCTCAATGTGAAAAACAGCAGGAGCAGCGGCAGTAGGTGTAGATGATGGAGCCAGCATGGCGATAATTTGAGGTAATTCGGTTTGCGACGATTAAAGTCGGTATCCCTGACCTGTACCGATTGCCAGTGTGCTTTATGGGTATGCGGCAATTAATTGGATATGCGGCAAAACGATGCCAGTAATACGTAAAAACGGCAGCTCCTAAACTGTAGCGCCTAAAGTTGGTGAAATTGTGATGGTGTATAGAAAACGGTACACAGCCATCGCTTTCACAATTTCCTCAAATTGTTGATCTAATCTCTATTGATCTAATCTCATTGATCTAATCTCATTGATCTAATCTCATTAGATCTCATTTCTCTGAAGAAACAGCCTCTATTGCATCTGTCGAGTGGCTTAGGACAGTCTCATCGGCTCAAGCCGTTATCAGACAACAGGCCACTCGACAGGCAAAGTCAGAATGCATCCTTACTTTGCTACACATTTCTGTCTCGTTATTAAGGACAACATCATGATTTTCAACATTTTTGCGGCGTGGTGGCGAAAAATTCAGCAAGATCCGACCGGATGGGGGGCTTTACTTTTGTTTGCTATTGGCCTCATCGCACTGCTAAGCATCATGCGCGCCATGCCCTACGCTAGTGTGTGAAGAGTGCACTAGCGTAGGAAGAGTGTGTATTTGCTCTTTCGTTTTGTGCTCTGTTCTTTGTTATTGACTGTGGCTAAGCCTAACAGAGATGGCATCGATCTTGTCAGAGGCGTTTTTTAAAGCAGGCCCATGGCTCTATTTTTGCGATCGCACTGCCAACAAACCAATGGGAGCCTCTCAATTGCCGCTTAGATGTGCCGCTTAAAGGCCCCCTTTCTCCTGATGCGGGTTCTAATGCAGGTTCTAATGCGGCAGTGTTCACCGCACCATTCGCCACACCAAAGAATTCACCCCGCAAAAGAGAAATAACAGGGGCACAAAAGCAACCAATGATCAAACCAATGATCAAAATGACAGCAACACTTACTGAGGGAAGCTATCGTCAATGTCTTGACCGCCAAAGCGAGACTCTATCCGCAAAGAAGCGCCATCACGGCCAATACCATAGCCCAACGGTGCAGCAGACTGTCTCAAATTAGCCTGTCCGGCATCGACTAGACTGCGATTGGCCGGAGCTATGTTCAGCGTATTGATAGCCTCAATTCGATCTT
>JAAUPS010000348.1 GCA_012033015.1 Phormidesmis sp. RL_2_1
TTATCAGCCAAAACCCATACCAGCATAGTATCGATGCCTAGCAGATGAACAGCAGTTTGTCTTCGAGCTGCTTCAGATGGGCAACTCGGTCAGCGCCATGGTGGCCAAAGTCGCCAAGGTGGTGCCAAAGGCAAAAGGCAAACTGAAAGTACAGATGGACGAGTTGTGGTCGTTTGTCGATAACCAAGGCAACAAACAGTGGGTATGGCTAGCGATAGATGCCGATACTAGAGAAATCATCGGCTGTCACATTGGCGACCGTTCTAGGGCATCGGCGATCGCACTGTGGCAGTCACTTCCCGCTATCTATAAACAATGCGCTGTAGTCTACACCGATTATTGGGAGGCTTACGTCAACGTCATTCCGAGCAAACGTCATGTGGCTGTCGGCAAAGATAGCGGTCTGACGAGCTACATAGAAAGACTCAACAACACGCTGAGACAACGGGTTTCGCGGCTGGTCAGAAAGACACTGTCCTTCTCAAAGAAGCGAGAGAATCACATCGGGGCAATCTGGACGTTTATACACGAGTACAACCGCTTGATCACAGAGAAGATGGTAGAAGAAGATGTACCTACCTTTTCCCCTGTCCTTTACTAAAATGGACTACCCGAATCTCTACTGCTTGAGCATCAAATCGAGTCAATAACTCACTGGAGACGAAAATCAGCAGCGAGGTGAAGCTAACTTTCAAAAATTGAGCTTTAGCGGTCATTAAAGAGTCTTGGCTGTAGTAGACCATAATCTCGATGTTGAGAGGTTTTCTCGACTATCCCATTGTAATCACAAGGAGCAATTTCTCAACTATTTAACGTTGTTCCTGCGGCATAACGGCCCAAATCAGCGGCATCAGGAAAGCTTGAACTCAGCCTCAGCGATATCAAATATCCGCTGCACTTGACTTTATGGAAGGACGGGCAGAAAAACCACCGAGGAGACGACCATGCAGTGGGCGATCGCATCGTCTCTCGTCTTTGTCCGACTGCACCTCAAAGAATTTTCAGAGAATAGGGAATCCCAACCCCTTTCATCATCTCTTCGCCTTCGCAGCAGGCAGCACACTTGCCCCATAATTCAAACAAAACGGACTCTAATCCGACACAATGACAATCACCCCATCTACTGCCACCGATACAACCGGTACCACGCTACCCCCCGCTCAATACCTGGCCCATATCAGTATCGACTAGGTGAGCCAATCGAGGTCGCGCTACGACAGTAACAACATCAGTTAGGCTTTACTTTTGTTTAAGTAGCGGCACTAAATGCATCATATAATCTCGCTTTCCAATGGGTACACCAGCCATGCGAAGAATGTCATAAGCAGTAACCATATGAAAATAGAAGTTTGGCATTAAGAAATCATCCACATAGGTGCTACCAGACATCTCAATATAGAGATCCTGACCCAGATCAATGCGCGTAGTCTCACCCAACTTTTCGTCTTCGGCGTTAATGGCTGCGAGCAGCCCCTGAGTATTCGCTATATGCTCGTGTGCCTGTGCTAGAGACGAAACTTCCGAATCTAGATTGTCCATGGGTTTACTGTCACACCAAAGAGCAAAGTTGCGTGGTTGATTGCAGGTAAAAGCGACTTGTGTTCCAAACGGAAACATATCAGATGCAATACGCTCCTGCAAGAAAGATTCATTCCCCTTGAAATGTGTTTGAGCTGACTTTAAGAGGTTCTCGAGAGTTGTCAGACGGCTTTGAAAGATAGTTTTGATCGACTCCATATTCTGACTTGGCATCTTGTCATCTCCTAAAAACCTATTTCAAAGAGCCTACCCAATACTTTAAACCATTTGCAGCCTAACGCTCTACTTTAGCCGCGGCTAACAACCTTTCGGATTCACCGACGAGCTCCATACGGTCGGTGTGCCAGCAGATTGTTATACAGCGGCTATTGCTTTGTCCACCGCTGCTTCTGCATGAATCCTCGTTGTAGGAAACAGTTCAGCCGTCGTATCTCCAGTCTGAACAAGCAACTCAATCTCTGTACAGCCTAAAATAATACCTTCTGCACCCGAATCAACTAAGCGGCCCATGATCTCAATGTACTGATTCCTCGACTCTGGGTTAACGATCCCAAGACATAATTCTTCGTAAATGACTTGGTGCACCACTACTCGCTCATCTTCATTGGGAATGAGTACCTCTAATCCATGTTTATCGACTAGTCGCCCTCGATAAAAATCCTGCTCCATTGTAAAACGAGTACCCAACAAGCCTATTTTCCGAATTCCACGAGACTGAATCTTCTCAGCCGTCACATCTGCAATATGAAGAAATGGAATTTGAATATTTGCCTCAATCTCATTCGCCAGCTTATGCATTGTGTTACTGCACAGAACTATGAAATCTGCCCCCGCCCGTTCCATGTTTGTGCTGCTGAAACCATCAAGTCTGCCGCTTCTTGCCAGCGCTCCTGATGTTGTAAGGCCTCGATTTCTGCAAAATCAACTGAGTACATCACGCTCTTAGCAGAGTGTAATCCACCAAGCTTTCTCTTGGTGGCCTCATTGATGAGGCGGTAATACTCAATTGAAGATTCCCAACTCATCCCACCAATTAGTCCAATGGTTTTCATGGTGACTCATCAAATGACTAAGCTCAAAAGGGTGTTCCGGTGCATTGGAACGGTTATGCGGTTGCTTTCTGGGCTACAACTCCTACCGTTGCATAGTATATCGCCCATGCCCGTTCATCATCTGAAAACGGCAATACTGGTCAATGTCTTCCTGCGTTGCTCTACCTGTTGCAATATATTTCTCTGCTAGTTGTAAGGCAGACATTTTCATCATAGTTGCTACACCTGAGCCGCCGTTTGATAGAGGGGCCTCGTTCTCTACACATAGCTGCTGCAACCCCATTTTTTGCAGGATTGCAGGTAATTTAATCCCTAACGCATAGTCCATGCTTCGATTGCCAAACATTTGCAAAATAGCTTGATTGACGCGATCCACTGACTGACAAGCCGCCCTTTCTCCCACAACGGCCCTTGCCGCCGAAAAATCAGGCTCCTCTAAGACAAGCCAGCCACCCGGTTTGAGTAATCTTAACATGTTGGTTAACGCAACTTGAAAGTCTGGAATATGAATGAGAACGTAACGTGCATGAATGAGATCGAAAGAGTCATTTTCTAGGGAAAGATGCCGAATATCTGCTTCTAACACCTCAACATTGTGCTGGTTGATGTCAGCAACAAAACGAGTATCTAAATCAACAGCAACAACTTTACCCCTTTCTCCCACTGTTCCTGCCAACCATCGGGTCATTGATCCTGCTCCTGCTCCCACTTCTAGACAGCACCAACGCTCTGTAATTCCCGTTGAGTGAATTCGTCTTTGGCTTGCTGGATCAAATATTTGCTCGATTGATTGCAGGCGTTCACACTCTTTAGAACGTTGAGAGTCAGTAAAGACATATTGAGATGTTGTCACTTATTTTCTCCTCTCAACTTTTGCAATTTGGGCTACTTGCCTTAAGTCTTCAACTTGATAAGTCTTTAACTTGAAATGTCAGACCGAAATTTTACAACTACAGCCTGACCAATAACTGAAAGCCGCATAACAGTGAAGTTATGCGGCGCTGTATTAACTATAAACGAAGCGAGAAAACTTCAATCATCGCTGCAACAACTTGTTAGCATTCTGTTCACCAGACATACATGCTCGACTTTTTATTCAAGATTGTAAGATCAAACTGTTCTGAACTAGGCCCTTGAGCCACCCCATAACAGACATGCAGCGGCAAAAGATGCTCTTCCCTAGGATGGCAATACCTTGCCCCCTGAGCTGTGCTCCACTCAACTAGCATCTGGCTTCTTTTCTCCTCCGTATACTCACGGTTTGAACAAACGTCCATTAACCACTGCTCAAAAGAGTGGTTGAGTTGACGAGACTCAGCGGTATCGGGTGAAAAAAATGCCTTTAGATTATGAAACGAAAACCCTGAGCCAATTACCAAGACATTTTGTCGGTTCAGCCCCTCAAGGGCACGCCCAATTTTGATGTGATGAGACGAATCTAGCGTATTTACGAGAGACATCTGAACGCACGGAATGTTTGCCTCTTGGTACATAATTTTAAGTGGCACGAAAACACCGTGATCAAAACCTCTCGTCGGATCTAGTTTTGCATCAATCCCTGAGTTATTTAGCATCCTCTGGATTTCGACCGCTAAAGACGGTTCACCAACGCAGGGATATTGAATCTCGTAGGATTCTGCAGGAAACCCATAATAGTCATAGATTAAAGGGGGATTCTGCCCACTCGTGATAGTAGGAGTTCGTTCTTCCCAATGAGCACTGACTACTATAAGCGCGTCGGGTTTAGGGATAATTGCAGCGAGGCTTTCCAGACATGAAACCATCTCCTGATGACTTGGATCTCCTAACAACGGTAGAGGCCCACCACCGTGCGAGATAAATAGAGCTTTAGGTATATATTTCATCATAAATTTCATACGAATGAACGTTCCGCTTCACCCGCCGCTAGCAACCCCTTAGACTTAACCGATACCCTTAAGTTCAATCTTTCCTTGACGGGTCGTAGCCCAAAGCTTTTCAACATATTCCTTTACATTAATGCACTACCCAATTATTTAGTCGTCCCTGAAAAACTACTCAAAGCTAAGTCCGATGGATGCTTCAGGCTGAAAGTCGCAGGT
>JAAUPS010000349.1 GCA_012033015.1 Phormidesmis sp. RL_2_1
TGAGCATTCCTTGTCTTGGTGAGCATTCCTTGTCTTGGTGAGCATTCCTTAGCGCCGTACGACGACGCAGGGTCTCACCGCTAGCACCGTACGACGACGCAGGGTCTCACCGCTGCTAGTCAAACCTCAGTTCGGGTTAAGCCGCAGGCGGTAAGGCCCATTCTAAATGAAGTTCTGGCTTTTTCGGCTGGTGACAATAGGCAATCAGACCACAGATCAAGCTGCTGAGCAAGTCTACGACGGGTTTGCGATCGTCTGTATTGCCCGGTGTCATTGTGATATTATCGATGACTTTCTCATTCGGGGTCAGCTCACCACCTCGTAGCTTCTTCTTGGGTTCTATCACCGTCACCCCTACTGGCGCATGTCCTTGAAAGCCTATGTCTTGCAATAGCTTGCTCCCAGGTGGAAAGCGGTATTGCTCGTCATCAGCTAGCTTCTTGTCATGACGCTTACCGTCGCAAGTGCCACTCAAGTACATCACTCGCCTGAGATTGGCTCATGCCAAAGAAGAAACCCTGGGCTTCTTAGCTAACATATTCACTTAGATTGAAGCGTAGTTTAGAGAGTCTGCTTGTTCCGATAGTTGATCTCATATTGCTGACATCAGCGCTATTAACTGTGACATTGAAGTGAAGTAATATGCTACGACCGAGCGTATTGGATACTTTGGTTGATAGTTGAAACGCAGGCTACAATTTACAGTACATAGCCTGGATTACCTAATCGTATGAGTCAGCAATTAACCCTGGAAATCAGCGATGAAGTTTATGCAGACCTACAGCACAAGTCTAGTGCCGTAGGTGTCTCTATAACGGAGTGGATTTTGACACTCCTTAGCAGGCAGAGTAGTCTTGTTAGTAATATTTTGCTTTCACCAGAGCTTCAAGCGCAGGCACGGAGCAAGTTCAGAAGTCATGCTGGTGCAGTCAGTCTAGGGGATGTCACAGATACCGATAACGACCAGATTGATGCTGACCTCGCCAAAGCCTACGCAAATGATTACTAGAGATCGGTTTTAATTGTGCTTCTAGATACATCAGGCTTGCTGTGCTACCTCCACCGGGATGAGCTACAACACGATAAAGCGGTTCAATTAATCCATGATGCTGGCAACAGACTATTGACGCACAGCCATGTTCTAGCTGAGTTGGTCGCTCTTGCCTTGGTGCGTCGTTTTCCTCGATCACAGGTACTTGCATTCGTAGTAGATTTGGTTGATAACCCAGACATTGAAACGATATGGGTTGACGGACAACTAAACCGAAAAAGTATGGAACTTTTGGTTGCTCGGGAGGATAAGACATATTCTTTGTGTGATGCAGCCAGCTTTGTTTTGATGCGCCAACGTGGCATAACTGATGCATTGACCACTGACCGTCACTTTGAGCAAGAGGGTTTTGTAAGGTTGCTGCCACCACCCAGCTAACACTGCGTTGCAACGACGGGGCGTCAATCGTCAGGCAGGGTCTAGAGTTACTGCCGTCGTTGAACTCCAACGTCGTTGAACTCCAAGGTTAGATAGCCAAAAGTTTCGGGTATCCCTGTTTGCGCTGTATAGGCTAGTAGGACAGCTCATCTATGTTGAAGTGCCTTGTTTTCTACTCATTCCAGGAGAAAGCCATGTTTGACAAGATGAAAGGATTGGCGGGAAAGGCAAAAGAAGCACTATCATCAACAGGCGATCGAGGTCTTGCCGCGAGCCGCCATCTGCTTGAACACTTTGTGCTGTGAGATCCGACGATTGTGACACACCTTCAAGCTCGTCGCATCGATGAAGCTGATGCCAGTACAATCCGCCGAAGCAAGCCTTCAAGTAGCAGCATGGCGGTAGTAGGCATGACGGTATCCAGTCGATGAAGCGGCTGTAACTGACGAGCTTGGGAAGCGCCTTGCGCCAGTGCTCACAGACATGATGCCATCCTCCCTTTTTTGGCTCTCCTTATCCCGAACTGACGTTAGTCAAGGCTTCCAGCGATTACTATCGTCCTAACTCACTCGACCAAAGCTATAAAGATTGCTCAAAAACTCAATCTCCTCATGGGTGTCCTGATGCCTCCAGTGGCTGACAATGCGGGCAGTAGTAAATCCGTCGATTGCCAACCATGGCTTTAATAATCGCCGTGCCGCACACATAGCACGGCTGGTGACTGCGGCCAAACACCCAATACCGATAGTCTCGGTAGTGATACCCCTGGGCCTTAAGCTCATTCGCTAAATCGAGATCATTGGTAATCCCTTTATATCGGTACGACTGATAGGCCGTGGCAATTGAAGCTTCTGCTAGGGCCAAAAGCTGAGCATCAGTGCAGTCTATCGGGCGACGCTGGGGATGGAGTCTGGCAATAAACAAAATTTCGCTGCGCAGGTAGTTGCCAATTCCCGCTAAAAAATGCTGATCGAGATAGAGCGTTGCTAGTCGCCGTCGGGCGTACTTTTGGGAGCGCAATGCTAACTGTAGGTACTGAGGCTGGAGTCCTTTTTGGAGTACATCTGGCCCGAGCTGACTCAAAAAAGGATGGGTTTCAATTTCGCTTGGGCTACTGAGGATTTGGATATCTGAAGCGCTGTAGAGTAGGGCTGATTTTTGGTCATTGTGCATCGCGAACCGTAGCTGGCGCTTAGTCTCTGGGTAGTCGTGAGCTTTGCACACCATCCATTTGCCATAAAGCTGATTGTGGCTATATACGCTGAGGCCATTGTCAAAATGGGTGAGCATCGCCTTGCCGCGCGTTTCGATTTGCGTCACTTGGCAGCCCTTCAGGACTGATTCAAATGGTTTGAGATGATCAAAAGCAAAAAAACATCAGTGAGTTTTTTTGGGCCATGGCCTTTTCAATCTTGTCAGCAGCTCGTCGAATTTCGGGGCCTTCGGGCATGGAAGCAAAGGATGAAGGATGAACATGAATTAATAGCGGTCTGCGGATGCATACTCTGCGAGAAGACAGCGCCTACACATGCCGCGAGTCACTTGACTTGGCCCGTTGCCCTGCAGGGATTTTGCCAGTAAGCCTGTATTCAAGCCAAGTGACAAACGCTAATAAAGCGGTCGGTTGGATAGACGTCGGTTGGGTAAGGGCTGCCGCAACTCAATGCTCGCAAATGGCCCGCAAATGGCCCGCAAATGGCTCGCAAATGGCCTGCAAATAGCTTGCAACATTAAAATCATCACCGAAAGAAAAATTACAAAAGCATCCCTAATCGATGACGCCCATAAAGCATTGCGGTATCGTGATCATAAGTTAAATCACGGTTACATTGCTTCAGGCAACGCCTCAAATCTATGACCTCAGCCAATCCTCTGGCTCATCTTTCGGCCAAACCCCACGCCAAGGCAAGACCTCTCAAACCCGGTGCGGCTAAGCCTGCCAAAGAGCGGTGCAGCGAATGTGGTCTGTGTGACACAGCTTATATTCACTATGTCAAAGATGCCTGCGCCTTCCTCAACCAGCAAATTCCCGCGCTAGAGTCGGCCCACCATGCCGCAGCCGCGACCTTGCCAATGAGGACGAACTTTACTTTGGTGTGCAGCAAAACATGGTTGCAGCTCGTAAGCTAGCCCCTATCGACGGTGCTCAGTGGACGGGCATTGTCAGCACCCTGGCAATTGAAATGCTCAACCAAGGCTGGGTAGAAGGGGTGGTGTGTGTGCAAAACACCGAAGACGATCGTTTTCAGCCCATGCCGGTGATTGCCAAAACACCAGCAGATATTTTGGCTGCACGGGTAAATAAGCCGACCTTGTCGCCGAACCTTTCGGTGCTTGATCAAATCGAGCAATCTGGGATGAAGCGTGTACTGGTTATCGGTGTGGGCTGCCAAATTCAGGCGCTGCGGGCTGTACAAGATCAGCTCGGGTTGGAAAAGCTGTATGTACTAGGAATGCCTTGTGTAGATAATGTCACCCGTGCCGGATTGCAAAAGTTTTTGGACACGACTAGCCGTTCGCCAGAAACGGTCATTGCCTACGAATTCATGCAAGATTTCCAGGTTCACTTTAAGCATGAAGACGGTTCAGAAGAGAAAGTTCCGTTTTTTGGCCTAAAAACGAACAAATTGAAGGATGTGTTTGCGCCCTCGTGCATGAGCTGCTTTGACTATACCAATAGTCTGGCGGATATTGTTGTGGGCTATATGGGTGCGCCTTTTGGCTGGCAGTGGATTGTGGTGCGCAATGACACCGGCGCTGAAATGTTTGAGCTGTTGGATGGCATTATCGAGACGCAGCCGGTGATGAGTCAGGGCGATCGCACCCAAGCAGTGCAAAACAGCATCCCTGCCTACGACAAAGGCGTCACTTTACCCATGTGGGCCGCCAAACTGATGGGCGTTGTGATCGAAAAAATTGGCCCCAAGGGTCTCGAATATGCCCGTTTTTCGATTGACTCACACTTTACCCGCAACTATTTATACACTCGGCGCAACCATCCTGAAACGTTGGAGGCCCATGTGCCTGAATTTGCCAAGCGCATTGTCGGACAGTACAAGCTGCCTGACAAATAAGTAGTAGGGGCTATTTCTTTGTAGGAAACGGCATTCACAAAAGAATCATCATCACCAGATGTATAGCAAAATCAGGATGCATTCTGACTTTGTCTTGGTGAGCTTTCCTTAGCGCCGTACGACGACGCAGGGTCTCACCGCTGTCTTGGTGAGCATTCCTTAG
>JAAUPS010000127.1 GCA_012033015.1 Phormidesmis sp. RL_2_1
ACGATCGAAACCTTCAGTTATGGGAGGTGTCGTCATGGTGATGCTCCTGTGTCAGTTTCCGGTGGGCCTTGGTGGGGCTTGGGCAGAAATGCGCTCAGTGATAACGCCTGCGGCAATGCCTGCGATCGCAGCCAGCATCAGCCCTAGCTTGTAGGGTAATGGATGGGTAATCACCGCCATCGCCCCTGCCACCACAATTGCCCACACCATCGGTCTGTTTTTGAGATACGGCATAATAATGCCGATCAACGTTGCACACATCGCAAAATCTAGACCCCAACGAGCGGCATTGGGCACCATTTGGCCTGCAGTGACGCCCAACAGGGTACAGAGCTGCCAGTTAATGTACATGGCAATCGCTGCACCCAAGTAATACCAATGCTTAAAAGGTGATGGATCAGGCGATTCGTAACGTCGAATCGCCACGGCAAAGGCTTCATCCGTCAGTCCAAAAGCCAGCGGGATTTTCCAGCGCTGAGGCAGCTTTTTGACATAGGGCACCAGGCTTACGGCATAGAGCAAATGACGTAAATTCACCACAAACGCTGTCAGCACAATCAACAGCCAGCCTGCGTTAGTCGCCATCATACCTGCGGCAATAAACTGCGAAGACCCTGCAAAAACCAACGCTGACATCCCCAGCGCACCACCCGCTGAAAGGCCGTTACTCGTGGCCAAAGTGCCAAAAATAATTCCAAAGGGAATCGCGCCCACAATCAGCGGAAAAATATCACGCGCACCCGCCCAAAACTCTGAGCGAGGCGAAGTGGGCTGCAAGCTTCTAGCAGCACGACTTTGGGCAGATGTTTTGGCGGCAAACGGGATTTCACTCACTAACGGATGGCGCGCAGGTGAGCCGCAGCGAGGTCAAACCCGGCAGGAAAATGAGTTTCATCAGGATCGTAATCAGCTTCTTGAAACTGGGCATGGGTTAGCTTTGCCTCTCTCAAATCCGTCGCAATGAGCATGGTGCCGCGCAAATCAGCCCCTGTCAAGTCAGCATCGCAAAGACGGGCATAGCTGAGATCCGCGCCGCGCAGGTTCGCCTGACTTAAGTTAGCACCGCTGAAATCGGCATAGCTCAAATCAGCCCCCTTGAGATCGATACCGCTAAGATCAGCGGCAGGCAGGCTAAGGTTAGTAAAATTTCGCTGCCCGATACGATAGGCTGAGATTAATTCACTGGCGGTTTGCACAGCTTCGATAGGGTTGACGCTAGACATGGCTCTCAGCAGCTATTGGGTACATGTTTGCTTTTACAATACCTTTTACAATAGCGTTCCTTTTGAACTGATTTGGTGATGACTTAGTCAAGCTTAACGCTGATTTGGACAGTGTTATTAAAGCATCACAGCATCACAGCATCACAGCATCACAGCAGATCTTATTCTAGGGTGCTAATGGTCAGCACCTGTGGTGGCGTTGCATCCGGCGGGTACAGAAACTGAACATTCACATCGCGCTGTTCGCCCGGTGCGAGGGTGACCTCTACTAAGGGTTGGCCCTGCTGCCCTCGGTTTTGTTCTAAATAAGTATAAAAAGCTCGGGCTCTGCCGTCATCTTCTTTGTAGATAAAGACGACAGTACCTCTAAAAAACACTCGCCGCTCGGGCGATACATGGAACTGAAGGGCGTTGTTGAGGCCGTCGTTTTGCAGCGGCGTTTGCACCGAAAGTGAGACTTTTTTAGGACTGTCGGTGTTGTTAAACAAAGGCATGTCTAGATTGTACTCAATGCCATAGTTACCGTTGGCCCGGTAAGCGGTATCTGGGTAGCGGGCGATGACTGGGGCGCTTTGCACTTGACCGGTGCCAAAGGTGTTGCGCTCGAGGGTGCTAATGACATAGGAAAGCTGTTCTCCAAGGCGAGGAATAGCAAGCTGCGAACTGCCATTATCGGTCAAGGTAGCTCGCCATTGGGAACCTGTTGCAACGCCAGAAACACGGCCATAGCGAAAGGGATTTTCTGAGCTGCCGGGTCTGCTAGGGGCAAGATCACGGGGGGTGGCGAGCTTGCCGCGAAACAAAACTTGTTTCCACTCATCAAGGCTTGGGACACGTTCGTTGCCGTTCACTTGCGGCGCGTGCATTGCTAGGCTCGCGATGTACACAGGGCCACTGCTTTCCATCCGCATCAGCGTAGAGCGGCCATTGAGCCGGGGGCCTTCGCCGGAGCTGATGCGGGTTGGCGGTGGGGTGAGCGCACTGCCGGGCGGGAGAGTGCCATCGGTGGCGACATTGAGGCGGCGCAAAGGAATCGGCGCGTTGAGCAACAGGTGGCTTTGGCCGGGGGCAATGGTGATTTGGGCGGGCAAAACAGGCTGGCGCGATCGCGCAGCACATCATTCATCACCCGACTACCGGGGCCAGAAAAGTTCGTACTGTGAAGGTTAGAGGTGCCCGAGGCAATTTGATTCCAAGGAGACTCTTGGCTGATGTGGGAAGCGCCTTCTCGCACACTTAAAGTAATGGGGCGATCGCCCGGATTATGCACAATAATCGCCTCATACACCGTGCGCGTATCGGCATCGTCTACCCCCCGTGCAACATGGTGAGAGAAAATATCAAAGCGACCATTGAAAGTGTAGTTCAGATGAGCGCCCGGATCGCTTTTGCCCCGTGACGGAAAAGTAGAGAGCAAAATGCCGTCAGACTCAATGATTTCAGGGCTATTGCTGTTGAAAACAGGAACGCTATCTAGGCCACCGGGTAAAGGTCGAACTTCCTGCTCAATGGTGATCACATTGCTCTGCGCTTGGGCCACGGTGATCGGCGCGATTTGAGGCACTGCGCCTACAGGAGCGACTTCAACAGCCGGTGAGCCGGTAATCACACCAGCCAAAGAGAGAAAAGAAAGCAGTGAAAACATCTTGTTCTATAGCCCTAGAAGCACATACCGGTTTAGCTTACAAACAGCTATTTTTCGACAGCCGTCGTAAAATGAATGAGACAGAACATATCACTGTAAGCGGACAGATGGCAATGGCGCAGTGGACAGTTACCGTGTTAGCCCGCCTCAGATACTTTAATGCCTGCTTTAATGCCTGCTTTAATGCCGCTGATATTGCCAGCAATGACAGAGCGCACCAGGTCCATCGTCATCTCTTCTGTCCCAGGCAGCATACCATCGAGGAGCAACATGGCTAAGCCATGCACCAAAGCCCAAGGCGCTAAGGCCAGTTCATCAGCATTTCCGGCTTTCATCACGCCTAGCGCCTGTCCGGCCAAAATCACCTCTACCAAAGTCTGAAAAGTTTTGTTTGCAGCGATTTGTAGACTTTCAGGGGAGTCGCATTGAGGCGGCGAGCCGCTGAACATCAGCCGAAAGTGCGTAGGATAATCGAGCGCGTACTGGACATATGCTTCACCGGTAGCCTGCAAACTTTGCAAGGGATTGTCTGGAGTAACGGCCGCTTGTAGGTACTGGCCAAATTCAATAAAGCCTTCTTCGGCGACAGCGGCTAACAGCGCTGATTTATCCGCAAAATGGCGGTAGGGCGCAGTGTGAGAAACGCCCGCCTGCCTAGCCACTTCCCGCAGCGAAAGGCTTTTAGCATCTTTCGTTTTTAAAATTATCAAGGCTGCCGCAATCAGGGCCTCCCGTAAATCGCCATGGTGATAGGTCTTTTTGCTCGTCATGTTTTTTGAGATCCCAATTCCTCACACCGTAAAGCATTTTAGGCCGATCAGGACATGACAATTGACGCGAAAGTTGACAGCGTAAACATAGATGCGCTAATCTTTCATTGAGCCGCAAGTTGACATCGTAAACATCTGAGGTGGTTTGAAGTGATTGGCGGTGTGCTGAGAACTATTTCGCAGAAGACCTACAGCAAATTTTGATCTTAGGCCGGTATGGCAAGAGAGATGCAAAGATGAACAATAAGATGAACAATATTTTCAATGGCCGCTATACGGCGAATGTCTCGGAGCCTTTTGTGGTTTTTCTCATTGGGATGCGGGTAAATCGCTTTTGGGCGATGAAAAAATGGTTTGCGGTGGCCCAAGCGATGGGGCCGATGATGCAAACCCTCTCTGAGCATCCTGAAAAAGGACTTTTGGGTGCGCGAATGTTCTTTAGGGGGTGGCCTTTAGAAACTTGCCTGGTGTCTTACTGGCGATCGTTTGATGATTTGATTCGCTTTGCACGCAGCGATGGCGATCCGCACTGGCCTGCTTGGCAACAGTTTATGCGAGATGTTGGCGCAGATGGCAGCGTCGGCATTTGGCATGAAACTTATCGAGTCAATCCCGATCAGTTTGAGTGCATCTATGGCAACATGCCTAGCTTTGGATTGGCCGCCGCGACGACCCATGTGCCAGTATCCGAAAAAATGCGCACAGCCCAGGCCAGAATGAATGTGTCGGCCTAAAAATCGTTGCTTTTACGCAGATGTTTTTATGCCGACGCGATTGCTTTTCACTGAAGAGAGGATTACCTTTCCCGAGTATTGGGCCTGAATATTGGGTGCCCCAGATTTGGGATAACGAACAGATATCAGTCAATTAGTTCAAGCTAATTCACTGAGGCCAAATAATTAAACCGTGCTGGGTTGGTTTGGTTTGTCTGGGCGGGTATGTTCGTACATAAGACCTAGGTTTCCAAGGACATTTTCTAACCAAAATCTTGCCACGAAACCTAGGCACTCCTCGCGCGATCGCAATTGATATGCAAAAGCATCTTCAGCAGTGGACTACTTTTTCTGTGTGGGCGATGGGCGCAGCAGCTTCTATGGCGGCACCGGCCTATGGCCAGGTGGTTGCTGCGCCAGATGGTACTGGTACCCAAGTCACGAGTACAGAAGAGGGCACTTTAGCAATCTCTGGCGGCACTCAGGTAGGGAGCAATCAGTTTCATAGCTTTGAATCGTTCAGTATTGAAGCTGGGCAAACGGCTAGCTTCGTCAGCCATACGGACAATGCCAATATTGTAGGCCGAGTCACCGGTGCAAATCCTTCCCATATTGACGGTACGCTGCAGGTGCAGGGCAGCTCTGCCAATCTTTATTTGGTGAATCCGGCGGGGGTGATGTTTGGGCCTAATGCGCAGCTATCACTGTCAGGCTCGTTTACGGCCACAACGGCTGACCGCGTTGGGTTTGAGGACGATTGGTTAGAGGTCGCCCAGGAAAATCCTGACTACGACAGTTTTACAGCTGATCCATCGGCGTTGGCATTTACTTCAGCGCAAGCTGGCGCAATCGTGAATCAAGCTGATTTGGCGGTGAGCGAGGGTGAGTCGCTGTCCCTGATTGGCGGCAGTGTTGTGAGTACGGGCGATGTGAGTGCCCCCGGTGGAGAGATTAGCCTGGTTGCCGTTGGTGGCAACAGCACCGTCCGCCTAGCCGCACCGGGCAGCTTGCTCAGCCTGGAGGTGGATGCGGCGGCATGGCGTGATCTGGCCAGTCATAGCGATACGGTCGCTAGCGCAGCTTTGCCAGCAGGGTTGACAGGGCGTTCTGTTGATCCTAGTCACCAGCAGGCTGAGGTGCTGACGGTCAATGCCGATGGCTCGGTGACGCTGAGCGGGGCTGACATAAATTCTGGAGAAGTGGCCGTCTCGGGTGGTGTTTCAACGCGCTCTGAGCAGGCGGGCGGCACGATTGCGCTGTTGGGTAATACGGTGACTTTAACCGGCGCTGAGGTCGATGCTTCGGGGAGCAGGGGCGGTATAGTGCGCGTAGGCGGGGATTACAGAGGATCTCATCATTTGCCGCGAGCCAGCCAAACGCTATTTGATGCGGATTCGGTGATTCGTGCTGATGGGCTCGCGGGCGCGGGCGGCAGTGTGGTTGTTTGGGCGGATGATAAGGCGGTTGCCCAAGGGAAAATCTCTGCGACAGGCACGCAATCAGGCGGCTTGATCGAAACATCTGCCCCCTATCTGAATACCAACGGTATTCGAGTGGATGCCAGTGGCCAAACAACGGCAGGCACTTGGCTGGTTGACCCGGTAGATATGCAAATTGTCAGCGGTGCGGCAGGCGTGAATCAAGTTTCTGCCTCGACGATTGAAGCGGCGCTCAATGGCGGCACCAATTTTTCCCTGAGTACATCGACAGGTGCCGGTGGCGATGGCGATATTGCCCTACTGACATCGATCAACCAAACGACCGCGAGCAGGGCAAATTTGACCCTGACAGGTAGACGCTTTGAAGACAATGGTCACAAGATTAATTTGGCAGGCGACGGCCAACTGACATTTGAAATTAATGCGGTGAATCCTGAAGGCATCACAAAGGCCAATTCGATTGGGAGTGCGATCGCCGCAATCGGCAATGTGAATGGTCGGCGTTTGCTGAGTTTGGGCGCTGGCACGTATTATTTTGGCAGTGCGATCGCGCTCAATACCGACGTAGATATTGAAGGGGCAAGTGCGACCAACACCATCTTCACCACCTCAGATGCCAATCGACTTTTCGACGTGAGTCCGGCAGCTAACGTTGCCCTGCGTAATGTCACCCTAACAACAACAGGACTCAGCCCCTTGTCACTCGGTGGCGGCATCGACAATCAAGGCACACTCACCATCGACAATAGCCGCTTTGTGGGTAACAGAGCGCTCAATGGTGGGGCCATCAACAGCTCAGAGAACAGCACCCTCATCATCTCCAACAGTGAGTTTGCTAACAACGTATCTACCGCTGACGGCGGCGGCATTTATACCCTTGGCAATACCACCATCACAGACAGTGTGTTGAACAACAACCAAGGCCAGAATGGTGGAGGAATTGCGGTTGCCCAAGATGGTGCCCTAGTCTTAGAAAATACTATTTTGATGGCCAATCGCGCCACCCGCAACGGCGCAGGACTGTATTTAGGCAACAATGCTGAGGCCAAGGTAACAGGCACATTAGTAACAAATGCAGATGGTTTTGCCACAGCCAGCACGAGCCGATTTGAGAACAATATCGCTGCTGAAGATGGCGGCGGCATTGCCGCCCTTGACAATACTCAATTGGCCGTAGGCGGGGTGCTTTTTCAAGGCAACATCGCCGGTGACGACGGCGGCGGTATTGCAGCGACATTCTCTAGTAAGACCACCGTTTTTGATAGCAACTTTGAAAACAACCGGGCGGATGGTCATGGGGGAGGTGTGTATCGAAACGACGTTATGACGCCGGTTTTCTCCGGTCATAGCGCTACAATTTCCGATAGTCGCTTTATTCAAAATACAGCAGGCTTATCGGGTGGCGGTTATTTTCACGGCGAATCTTCCGGAAGTGCCACCATTGACAACAGTCTTTTTCAATCAAATCGATCAAACAGTAATGTCCTAGGTAATGGTGGAGGTGGCATTTATGTCTTTGCAGATGGATTGGTTAGGGTAACCGGCAGCACTTTTGTCAATAATCGAGCTTTGGACGGCGGCGGGCTTTTTAATCAGGGCACTAGCGAACTGATCAACACTACTTTTAGTGCAAACATCGCTCGCAGTGAAGGGGGTGCGATTAAGACTTTTCCCAGGCCCGCACACCTTACGATCTACAACAGCACGCTGAGCGCTAATCAAGCAGGAGACATTGGTGGTGGCATTGCCGCCGGTAGCCGCACTCAGGCTGTGACCCTACTCAATACCCTGGTGGCGCGTAACTTCAGCCCCATCGCCGCCGATGTCAGCGGCCGCTTTGATGACCAAGGCAACAACCTCATTGGGCAAGTAGACGGTGCCACAGGATTTGATCGCAGTACGCGAGTCGGCACTGCCGCCGCCCCGCTCGATCCACGATTAGCCCCCTTGGCTAACAACGGTGGGCCCACCAAAACCCATCAGCTATTAGCAGGCAGTGCCGCGATTGATGCAGGCGCAAATGACACCTTGCCGCCTACCGACCAGCGAGGCTTTGCCAGGGTTTTTGGTCCTGCTGTAGATATTGGTGCTGTAGAGCTAACGTCTGCAGATTTGCCCCCTGCTGTGACCATTGATGTTGTCCCTGGTGATGTTGTCCCTGGCGGCTCAATCCCTGATCTCCTAGTTCCTGGCGCATCTGATAATCCTCAGCTTCAGCAAATTTTGCTGGGCCAGTTCCCCTTCCCTACTGGAGAAGCAGAAAATACGAACGGGCGTGAAGATAGAGGCGATAGCGCCAGCGTAGCCCGTGCTAATGTGGTGCCGCAATCCCAAGTTGCAGGAAATTCTCAAGCTGCGAATGTTGCTGTTCGTAAGCTAGAGCGAGTTTTTGGTCAAAACTTTAAAGACTATTGGGATCTTTCCTCTGGCCCAGAACTCTCCTTTGATGAAGTGCAGGTTATTTTACGCCGTGCCCAAGCAGAATATCAGGTTAATTCGGCGGTCATTTACGCCATGTTTGTTCCTGAAAATGCCTCTGCTGAGGAACGTTCTGCTGATGAATCTTCTGCTCGGCGCACGGCTGAAAATATTTTACAAATTGATCCGACGCCTGCAGATGATGACCGTTTGCATCTATCGGTGGTACTACCTGCAGGCGAATTGATGCGCTATGAGCTGCCAGTCACCCGCCGAGAAGTGACCCGGCAGATCAAACTGTTGCGCAGCAATGTTTCTGACCCTGAAGATGAATTTGGCTATCGGCCCTTGGCTGCGCAGCTCTATGGGTGGCTATTAGAGCCTTTAGAAGAGGTTTTGGCAGCTCAGAATATTCAAAACTTGATGTACGCCTTAGATGCTGGTTTACGGACAGCTCCAATTGCCGTGATGAGAGATCCTGCTGGTTTTGCGTTGGAGCGTTTTGGCATTTCTGTGGTGCCCAGCATGGGGCTGATGCAAGCCGATTTTCCAGTATCTGTGCGTCGCTCAACTGTGGCGATGGGCGTTGCAGAGTTTGACCAGGAATATCCGCTGCCTGCTGTACCGCTTGAGCTAGCAGTGGTAGAAAACTTTGTGCCGGTTTCACAAACACTGTTGAATGAGGGCACCACGTTAGCGGCGCTCAAGGCCGTTCAATCTTTAGCCCAACCGGGCGTGCTACACCTGGCGACCCATGCGACATTTGACGCACAAACGCCAGAAGATTCCTACATTCACCTGTGGGATGAGCCACTGAGTATGGCTGAGTTTAGTCGTTTAGATTGGTCTGGCGCTGATCTAGAGTTATTGATTCTCAGTGCTTGTTCTACGGCGATGAGTAGCCTCAACGCGGAATTGGGTTTTGCTGGGCTGGCCGCTGCTGCTGGGGTAGATGCGACGGTGGGCAGCCTTTGGCAGGTGTCGGATGTGGGGACTTTGGCACTAATGAGCGAATTTTATGCCCAACTGGAATCGACTGAGCTGCGTTTTGAGGCGCTACGGCGAGCGCAGTTGGCCCTGCTCAATGGAGAAACTCGGATTGAAAATGGGCATCTGCTCACCAGTAGGGGTGAAGTGGTGCTGCCTGCTGAATGGAATTTGCCGGATAATGCGACGCTGGAGCATCCGTTTTTTTGGTCGGCTTTTGCGATGGTGGGTAATCCTTGGTAAGGGCCAAGGGATGGCTGAAGGTTGGGGCTAATAGCGAATTCGAGGATCGACGTAGGCGTTTAAGATATCGATGCCGATGCTGACTAGGGCGACGATAGCAGCGAAAAATACCATGAGTCCTTGGACGACTGGGTAGTCTCGTTGGCTGATGGCTTCGTATAGGCGATTGGCTAATCCGGGCCAGGAAAAGGTCACTTCGGTGAGGACTGCACCGCCGAGGAGCGAAGCAAAGGTTAAGCCTAAAATGGTAATGACTGGAATCATGGCATTTTTTAAGGCGTGGGCTGTGATCAGCCGAAACTCTGAAATTCCGCGTGCGCGTGCAGCTTCAACGTAGTCGGCTTTGAGGGTTTGTCGCAGGTTGACCCGCACAATCCGCTCGAAGACACCGCTGATCAGAATGCCTAGGGTGAGGCTCGGCAGCGCGAGGTAGTAAACAGTGGTGCCAAATTGGGCCAGATTGCCTTGGAGCAGGCTATCTAGCAGATATAGTCCGGTGGGGCCGTCGGGTGCTACTTGGCTGAGCGGGAAACGGGTACCGATGGGAAACCAGTTGAGCTGTACGGCAAATACAAGCTGCAAAATCATGCCAAACCAGTACATCGGAACGGCGTAGGTGACAATGCCAAAGATGCGGCCCCCAGCATCGAATATGGTGTTGGGTCGAGATGCGGCGATCGCCCCTACGGTCAAACCCACACCGGCTGCGATCGCCATTCCGCAGAGTGTCAGCTCGACGGTTGCAGGAAAGTGATCGCCAATGATTTGCCAGACGGTTTGCCCCTGGCTGGCTAAGGAACTGCCCAAATCAAAGCTCAAGAGCTGACCTAAATAGTCTATGTATTGCTTTAACAAAGGCTGATCGAGCCCTAGCTTGGCGCGCATCACCGCCTTGGCCGCTTCGGGGGCTCGGGGGCCGAGCAAAGCATCTATCGGATCGCCAGGGGTGGCTCGCATGAGTAGGAAAACCACAGTGGTGATTGTCCAGATCATCAGCGGAGCTAGGAGCAGGCGGGAGATAATGTACAGGCGAAGGGCATTGGCGCGAGATGACATGTCATGCCCCCTTCTGAATTTGCCAGAGCAGGAACTGCTGGTTAGGCTCGATGGCCACGTCGCCCACATCGGCGGTGGTGAAGATATAGTCTTTGGTTTGCCACAAGGGGATGTAGGGCACATCGTCGATCATCAGTTGCTGTAGGTCACTGAAGATGGCGTCGCGCTTAGCGGGATCTTGTTCGGCGTTTTGGGCTATGACGAGCTGATTAGCTTTGTCACTGTAGTAAAAAGAGCCGTTGCTTTGGGTGGCACCGGCCTCACACAGGGCCTCGGCGGAGCCTTGATCGCAGGTTAAAAAGGGCTGGACAAAGTTTTCTGGATCGAAGTAGTCGGGATACCAGTTGGAGAGCACGCTGTTGTAAGCGCCTTTTTCGACGTTGTCCCATAGGGTGGCTGATTCGGCGGTGCTCACGGTGACATTGACGAGTCCGGGAAGCTGCTGCTCAACCGCTTGTTTGATGGTGTTAGCAGCCACGGCTCTGGGGGTAGAAGCAGAGGGGTACCAAATCTCAAATTCAAGGGGATTGGCTTCACTAATCCCGGCGGTGCTGAGATATTTTTTGGCTTCTTCGTAGTTGCCGTCACCATAGGCTTTTTCGAAGACGGGCTCGTAAACATCAAAACTTTTGGGAATGAGGCTGTAGAGTGGCTCGGCTTGACCGGAAAAGGCGCGATCGCTAATCAACTGCCGATCAATCATAGCGGCCACCGCCTTGCGCACATTGAGATCATCAAAAGGGGCAATTTTTTGGTTGAGTGAAAGATAGTTCACCACCGTGCTACCGGCTTCGATCACAGTCCAGTTTTTGCTGGGCGCATCCGCTTCTAGCTTGGCAATTTGATCGGGATCTAAGGTTTGATAAGCGACATCGAGCCCACCGGAGGTAAAGGTGTTGTATAGGTTGACAGCGCTGGTGAATACCTGAATATCGATGCCCCCATTGGCAGGCTTTTCGCCCCAGTAGTCTGGATTGACATCCAGCTTAATCACGTCGCTGCTAAAGGAGGCGAGTTTGTAGGGGCCAGAGCCGATGAAACTATCAGGTTTAAAGCTACCGGCACCGACTTCGTAGGCCGATGGTGAAACCGGCGTGACACTCCAGAAGGTAAGCAGGGCAGGAAATGCGGCAAAGGGTGCTTTGAGCTGAATCACCAGTTCACCGGTTTCAGCAGCGGTGGCTGATTCGACCTTGTCGGCAATCAGCGCAGCAGGGCGGCCACCGTTTTCAATGATGCGCTGAATAGAAAAGGCCATCACCTCGGCGTCGAAGGCAGTGCCGTCGTGGAGGGTAACATCGTCGCGCAGCGGAATGGTATAGGTGAGGCCGTCATCAGAGACGGTGGGCATAGCGGTGGCAAGCTGCGGTACCAGTTCGGTGCTGCCCGGTGCGTAAGTGTAGAGGCGATCGCCCATGTTGTAGAGCAAAATACCCGGAAAGATTTCGTACGCATCGGCAGGATCTAGGGTACGAGCGCTGAGGGTGGTGCCAATGGAAACGCGATCGCCCGATCCAACCGCGCCTTCGACAGGCCCCGAAGCAGAATCAGAGGCAGACCTACCCCCACAGCCGACCGCTAGCACCAGGCAAAGGCCAAAGAGCCCAACGAACCTACCCAGTTTTAAAAACTGTCGTCTAGCCAAGTTTAAGGGCAATTTTGGAGGTGATTGGGGCGGCAGCAGCATGTGAGAGAGCTTGCGGGAGATAAGCTGCATTTGCCGCAAACGAAGCATGAGAGACACAATCATGGGATGGCTGATTAACCTACAACACGACATTATGAGGGATGCCGGGTAGATTAGCAGAAAACGCCGTGACAGTTTGCTAGTTTGTTGATTTCCCCATTTGTGATTGACCCATTTGTCCAATTTGATTCCACCTATTGATTCCACCTATTGATTCCACCTATTGATTCCACCTATTGATTCCACCTAACCCAACACTTCCGAGCCTTCCCGCTTCGACAACCCTAGCCAGCGCTCTTGCAACTGCTGGGTCGTCAGATGGGACAACAGGCCAATAGGGCCAGCAAACAGACATAAAGCCAGCGAATGCCGTGTAAAAATGCCTTTTTCTTGCCCCTGTAAGTAAATCCAGCGACCCACAAACAAATCCATCACAATAAAGTGAATCCAGCCCGTTGCCATCACCCGTTCATCGGCAAATAGCCCCGCCAATGTCCCTAGCGTCGGGTTGGCAAAGGCAGCGGCTGAATCAGGATCTAAACTGGCGGCAAAGCAATAGATATAGGCCAGTGCCAGCGGCACAAAAGGGAGGTAAGACGCCATCACTCGCCGTGTGAGCGGCCAATTGGGTAAAAGCACCATCAGCGTCCAAAAAGGCAGCGCATACAAATTCGCACCGTTATACAGGTATTCAATCAACATGTTTATCCTCTACACTAATAACGAAAATAGGCATTACATCAATAAATAAACACTTCAAAGAGCAAGAATCAGACGGTTTGGAAGACAGACCCTTTCACAAAACAGCCCCATTTCACAAAACAGCCCCATTTCACAAAACAGCCCCATTTCACAAAACAGACCATTCAGAACACTCAAGAGCTGCACAACCATGATGATATTGCCAGGTTCGCCCGTTCGCATTACCAACGCTGACGATACTTACTTCGGTTTTGAAGGCCAAGTGCAGCGTATCACTGATGGCAAGGTTGCTGTGCTGTTTGAAGGGGGCAACTGGGATAAGCTCGTGACCTTCAAGGCGTCGGATTTGGAAATTGTCAAGCCGATGCGAGGCAAAAAGTAAGTCATGCGCCTGCCGCTGCCGCAATTTGCTAGCCCGTCTCGTCATGCCAGCCATATCGCTGAAGTGATCGAAACCTCAACGACTGAATTTTTGGCCCAGTGCTTAGAGCCTGAAGATCTGAGCTTTCCGGCGATGCCGCCGTTTGGCAGTTGGGTCAAAGCCTATGACGAAAATCGGCCAATCAAATTTATGGGGTGGTGTACCATGCGACGACGAGCCCCTTGGATTCGGTGCACCGGGCTCGGGCCTTAGGGATGTCTTTAGATGCATTGCGCGAGCAGCAGCCGCAGATTTTGCCATGCTGAAAACAGAGTTTCGAGTGGCGATTGTGGGCTTTGTGCCGATGGAAAAAGGGCGAGCCAAAACAAACCATCTGAAGGGCAATGGCCAGCCCAATGGCAATAGCATGGTGTTAAGTAACCGTACCTACCAGCATTTGCCCCCCCGGCCGCCGCAGGTTCATCAGGCCGTCTATCGATGCGATGCTGATGAAGTTGTGCGTTTTACAGAAGCCCTCGATTGGCTGTGTACGCTGCTGCAAGTCAGTGGTGTCCCGACAGAAAGCCTAGTGGCAGCGGCTATTCGTGATGTGTATAGTTTGCGCAATTTAGATCGTGACTGGTTAGTGAAAGCAGGGCGGATGGTCAGTGTGCTGCTAAAAGATGACTATGATCGCTTGCGGATGATTCTCTCGCAGATTCACCCATAACCTCACTCATCACCTCACCTATTAACCTCATTCACAACCGACACAAACTGATAGCTATGCAAACTTACGATGTCATCGTCATTGGCAATGGCCTCGCTGGTGCCGCGCTGAGCTACGAACTCGTTCAGGTGGGCCAGTCAGTATTGTTGTTAGATGACGGTAATCCTGATAGCGGTACTCGCTATAGCTATGGGGGCATTGGCTACTGGGCGGGCACAACAGAGCTGACAACAACGCTATTTCAATCGGGTATGGTGCGCCACCGGCAGCTCTCTGAGGAGCTAGGGGCAGATACTCAACTGCGGGAGTTGGATCTGTTGCTGACGGTGGAAAAAGGCGCTGATGTTGAGGCTTTAAAGCGTGAGTATGAGATTTTTCGCACGCCGCCTGAATTTATTTCAGTGGCAGCGGCCTGTGACAGGGAACCGCAGCTCAAGGGTGATGCGATCGCAGGGGCTTTTACCATTCGCCATGGTCATGTCGATCCGCAGTCTTTAGTAGCGGCTTACAACCAGGCATTTCGGCGATTGGGCGGTCATCACAATCTCTCGGCAGCTACCGGCTTGGTCAGGGTCGGCAACAAAGTGACAGGTGTGACCACAGCGGCTCAGGCGTATCCGGCAAAAATCGTGGTGATCGCGGCGGGGGCTTACAGCCAGCGGTTGAT
>JAAUPS010000128.1 GCA_012033015.1 Phormidesmis sp. RL_2_1
AGCGGCGGTTTGGCTGGCGGCGGTTTGGCTGGGCAGTTTGACTGGCGGTTTGGCTGGCGGTTTGGCTGGCGGTGCGACGACTGCTGTAGGTGGTGCTGCGAGTCGATTTGCTGGTGGTTTGGGTGGGAATTTTGCCATTGCGAGCGTGCGATCGCAAAAACGATCGCGCCTCATTGAGCATTTTCAGCTTTTGCTCGGCTTTTTCTTTCAGGCGCTGGCGATCGCTCGGCACGCGATCCGGATGCCAAATAAACACCAGATCCTTATAGGACTGGTTCACTTGGAACATAGAAGCCCCTAGCTCTAGCTCTAATATTCTGTAAGCTTGCTCAATGGAATCCATATGCGCTAGTCAGCAGGGTTTTCGTAGAAAAGGTAATCGGTGACAAAAAGCTCATCCCTTCAGCAGCCATATGTTTTTGCTTTTGTGGCTATAGGGCAGCGATATGGTTTTGCAGCTATTACGATAGCGATACATTGTTGATAGGGCTCCCTTATTAAAAGCATTGGGGTTAATTATGACGGATAGCTTCCTCAAAACGATGACAACCACAGTAAAGCTTAAGAAGCTGACTTAATCTTCTGTAAAGGTAAGCGGTCTGTAAAGGTAAGCGGTCTGTAAAGGTGAGCGGTCATGGTCAGCCTGTAAACCCGTCCGGCTTGTAAAACGGGCTGTACAGCTCATTGGCTAACGCCTCCCCATGACAGGCGGTGCCTAACTTTCTGTCAGCTTGAGCTCGCCGATATTCCACAACACCCCACCTAAAGCAGTGTATTTCACATTCTCGACGTTGTTGCGTACCGCACTCATTGAATATTGACCCACTAAATGGATAAAAGGCAAATACTCCTGTACTAGTTTTTGGGTTTCGACATACAGCGCCTTGCGTTGGGTTTCATCTAGCTCCTGGGCTGCCTGCACGTATAGATCGCTAATGCGTTTTTCCCAATCGTAGACCTCACGGCCCGGTAGGGGGGGAGCACCTAGCGGCTGCTGATTAAAGAAATGCAGGCCCCCTTCTGTCAACCATAAGTTGGCGCTGCTATTCGGCTCTACCCCTGCACCAAAGCCCAGAACCATCGCTTCCCAACTCATGGTTGTATCCATATTTTCAACCAGTTTATTAAAGTCTAGCGGCTGAAAATCTACTGTGATGCCGAGCAATTCTAAGTTTTGCTTAATTTGTACGCCTGCCGACTCTCGAATTTCATTGCCGACATTGGTCTGCATGGTAAAGCGCACGGGGTTGCCGCTGGCATCGACAAGCTGACTACCTTGGTATTGAAAGCCTGCTGACAGCAGCAGCGCTTTGGCTTTTTCTAGGTTGTAGTCATAAATGGGTACGCCAGAGTCAGTGAAATAAGGACTTTGAGGGGCAATTTGGGAGTTTTGCATCTCGCCGAGCCCTTTGAAAATATTGGTGAGCATGGTGTCTCGATCAATTGCGTAGGCGATCGCCTGACGAAATTCCACCGTATTAAACCAAGCTGATCTGACCGGATTGACGACAGGCTTACCGTTAAGCGAGCCCTTATTGAGGTTAAAGGTCAAAAACAGACGGGTGGTGGTAGGCCCGCCGTTATATACCGTGTAGTTGCCTTGGGCCTCGTCTTGCTTCATCAGAGAAAAGTTATCTGGCGTCACACTCATCAAGTCAGAATCTCCTGAGCGAAAGCGCACGAATTCCGCATCCTGTGAGTTCACCACGGGCCACACCACTTGCTCTATGTAGGGCTGCCGCTTGCCGTCATCGTCGATATTCCAATAGTAGGGATTGCGCGTAAAGACAATGCGCTCACCTGGGATAAACGATTTAATGGTGTAGGGGCCATTACCGACTACAGTTGTCGGATCATCTCCGGTTCCCCATTTTTTTAAAAACAGCGGCTGACCGTCACTGTCTTTGGTTTTCACCGATTCAGCCAGAATGTGCTGAGGTAGAATTGCAATGCCTGTCACCCGCAAAAATGGCGCAAAGGGTTCAGGAATTTTGAACTCGACTCGACGCTGATCGAGTTTGCGTACGACCGGGAGTTTACCTTCAATGCCAATTCTTAAAATGTCGCGGGTATCGGTGGGAATCTCTTCGTTGAGGATTAAGTCATTGTAGGTGAACACCACATCGTCTACAGTCAAGGGCTCACCATCTGACCATTGCAAATTGTCTTTGAGGGTGTAGGTAATGGTTTGGCCATCTTCCGAAATCACCCAAGATTCAGCCAGTGCCGGAATGATTTCGCTGCTCACCTGATCAATGCCGATTAACCCTTCGTACATGAGTGACAGCACTGCTGCACTCGTACTTTCTTGTGAGAGCAAATAGTTAAAGGTTTTGGGCTCCCCGAGGACGGTGCTAATGAGCCGTGGTATGTCAGCCGATTCAGTTTTAAAATTTTCTAAGCGCAGTCGGCTCAAAGGGCTATTTTCAAGGGTTTGCGTAATATTTTGACAGCTTGATAGGGTGATGGTTACAGCCAGTGCCGTTAGGGCCAACAGCAGGAGCTGCCACAGACGGTTGCCTCCTAATCGGTTTCGGAATCGATTGCTTAGCGATGGCCAACCCATAAGCTCTTTCTTTAACCCTAAAAAAATATAGTGAACAATTTAATCGCGTTGGATGCTTAGCTCCAATGCCAATAATGCATCAATGGCAATATTGCATCCAATGATAGATAAAAACCTGACCATTGCGTCAAAAAATCCCTCTAAGGCGACAGCGATTAGCCTTAGAGGGGTTTAATAAAGTGCAATATGTAGCCGTTAACGCGCTGAGCATTCCTTGTCTTGGTGAGCATTCCTTATCGCCGTAGGACGACGTAGGGTCTCACCGCTAGCGCCGTAGGACGACGCCGGGTCTCACCGTTGTTAGTCGAGTTAGGTGCTGCTAGCCAAGGCTTCCAGCGATGACTAGCAGCAGCTAACTTACTCGACAGAAGCTATAAGTGAAATATCTGGACTGAAATATCTGGAGCCAGTAGTTACCAACCTGCTACAGACTGTTGCAAAACATATTCGGCAACAGCGGCAATTTCATCTTCAGTAAGGCGACCTCTAAAGGAAGGCATTGCATTCTTGCCGTTGGTCACCTGATAGATGATTTTTTCAGCAGAGTTCATTTCGTACTGCTCTAGGTCAGTTTTTTTAGGGTTTTGGCGGCATTGACCGCGTTGCCACCGCCGATGTGACAGGCTGCGCAATTGGCACTAAACACCTGCGCACCTACTGCGGCATCGGCCAAGGCAGGGGAGGCAAAGGTAAACGTGACTAGCGCCATCAGCCCTAGAATGAATTGCTTAAGCATATCTTTAAATACAGATCTCCTGGTTTTTAAGGGTTTTCAAGATGCAACGATTTACTTAAGACCCTAAGCTATCGCCCAAAAGTAAGACAACAGACAGCAAGTCAACTAATACATTTTGTGAATAGCTGGCTCGTACATTAATTGTGGTGAGCTTGTGGTGAGCTGAATTAGAATAGCTGGCTTACGTTGGTCTCTGATTTGACCCAGATAGATTGGCCCAGATAGATGGCCAGATTAAAGGGGGCATTGGAGAACAACTAAACTGCGGGCAGCGACGGGGACTTGATCATCTTCTCTAAATGTTTTGCTGCGTCTGACGAAGCCTTCTGATTTGGTGTCGATCAGTAAGCGCCAGCGACGATCTTGCAGTCCTTCGGGTAAGGAAAATTCGAGCAAATCGTAGTGAGCATTAAACATCAGTAGAAAGCTATCGTCTAATATTTGCTCGCCCCTGTGGGAGGGGGTGGCGATTTCTTCGCCGTTCAAGAAAACGGTGAGCGTTTTGACAAAGCCTGCATTCCACTCATCTTTCATTTCTTTGCCATCCACATTAAACCAGCCGATGTCGCTAATGCCTGAGCCGTGGATTTCGCGCCCGTAGAACCAATGACGGCGACGCAGGACGGGATGATCGTGTAGGAGTTGAATGAGTTTTTGGGTGTAGCGCAGCAGTGCTTTGTTTTCTTCGGGTAGGGCCCAGTTAATCCAGGACAGCTCATTGTCGTGGCAGTAGGTGTTGTTATTGCCGCCTTGCGATCGCCCCATTTCATCGCCTGCTAGCAGCATCGGTACCCCTTGGGACAAAATTAGGGTGGCTAAAAAGTTGCGCTGTTGGCGCGATCGCAACTGCAAAATTTCAGGATCATCGGTTTCCCCTTCGGCCCCACAGTTCCAGGCGCGGTTGTGATCTTCTCCGTCCCGATTGTCTTCGCCATTGGCCTCATTGTGTTTGTTGTTGTAGCTCACCAAATCCCGCAGCGTAAAGCCGTCGTGGGCCGTAATAAAGTTAATGCTGGCATGGGGTCTGCGCCCGGTATGTTCGTAGAGATCTGAGCTGCCGGTAAAGCGCAGGGCAAACTCGCCCAAGGTGGCATCTTCACCGCGCCAAAAATCACGAACGGTATCACGATACTGCCCGTTCCACTCCGACCATAGCAGCGGAAACTTGCCGACTTGGTAGCCGCCATCGCCCACATCCCAGGGCTCAGCAATCAGCTTCACCTTTGAGAGCACCGGATCTTGATGAATAATGTCAAAAAACGTTGCCAGTGTCCCTACTTCAAACAGTTCTCTAGCCAGCGCCGAAGCCAGATCAAAGCGGAAGCCGTCTACATGCATTTCTTCAACCCAATAGCGCAGGCTATCCATAATCAGCTTGAGTACCTGGGGGTGGCTCATCCTCAGCGAATTGCCGCAGCCTGTGTAGTCCATGTAGTAGCGTTCATTGTCGCCGACCAAGCGGTAGTAGGCGGCGTTGTCAATGCCGCGAAAGCTCAAAGTTGGCCCCATGTGGTTTCCTTCGCCTGTGTGGTTATACACCACATCTAAAATCACCTCAATGCCAGCGGCATGAAGTGATTTGACCATGGATTTAAACTCTCTCACCTGGGCCCCGCTTGAGCCTGAGGCGCTATAGCCTGAGTAGGGCGCAAAATAGTTGAGTGAGTCGTAGCCCCAATAGTTGCTCAGATGCTTACTGATTAAATAGCCTGGTTTGGCGTGAAAATGATGGATGGGCATCAGCTCTACGGCAGTAATCCCCAAAGATTGGAGATGCTTAATGGCTGCTGGGTGAGCTAGTCCGGCGTAGGTTCCCCGCAGCTTTTTGGCACTTTAGGATGCTGCTGGGTAAACCCTTTGACGTGCATTTCGTAAATTACGGTTTTGTTCCAGGGCGTTTGTAGTTGCCGGTCGCCTTCCCAGTCAAAGTGGGTATCGACGACGATACACTTGGGTATGGATTTGGCGCTGTCTAAATCGTTGTAGCCCAAATCTTCTTCGGGGGCGTGCCAGTTATAGCCAAAGGTGGCTTGCCCGGTGATCACATCACCGGCGATCGCTAGCGCATAGGGATCAATCAAAAGCTTGTTGGGGTTAAACCGGTGCCCATGCTCGGGATCAAATGGCCCATGTACCCGAAAGCCGTAGCGCTGCCCTGGTTCTATTTCCGGAAAATAGCCATGCCAAACGAAGTTATACACTTCTTTTAGGGCATAGCGGCTTTCCTTGCCTCGCTTGGTAAACAAACACAGCTCTACCTTCGTCGCGTTTTCCGAAAATAGCGCAAAGTTGGTGCCTCTGCCGTCCCAAGTTGCGCCTAACTCGTTTGCTGTACCGGGTAGTTGCCGAATATCCATATACAAATCAATTGAGAATACAAATAAATTGAGAGCATTTAGAGCAGGCGATCGCACCGGTCAATTCCGTTTGCCTGTGCGGCCATCGCGCAGAAATGCTGACCACAATAACGCTTAGCATAGCGCGCATCTTCCAACCGGCAAGTAAGTGCATTGTTATGCAATAGTTGTGTCTCTCGTGATGGCTCCGTATTTTTGTAGGGTCATTTTTGTCTGCTGCCCTTCAGCAGGGCAGCTTCAGCAGGGCAGCTTCAGAAGCGCAAAATCTCTGGCTCGTACTGACTAGGGGTAGGTTCTATTTCCCAGACGATGCCTTCGCCTGGGGTGAGGGCCACATCGATATAGAGCGCTTCTGTCGGTTCGGTGGCACTGACTTGATTGTTATCAAAAGCCTGAAGATCTTCTGTTAATAATCGAAGCGTAACGCCTGTTGCAACAACTCCGTTTAGCCTTTGTAGCTCAAATCTCCAAGCGTTTGGTGTTGGGCTTTCAATCGGGGCAACTTGCAATATATAGTTGTCGTCGCCAATTTGTAGCATTCTTGCTAGGCCGGTTTGGGACGAGATATTTTCTCCTCTGGCAGCGGCGATTACAGGCTGAAAGGTGACTGGTTGCCAGCCGAGCTGTTGCGCTAAGGATTGAACCGCTCGATCAACCCCATTTTGCAGCCACTGACTGACTGAGACTGTTCCGGTGAAGGCACCTGTCAAGGCAACATCGTGGCCCCAGCGCTGCTCGGACATTTCTCTGCGCCAGCCGCCGTGGGCTATCAGGGCGCTCCAACGGGCAAAATCTATGGCCAGTCGTGGGTTGAGGACATTGACCTGGCTCAGTCGCTGGATGAGCGGGCTGACTTGGGCCAGGGGCAAATGGGCTAACGGTGCTACCGTGGCCTGCTGGGTGGCCTGCTGGGTGGCCTGCTGGGTGGCCTGCTGGGTGGCTGCAGGCGATCGCATCTGGGCAACCCACATGACGTTGATATCTGAAATCAGGTCTTTAGCAGGCAGGCTATAGGTGCGATCGCGCCAATCATAGTCTCCCTGTAGCTTCAGCCTCTGATGGGTTGTAACCCCCGAAACTTTCACCCAGCTTTCGTCCACATTGACCTGCAAATGCAGGTAATAATCCCCCACCCATGCCGGAATATCCACCCATTCCTGGGGCACGCGAAATTCATCGCTATCCATCGCCTCGCTCGGCACTATCACCAAGCGCCAATCATCGATATCCAGCGCAGTGCCGCTCACCCATTCCCACACCGTAGGCAGCAGCACCTGATTGAGCATCGGTCGAATGCGCGCGCCGGGATTCTCCTCAATGAGCCAGCGCAGCAGGGTTTGCAATCCCAATTGGTTAAGGTAGCCCTGCCAGCGCGTTGCTGGGGTTGCAAACATCTGACTGTGTTGCCAAATTTGAGCCTGCTCAGCAGGATCGATGTCTAGATACAGCAGATCTAGATCGAGATCTAAATCAAAGGACGAAGTTTCAGAAGTCATGGGATGCATCTCCAAGTAAAGGTCAAGCGACTGGCGGTTGTAGCTGAGTTGATGGATTGGGTTTATTGATCGGGTTTATTGATCGGGTTTATTGATCGGGCTCAAGGGCTTGGTAGTGCGCTGCTAGCCATTCTTCTAAAGCAGCGCTGGTATGCTTTAGTAGGTCTGGCGAGAGTGAAGTATGCAGCGCTGTCGCTTGGGCCCACTGGCTTAATTCCAATAGCAATGCCTTGCGAATTCGGCTCAGCTTACGAGAAATGCTGTATTGTTGGATGCCCATTTGAGCGGCGATCTCTTTTTGAGTGAGCGCTGAGCTGTAGTAAAGCTGCAAAAGCTGCTGAGAGGCTGAATCCAGCTTGGCAACGGTCGCTGTTAGTCGATCGGCAAGCTGCTGATAGTTTTGCTGTTGCTGCTGTTCGGCTTCTTCTGCCATCAGGGCGTGCATGGGCAACGGCTGGGTGTCATCGCTGAAGGTATCAATAAATTCTCCCCCATCCTGACCGGGTAGGGTTGCGTTCATTGAGAGCGCCCCCGGATATAAGTAGCTGCGTACGGCTTTGGCAGCGGCCACCATCCATGCCTCTAGTTGTGCCGGTGATGCGGCGGCGGCGCTGCTTAGGTGATGTCGCTCGGTGTTGTAATACTGGGCGATCGCCGCCCAAACTTCAGACTCTGGGCCAGCTAGACGACGCGTTGCTGTGCCCGTAGTCGGCACATAAATCAGTTTGTACGCGCTCCAAGCCAAGACATAGGGTTCAATTTCGGTTTGCAACCCCTGCGCTTGTAAGGCGGCCACCAGTCGTTTTTGGCTTACCTTGCGCAGCAGTGACCAGTTGGTGCAAATGTCGGTTTCTTGCCGCTGGCGCAAATAGTCGCGGATAAGACTGCCAAACGTGGTACTGGCGTAGTTTTTAAGCTCAAAGCCTTGGGCCGGATCAAAGCCAGTGAGCACTTTTTCGAGCTGGGCGATCGCTAACTGAAAACAATCTGAAACGCCATATTGAGCGCTGGTAAACCGGCTACTGGCCTTGTAAGCGACCCAATAGCAAGCTTCTTGAACGTAGGCGAGTAAATGAGCATAGGCCATTTTTTGCCCTGAGTTCTGCGGTAGCTGGCTTTGCCATTGCTGATGCCAATGAATTGCCCAGCTTCTTTCGGGCCAATTTTTTGGGCCTGGGCTGGCAGCAGCTTCGCAGCAGCGCTGCATATGGCGCCGTAATCGAGGGTCACTGAGCCAATGGCTGGCGCGATCGCCCTCAAACTGGACAAACGATGAAAAAATCTCAATCAGGTCTTGACGAGTGCGCATAGAATCGATGGCACCAGAGACCGTTATGCGGTCAATGCCCTTTAGAACATTAGGTCAATATCCTTCAGATATAGCAAAATACTAGCCGTTAGCACCACAGCGCTTAACAATTCATCCCTAGCCTTGGCGCGAAACAGCAGGAGAATGGGGCAAATACCAGCGCCAGGGAATCTCAGTGCCTTTAGAAAGGCCAATGCGGGTCGTTTGGGTGATAGCCAGTGTTTTATCGGCAAGCTGTTCAGCTATCTGCGGGGCTCTACTTTCCACCCATAGCCCGGAATTAGGATGGATTTTGACCCCTTTCAAGGCGTCATCGATCTGCAGTGTACGGCACAGCTTACCTGGCCCTGCCGCGACTCGTACAAGCCTCTCTTGGCTTGACGTTATCCAACTAGGCCATTGTTCTAAATCTACGGCTCGAATCAAAATCGTACTGGCCAATCCGTCACGATCCGTCACGATATTCAAGCAGTGATACTGCCGGTAAATCCGATAGACATAGGCCACCCCTGCCGGGCCAAATACCAATGCATTGCGCTGAGTCAGACGACGATAGGCCGCCATCGCCGGATCGCCTGCTTCATAGGCTTCTGTTTCTACAATTTGGCCGCGAATGGTTTCGCCGTTAACTGTTCGCACCAGCGTGCAGCCTAGCAAGTCTGGTGCGACAGTCGCCGCCGCACGGTTAAACCATTCAGCAGGTAAAGGGCTAGGAGGTAAAGCGGTAGATGCACTCAAGGTCTTTGTTGCCTCACTACGTCTTTGTCGCCTCACTACGTCTTTTGTTGCCTCACTACGTCTTTGTCGCCTCACTACTCCTGCCCACGCAGACGCCTGAGTAGTTCTAGGGCATCTTCTCTTGGTAGATTCAAGCGATTTTGGCTGTGGTTCCAAAAGGCTTCCCACCAGTCTTCGGGTTCGGTGTGTTCGCCATCGTACTCGGTAGGGCGGCGGGTTCTGCCATCGGTGACGAGACTGCCCACATAGTCAGCATCGTCATAAATTCGCTTGATTTGTTGATCAATTTCGGCCAAATTTTCAGCCGAAACCACCCCGTTGCTGGTGGCCTTATAAAACTGAATCGTCACGCGGATAGGAAAGTTGGGATCGCGCTCAATGTCGAGATTGTCAATTTCGGTAAAAGGGCCTTCTACCGGGCCGTGGCCAATGACGGCGGCTTCTACATTGCTTTGCGATCGCTGCAATGAGGTAGGAGCAGGCATAGCTTCCATCATCACCATGTCGCTAGTTCCACTATAGGAAATGCCAGGAGATGGGCGCTTTTGCTTGAGCGGCACCTGAATTAACATCACCATGTTCAACCCTTCTTCTTCGGTGGCTTCTACAGGCGGTAGGGTCGTGCTACTCCCATCGGCTTGCTCACTGCGAAAGTCACTGATGCGCTTGCCTGTCAGACTAGCGCGCTCGCCGGTCTTATTAAAGAATAATCTTTGGCCCCAAGTGCGGCCTGCATCAAAACCATCGCGCTGATTGTCGATGACTGTGATGCTGGTTCCTTCACGGGTGGCTAGCAGGGTGAGCACAGCCGGATCGCCCGGATAAGACTGGTAGTTGAATAAAACGGGATTGAAGGTGGCTTCACCGCCTGCTGGAATCGGCAGAAAAGCCGCTTGAGCGCTGACGAGAACGTGGGAGTCGCGTTCGGCTAGCAGAGACTGTCGGCGACCTGCCCAAGCGTCGGGCTCACTGAGATAGTCGCGCAAATTTTCTAAGACTTCTGCTAAAAGAACAGGTTCTACGGTTTCACCTTTTTCATTGCCCGTGAGGATAGAGAGTCGCTGGGTGGGTACATCGGCGGTAAGATCGGAGAAGTTGGGATAGCGGATAACGGGCATGAGGTGAAGTTGCGCTTCGCCAGAGCGAGGGTCGCGCTGCTCAACTTGAATCGTCATATCGCTAATATTGGGGCCAACCGAAGAGTTGTCGTAGCGGCCAGTGTCTTCCCAGGTGACATCCATGATTTGTAGATCATGGGCAGCGGCGAGGCGACGCGCTTGTGGATCGTTAATCATTGATTTGGTGCGTTCAATGACTTCGCCGTATTCCATATAGTCTGTAATATCAGTCACTAAGGGTGCGGTCTCTCTGGTAGGTTTGTTGGCGTTATTCGGTGAGGCGTTATTCGGTGAGGCGTTATTCGGTGAGGCCGGAGCATTGGGCTCAGTTTCGTTAGGGGGTGCTTCGGTGGCAATGCCCCAAGATTGGGCAAGTGCCACTTGGCTCAGGCCAATGGCGCTACCGAGCAAAATAGGCAGTATGGCAAGTTTGCCGATAACTTCTATTTTGATGAGCTGTTGTCGTTTAAATGACGATTGGCTGGTTTGTTTTTTCATGAATGCCCTCCTCGTTGACGAATGTCGATTAACGATGCCTTTGATTATTAGCATAGGGGGCTACAAAGGGTGGTTGGAGGTTGTTTCAGTTTTAGAAACGGTTATGCTCAAGCGATAGTTAGCGATAGTTAGCGATAGTTAGCGATATTTAAAGTGACAGGGGGCTTGCAGTGGGGCCGTAATATTTTGAGATCCACGAGCCGTGGAGGCCATGGGCAAGGTGATGGGTAAACCACAGGCGACAAATGGGGCCACCGGCAAGATTGGCCAAATCAAAAATAGCCAGTGAAGAGCGCTTTTGTAGATGGTCGTATATTAGGCCCAAAAGCCAGCCGTCATCTTCTTTTTTGCCCTGTGGATGGGGGACGATGACGGGTTCTTCGACAAAGCTTTGGGGGTGAGTTGTCCAAAGTTGTTGGGTTTGACGATGGGTATCTAGTCTGAGGTAGCCGACGGGCGGAGAGGATTGGCCGATGTTGTTGCAATAGGCCATGTAGAGATAGCGGCTAGGCAGCGTTTCGTAATCAGGATGGGTGTGAGGGTGGGCGATGCAGTTGTTTTGAGTGCCCAAAGCGATTTGGTGGGTGATGGTTTTGGCGGTCGGATGAATGGTGGTTTGCCAAAGGAAGGTGGGGGCGATCGCATCAAAATCTGGCGCATATCCGCCCCAGCTTGTCAGAAACCCTCCTGTCGTAGCAGGCCAACCTGAACTATAAATTTCGACGCTGCCATCGGTCTTTTCACTGGCGCAGGCTTGATGGATCGAGAACCACTGCTCAGTTTCCATCACGAGCGGTTTGGCCTTAGCCATGTCCCCATCCGGGCGAGGAATTAAATGTACTTTGGTCGGCTTGGGCAATAGTTTGAGGCACTCGGCAGGAGACTTTTGCCCCATAAGATAGGGAAAAACATCGAAACTAAGCGCGTTTTCAAAAAAGATATAGTAGTTTGGCGTGAGAGCAAAGTCATGGGGATTGACAGCGGCTCCTGGCATTTTATAGTGAGTGCTGCTGACGGTCTGCCAGTCGCTATTGTACTCGCTGAGCTGAATGGTTAAGGCATTGGGTTGGCCCGGACTAATGTCCATGCCCCAGTGCCACATCACGAGGCGATCGCGCTCAGGGTCAACATGGGGATGGGCGGTGCTCGCCTGCTGCCCTTGGCTGCGCCAGTAGATGGCGGCTAGCCAAAGCGCTGGCCCGTCAAAAGGTAGCGATCGAGACTGTAAGTTGCCGCCTAAATCTTCGATGCCCAATGTGTCCAACGTGGTTGGCTCAATGCGATAGGGCATCCCGGCTTCGTAAAGGGCTAATAGCTTATTGCCCCAGGGCAAGATGTGGGTATTAGCCGGATTTTTAAGATACAGATCGAGCCATGTGGTCAAGGGTGCGCCGGATTTGTTGTTACCGAAGGTTGTGCGAAAACAAAAAGCATTGGCATGGGCTTCTTTTTGGTGCTCAGCCGTGCTGATAAAGCGAGAGGTAAAATAAACTTTGCCATTGGGTGCGAAGGCAATTTTAGCGAGGTAGCCATCTCCATCGAGGTAATGGGCCACCCGCTGGGCACCGCGCTCAAAACGGCTCGGCCCATTGCGAAAGAGGGTAGAGCCTTTGAGTCCATCGGGCAGCGTCCCTTCAATGTCGGTAATTTCGTAGTCAAATTCTTGCAGTTGGGAACGAAAGGCTGCGGCCCAAGCCGTTTGCTGCGCTTGCTTTAAAGCTTTGCTCTCTCCCTGCTTACCCCAGACAACGCTGTTCGGCGGTAAAGGAGAGGAGTAAGCGACATATGAAAGCGATGTTGGGGTGGACATGGGGAGATGTGTCTCTAATAGCTGCTGATGGCATAGCATAAAGTCATTGATAGTATATTAGGGCTGCCCTCAAAAACGCCATGCCAAATACCATGCAAAACACTGTGAAAAACACTGTGGAAAACACTGTGGAAAGTGCCGTAGCCAGTTCGGCTTTTAGTCAGCAAATCAAAGTAGGTTCGACGGTTCTGATGGTTGGTGCAATTGTTCTCTGGATTGGGCAGTTGTTCGTGCCGCTGCCCCCATTTCTCCAGCCTATTTTCTCGGTGACTCAAGTTGTTTTACTCATTCATGCCATAGAAGGTGCGATCGCCGCCATCCTGATTTTTCGCTACCGGCAATTCTCCCAAAATCAATTTCCCCAAAATAGTGTGCTCAAGCGCCCAGCTAGCCATGGTGACGCCCAGCCCGAGAACCGCCTGACCCAACACCTGCCCAAAAGCACACCGCTAGCGGTACTCAAAGCGGGCCTCTATGCCTTTTTTGTTGGGACAATAGGGCTTGTAGAAATTATTAAAGCCATCAAATAAGGGACTTGTACGAAAATAACATTCCAGGCTGAGCGAGGGGTCAGAGGATAAAGCTGGTAGCCGATGAGATTGTAAGTCTCTAAAGCGCTAGGACTTACCCAGTGATAACAAAGCGCCAGCCTGTGTGCTGCGCCAGCCTGTATGCTGCGCCAGCCTGTATGCTGCGCCAGTCTGTATGCTGATAAGAGCCACTTTTTGCTGAAAGAAGCAAGCCGATGAGACTATTCACGTTTTTGGTGATAGAAGTGCTGCTGCTACCGGTGAGTCTCATCGGGTGCAGTCTGGCTGTGCTGTGGGCAATAGCCATCAGCCAGCAAAAACAACTGTCTTTTACAGCGCTCTCTCCTTTGGCAGGGCGATGGCTGCTTCACCAGCAGGGCATTCGCTTAGATGCTGCAACAGATAGTTTGGTCAAGCATTTACCGAGTGTAAATGGCGCGCTTAGTCTGATGGGCCTTGGCCCAACGCTACTAGCAACAGGTATCAGTGACTACAAGCTACTGTCGGTGCCCGCTCCCGGTAGCGAAACGTTGTTGACTGCCATTACTGCTCGGACGGTGTTTTTTGATCGTGCTTTGGCGCAATCTTTAGCGGAGCAGCCAGCAGTTGAACAAATTGTGGTTTTGGGCGCAGGCTTTGATACTCGATTATTTACCCAGTGCCTAGATCAAAATCTGGCTTTATTTGAGGTGGATCAACTAGAGATTCAGCAGGTGAAACAGCAGGCCTTGCAAAAGAGTGGTGTAGATCTCAGCGAGATTCATTTTGTAACCGTTAATTTTAACCAAGGCGATTGGGAAGAAAAGCTGATAGCTGCTGGGTTTGTGCGAGGCAGGAAGACTTTTTTTCTGTGGGAAGGCGTAACCTATTATTTAACCGAAGCAGTGGTGCAGCGAACCTTACAGAAGATGGCAGATATCTGCGGTGAAGGCAGTTCGCTGGCTTTTGATTTTTTCTCTTGGCGATTGATTACAGGCAGCGATGCTTGGTGGCTCTACCTTGGTGTCTCGCTGTTGGACTGGCTCGGAGAGCCTTTTCAGTTTGGAATTGATACCGATAAAGGCGCTGAATCACAACTCTCTAGGGTGCTATTGAGTGCAGGTTTTCAGTTGAGCGAGCTGCAGCTTATGGGCACTGCGCAACCAACCGGCCCGTTTGGTGGGTTGGTGATCGCCCGCCGTCATCTGTAAATGTATTCAGATAGTCTGGTTCAGATAGTCTGGTTCAGATAGTCTGGTCTGTAAGCTTGGATGACTAAGGAATGCTCACCAAGACAAGGAATGCTCACCAAGACAAAGTAATATGAAATCTGCTTGCTCACTGCCAATAAGAATTAGCGTAAGGTAGCTGAAATAGCTATCATATGGTGATTCTGCATTTAGATGCATAGTATGCGATTAGAAGGATTTCATATAAGA
>JAAUPS010000129.1 GCA_012033015.1 Phormidesmis sp. RL_2_1
GGTCGCAGAAGGCGACTACTTTATCGCCTTTCATATGTTTGTGCCCGTTGAATCCGAGATTATCGCCGCCCTTCTTGGCTGCTGTCGTCGTCCCATCGCCGTGGATCACGCTGACGTCGAGTTGACCTTGGCGCGACAGTATCGACACCGAACCCGCGAAAATGGCATCCAAGCACCCCTGGGCTTCATAGCGTCTAAAGGCACCGTAGATCCGGGTGTAGTGGATTTCCGGTTGCCCCGTTTCGTCTTTTTCGATAGGCAGCTCTTTCCACTGACAGCCCAGGTACAGCAGCTTCAAAATATAGTTGAAAATCACATGCAGCGCGAGTTTTGGTTGTGGCCCCCGACGGCCAAGGTGCAGGTGGGGTAAGACAAATTTCTCAAACTGCTCTAAGCTCAAGTGAGTGGGAATCCATTGCCAGGACTGAGATTGAGACATAATGACGCCTACCAACTGCCAAATTAATCAGACTAAGGCATTTTTGGCTTGCTCGTTGGAATGGTAAGCATAAAAAAGGCTTTCAGACAAATTCACCCTACGGGGAAAACCCGCAACCAGTTGGTCTAAAAAAACTTTGAAGGTGGCATGGGAGCTAATCAGTGCGAATTATACATGGCAGCCGAATTTGTCTGATAAAGCTTTTATTAATGGCTCTCATCATTGCATCCTCTGCTGGCTGCGCTAAATTTACAAAGTACGAGTATGATTCGCAGGTTTTCTCCCTCGATGAAGAAAACGAGCTTGTCATCTCTACGTTTCCATCAGGATTTCCAAAAACCCAGAGTCATGTACCTTTCTTGTTCAAGAGCTCACACGCTCCCCAATCTGTCTATTTTCAATTTTTTGTGCGGGCTACAGGTACCACAGCTGGTCGTAATCCGAATATTGAATCTATTCTTGTCCGAAACTTTTCCTATGAATTCCCAGGGCAGACACCTGTGGTATTGATCAAAGACTATTCAGACAATTTCTGGCAGCAAGGCCGATCCGCCTATGATTCGGAAGAGAGTGAGCCAGTGAACTGTCATGAGGGTTGGTACGTTCGAGTTAAGTTCGATCTGATATTAAATGGTGAAGCGTTTGAAGGTGAACATATTTTGTACGCGCGGGAAATGTCGAAAGTGTACCCTCTTATTTTCGATGCCCTAAGGTAGACAAAATGATTTTTGAAGCATACCTAGTGCAAGATGCTCGTATTACCAGTGGTCGTTTCGCAATTTGGTTGTTGTTGCTCAACAAGGCGCTACAGTCGGACAAAGTATATCAGGCGACAGTGGGGTAGTCGGGTAGTGAAATTCGGTTGGCGGGTTGAGCTGAATCGAGGTGAGACAGGCCGCTAGCGTCAGCAGCACCGACGTTGCAAACAGGGGTACGGCCCCGACTCGTGCAAAATTAGGCCATAGGCTGAAAGCATTGCGACGACTGGCTTGCAGCCGTCAAAAAAAGACCTTTCAGAAAAGTACTAACTAACAGGCCCGCGACACCGATTCTACAGAAAATGGGCCATAAGGCTGTGATAGTTGATGCGACTGGGTTACAGCCCTCGAAAATAAGCAGCCTCAGAAAAAGTACTAACTAACGGACAATCCGAGGTAAATAAATAGTACATTTGCTCTTAGTCATAGTTTACTGAGGCAGAGTATTCGCTATACTCTCAATTTTAGAAATTAAAACGCTGTTAGAAATGGTTTTATGTGGTTCTGCTGGATAGTACTTTAAAAGCACTTTGAGCAACTGCTTCAGCATGGGCAGAAGTCACTTTTTGGTACCTCAGTGTGGTCATGATGGACTCATGTCCCATCAGTGCTCTCAGTTCCTCGATACCCATCAATCCGACCCGCTCAGTGGCAAAAGTATGACGCAAGTCATGCAACCTAGCCCCTTCTAGCTCAGGGATATCTGCAATCAACCGTCGCCAGTTCTGATGCACTGTGCGATAGTTCAGACGACTGATACTGCCCGCTATCGGCTGCTGTGCGGTGAATAAAGCAGGGCAACGATGATGCCGATAGTGCTTGAGATAGGTGTGGAGCAGCTGGGCCGCATCATCGCTGTAAAAGCACCACCGCTGTTTGTTGCCTTTGCCAATAACCTGGAACTTCTGTTGTTTGAGATCTACCTGCTCAAGATCAAGCGCCAGTAGCTCAGAAATTCGCGCCCCGCTACGGTGCAACAACCTAACAATTGTGTGAGTACGACAGTCTGATTCAACTGCTCGATACATCTTCTGAAGCTGGTCTGGTGTGAGATAACGAATCGTTTCATCAGAACCGTGCTCACCCTTATCCGCATCAGGCTTACGTCGCTTTAACTTGGCAATCGGATTGGCTTTAATATGCTGTTGTTCTACCGCGTAATTAAACAGAGCTTGAATGGTTGCCTGATGCCGATGATGAGTCGTGTAAGCCAAATACGAGAGACCATCGAGATACTCGGTGAGGAGCGTACGATCGCAAATTTCAATCGGCCAGCTGCCGTATTCCTTCAGTAGCGGCATCAGCGTCAGCTCATAGGATTTCACCGTCTTCTGGGCCAGACCTGGTCGATCTAAAAACTGCGTGGCCACCATCGCTAGAGAAATCGGCATGACTCTGAAATAAACGTAAACGCCAGCAGCAAACGCTAGCCTTCACTCTATCGTTTAGACAGACTGTTATCTCAATATTTTATTAAAGCTTTGAAATCCTCAACCGTTCCAAAGCCAGGAGAATCGCTGGCTGATTACGTCCATCGGCTCCGCTCAGCCCTCGGGATGAGTCAGCAGGCTGTTGCTGACAAATCCGGCATCCATGCCCAGAGCATTGGCAAAATTGAGCGCGGCCACACGACGGTGCTCAAAGCAAAGACCAAACGCGGGCTGGCTTACGCCCTAGACGTCCCCGAGGCTCACTTGGAGGCCGTAGCCAAAGGGATCGCCGTTGAGGAGGCTGGCGCACTGAAGTTTTGCCCGCAGTGCTGGCAACCGGGCAACGCACCTGACCCGATGTGGCTGCATGTTCACGCCCACTATTGCTTTCGCTGTGGTAGCGGTCTGCGCCACCAGTGCGTTCAGTGTGATGCGCCCATTACCTCTTTGAAGCATCGCTTCTGCCCCTATTGCGGCACCGCCTACAAAGCGCCCGAGTCATCAGACAGCTAACAATCACTCCTCCAGAAATCACCTGTGCCTAGCGTTGAAGAAACCGCCTATCCCAGACTTAAAAGTAATCCCAGCCAAGAGGCGCTAGAGACGCTCTACACGCCTACGGATGAAGAGATCGCCTTGGCCAAGCGCACGACACGCGGAGACCTGGCGAATGTGACTTTTCTGGTGCTGCTCAAAACCTTTCAGGTCGTGGGTTCTCCTATCCAACTGACTGAGGTACCCAGCGCTATCATTCGCCAGGTTGCTCGCACTCTTGATAGCCCACTCACCCCGGAAGATATCACGGACTATGATGCGTCGGGTACCCGCCGACGTCATCTGCTCGCCATTCGTCAGCATTTGAATATTGAAGCCTTCGGCCCAGCTGCACAAGCGGTCTTAGCGGCTGCGATGGAGACGATTGTTGCGACTCAGCATGACTTGGTGGATTTGATCAACGTCGCGATTGAAGAGCTGGTGCGACAACGCTTTGAGCTACCGGGATTTACTACCCTCGTGCAGACGGCAAGAGATGTCCGTGCGGCCTACAACGAAACGATTTATCAGCGTGTCAGCGAAGCCCTAGACGGTGGGGCAAAAATGCAGCTCAATCAGTTGTTCTACTGCCCAGAAGGTGAGCTGGTCACGCCTTGGAATGACGTCAAACAGGAACCGGCTCAGCCTAAGCTCTGCGAGCTGCAAAATCTAGTGGAGCGTTTGCAGTGGCTCAAACCACTCCAGGTCGGGACTTCAGCGCTGAGCGGCCTCTCTGATGTGAAGCGAGAGCACTTTGCGGCTGAGGCGCTCACGCTAGATGCCGCTGCGATGAAGGAAATGACCGAGCGCAAACGACATACGCTGACGGTCGCTCTCCTTCAGCAACGCTACAGCCAGACCCTTGATGACATTGCTGAGGTATTCATCAAACGGGTGAAAGGAATGCACTACAAGGCGAAGGATGCCTTGGAAAATTATCGGGCACAAAGTCAGAAACGTACCGATGAGCTGATCTCAAAATTACGACAGGTGGCGATCGCTCACAGCACTGATGGTGAGATAGCTGATCGGTTTACGGCAATTGGTTGTGTCATTGGCGACGATCCACAAGAGCTGATCGCGCAGTGTGACGATCACTTGGCCTATGCCGGTAACAACTACCTGCCATTTTTACCTAAGTTTTATCGCAGTCATCGAGCGGTCCTGTTTCGGTTCTTGTCCGTCGTGCCGCTACATTCAAGCACTCAAGATGATTCGTTAATTCAAGCGATTGAATTTATTCGGGCGCATCGGGGCAAGCGTAAAACGTGGTTATCCTTGAGTTCAGCAGCAGACGCTGAGTCTACTGAAAGTTCCACTGAGGCTAATGAACAGCCCACACCTACACCTAAGCTGACGCTCAGCTGGGTGCCCGCCAAATGGTGGACGCTCGTCACCGGCGAGAAGAACCGAGCCACGATTCCCACCCAGGTACATCGCCAATATTTTGAGCTGTGTGTGTTCTCCCACATCTTGTTGGGCCTCAAGGCAGGCGATCTCTATATCGAAGGCAGCTTTGCCTTTGGCGATTACTTCGCTCAGTTGCTTTCTTGGCAGGAGGTATCAGCGTTGCTGGACGACTATGCCCAGCAGATGAGCTTTCCCACGGAGCCAAAAGCGTTCGTGGCGCACACCAAAGACTGGCTGGCTCAGCAGATTGAGGAAACAGACCAGGGCTTTCCTGCGAATACTGACGTCTACTTCAAATCAGATCGGCTGGTCATTCGTAAGGCTAAGCCGAAACATGCCAAAGGGGCAGCCCAGCTCAAGAAGCAGATCAAGGCGCGGATGCAGCCGATTAATCTGACCGATATTTTGGTCGATACTGAGCTATGGCTAAAGTGGACGCGCTTCTTCAAACCTATCTCTGGGCATGAGGCCAAGTTTGATAATCCGGTGGCTCGCTACGTCGCCACAACCTTTTGTTACGGCTGCAATATCGGTCCGTCTCAGCTAGCGCAGTCGCTCTCGCTGTTCGACCGCAGGCAACTCGCTCAGGTAAATCAAAGGCATGTCACTAATGCTCAGCTGCATCGGGCGATTGAGTCGGTGATCAATGACTTCAATCGGTTTCAGTTACCCAAGTTCTGGGGCGTTGGCAAAAGTGCTTCTGTCGATGGCACCAAGTGGGACATTTATGAGAATAATCTGCTGGCTGAGTATCACATTCGCTATGGTGGCTACGGTGGCATTGGCTACTACCACGTCGCTGACAGCTACATTGCGCTGTTCAGCCATTTCATTCCTTGCGGTGTGTTTGAGGCAGTCTATCTATTTGATGGACTCTTAAACAACCACTCAGACATTCAGCCAGATACGTTGCATGGCGATACGCATTCGCAAAGCCTGACCGTCTTCGGACTGGCTTATTTGTTGGGTATTAAGCTGATGCCACGCATTCGCAACTTTAGGGATTTGGCGTTCTATCGCGCTGGCACAGAAGCGCCTTGTCAGCACTTGGATACGCTCTTTTCTGACACGGTTGATTGGGACCTAATTGAAACCCATCTGCCAGATATGCTGCGGGTGGTGCTCTCGATTAAGGCGGGTAAGATCAGCGCGTCAACCATCTTGAGAAAGCTCGGTACCAACAGCCGCAAGAACAAGCTCTTTAAGGCGTTTCATGCCCTTGGGTCGGCTGTCAGGACGGGGTTTCTGATGGAATATATTCACGATGCCAAGCTACGGGCGAAGGTGCAGGGCGCAACCAACAAGAGCGAGTCTTTCAATGCCTTCGTGCAGTGGTTGGCCTTTGGCGATATGGGACAGCTCAGAACTAACAATCGTGAGGAGTTGCGCAAGCGCATCAAGTACAACCATCTGGTTGCCAACTGTGTCGTCCTTTACAACGTCTTTGAGATGAGCCGCATTCTGAATGAACTGGCGCAGGAGGGCCACACGATTACCCCAGAGGCGATTGGGGGAATGAATCCCTATGCCACAGGGCACGTTATTCGACTCGGACAATACCATGTCGATACTGATCGCTCGCCGCCGACTGTCCTCTACGACTTACCGCAGATGCCTGAGCCTGAAGCATCCTGAGCAGAAGCTTCTGACGTCCGTTAGTTAGTACTTTTTCTGAGGCTACTCATTTTCGAGGGCTGTAACCTAGTCACATCAGCTATTACAGCCTTATGGCCCATTTTCTGTAGAATCGATGTCGCGGGCCAAGGACGTGGCCACTGATACGCTTCGGTACGCGGGGGCGCGCGGTCGAGTGCTGACGACTGCTGACGACCTGCTCGTCAGCGAAACACATCCAGGTTTCTGGCTCAGGCGTAGACAGTTACAGTAAAGGCACTCGGCCGGTCGAGAAGAGTTTGTAGCCGACGGCCATCACCATGAAGGCCAGAAAGAATTCCCATAGGCTAGTGGGATTCAGGATCGCCCGGCTGCTCATAAAGACCAGCAGGATACCAACCGCCGTTGAGACCCAGCCGATTTCTTTGAACGCATCGGGCAAAAAGACCAGCGACAGGACGCCGATGGCAAGGAAAAGAATCGACCCATCGGCCGCAATCCCCCGCCACCAGTATGGAGAGACGTTGGTGGTGAAAACAATATTGTGGCCCAGCAAGTAGATGCTAAACATCAATAAGCAAAAGCCGATCAGCTTAACAAAGGTGCGCATGGTGATAAGGAAGATAGGGAATCTTGCGCTTAGGACACCCAATCCCACCGCCTAGAGGAACAATCTGGGGAAACTGGAGAAGCACCCCCCTAGCGGTGATGACTCACGCTGATCTCGATTGGGGGGATGGCAACGCCTTCACAGAGTAGTCGGACAAAAGATTTACTTAGCGCTCGTACAGGGGTGATTGCCTGATTCCTTTCGTTTCTTCAGCTCTTGATAAAAAATCGTCAGCGGTCGGTGGATATAGCACTCAGCCAAGTTCAATGGCATTTCTCCAGCTTTCCATGCCAGCACAAAACGGTCTAGCAATTTCAGGCAGCCAGGATTGTACAGCACGCCTGGGGTGTGGATAGGCAAAGCAGCGTCGATGGCTTCTGCGTTGGCTTCATACCAGGAGATCGCCTGGTTGATCCGCTCAGCCGTCACAGTTTGAGGCTTCGGCGGTTCAGCATTGGTAAGGTTGTTCACATCTGAATGGCCCCTATGGTGGGGCAGCTATCGGCATTGGCGGGGAAGGCGACTGGCAAATTATTCAGTCAGCTTTCCTGGGCATTCCAAGCGGAGGAGCGTAGGGGAGCTTCTATGAACTGGCAACAGATAGCGGCTGATGCGCGGCTCTGGGTAGAAATTGGATTATGGCTGGTGCTCGCTGTGGCGCTGACCGACTGTGAGCAGTTCTAGCTAGTCGAACAGTTTGCGTATCGGCAAATTATGACTACACGACTCGGGCTGGGATACTCACTTGAGTGGCTTGACAAATAACTGCTCGGTCTCATGCCTCGACAGCCGCTGCCATCTCTCGACATTGAGTTGGCCATCAGTCAGACCAAAACGAACCAAATCAAAAGTTTCCTCATGACCGGTTTCTTCCGGATAGTGCTCTATCCAAACCAGTTGCTGAATAGGGATTTCATAGTACTGACAGACCTGCATCGCAACACTCGCCGCAGCATTGGTTAGGCTCATGCCAGGGTTATCAGGCAGTTCAGTCGCGATTACTGTGTTGCCTGAAACGCGCACTCGACAACGAGCAGTGCCTTGTAGCTTCACTGATTGTCCGAGCAGATCGGCTAAGGTGTGCGGCGTCGCATAGGTGAAAATTTCATCGAGCATTTTTTGACCCTCCGTCTGTTCCATTAATGGCCTAATTGACTGGCTCATCCGCTTCTATAAAAGCCTGAATAAACTCGGCAGCTACTTGCGGGACGAGGGCATTCCCAAGACAGCGCAGCGCAGCCACCCGGCCGGGAAACCCATCAACCAACAAACGAAGGCCGGGTTTAATCGGCCTTCGCTTTCCGTCCAGGCAGTCGATCCATTTGCAGTCCTCCCAGGGATTGTGTCCGCCATTTGCTCGGGCAGCGCCAGGCCATATTTTTTCTGACAGCGATGCTTCAGAGTAGGGGAAGACGGCTTCAGGCTTTTTCCATCGCTGGCTAGCGGTGTGCTCCAAGCAGCAGGTTGAACCTGACAGTTGAGCGCTAACGTTTTTCTGCGCATCTGAGAGCTGAGCCGTTGTTCTTGCTGTCGTTGACGGTGGGGGTATTCCATACCGCTAGCTGTACCGCGCTGGCTAAGCCCACTTGTACTGGCGCACCTGACGCGCGCACCCCCTTCAGCATCACGTCTATTTTCTCGCGCCCTTCCCGACTCGCCCTGGGCGTTGGCCAGGCTACTCGCGTTTGCCCGAGCATGGAGAGACGGATGCTGCCGTCTCTCTGGTTGTGATAGGTTCGCCCGTTGCTGTCTTGGACAGTTGGCGTGAGCCACCCAGAACAGCCTTTGTCTACGGTGTGGGGCTCCAACGCTCGCAGATGGTAGATCAAACGCTGCTGTGGCGTAGTCCGCTGACTCCAAATCAAATGCCACAAGATCCCACCAGTTAAGGGAAGCCTTTGATGCAACTTGCTCACCAAAGACGACTGGAGGGCGTAGCTGTTGGATGTGCCAAAAGAACGCGGGCCACAAGTGCCGCTCGTCAGCAGCCCCTTTGCCCTTGCCTGCCTGGGAATAAGGCTGACATGGGCAGCTTCCTGTGGTGACCGGTCTGTCGTTAGGCCATCCTGCGAGCCTAAGCGCATAGGGCCATCCTCCAATCCCGGCAAAGAAGTGGTGTTGAGTGTAAGCCTTAAGTTCAATTGGAGGGACATCTTCTATACTCCTCTCGTCTACATCTCCTGCAGGTATCTCCCCAGCGGCTATCAAAGCCCGCAACCACTTTGCGGCGAATGGATCATTTTCGTTGTAATAGGCTGTCATAAAGTTACTTGTCCATCTGCTCTAGTCGTCTCCGCTGTAGGGTGTCGGATGCCGCCTTTTGGCGTTTCTTCTCGTCGATCTTTTCAGCCAGTGATGAGTTTGGATCGCTGTTGGCGTCGTTCATTCGCGCCATCCGCGCCAGCACATCATCTGAATAATCTTTGATGCTGGGATAGGCCTTGCTGGGGTCACCTTCCCAATGCTGAGGCGTGGTGTCGTCGGCCTTATCAGCCTGCCCGCTGTACCAAGTCGCCGCTGTACGTCTAATCGCGTCATCCTCACTTTTGCCCGCTGCTATTTGAGCATCAAAGATTTTGGCGAGCTGATGATTAATAATTTGGGTTTGCGCATCTGGGTCGGCTAAAAACTGTTCAGGCGTGAGGTCACGGCCTAGCGTTTCAAAATCCCAGCCGCTATTTTTAATCTCGTTGCCGTCGGCGTCCTTGGGCGCGAGATTATTGGGCATGACTTGCCCAAGGCCCAAAGCACCCGAATCCTTATTCACTATTGCCGCGTCGCCCGCACTCTCCTGCCCAATGATGGCGTTGCGCAGCATATCAATCCGGGTAAAATTCGCGTTTGGCTCACGACCGGTCAGTGCCCACAGCAGGTATTGCTTCTGCGGGTGCTGGTGCTTGTCTGAGATGCGCTCTCGTTGTCGCCAGTCGAGATGCGGCGCACCGATGCCGGTATCACCCGTCTTGGCGATAACTGTGCCCGTGCGATAGTGGCCGGTCTTACAGTCGCTCAGATGCAGGGCTTGAAACCATAGATTAGGGAAGCTTTCAGATTCAATTTCAGCCACTAAGCCCCCACCATTCTTGTCAGTCCAGCAACGGACAGTGACCTGATCACCGTCTTTACCGGGGGCTTTGATTTTGGTGCCCTTGGGGATGGCCAGGTCTACACCTTTATGATCGGCGCTGGCACCAGCAGGTAAGTTCGTGGTGTCGCGCAGGCCGTAGCCGCTGGTGACCGGGTAGCCTGCGATCTCCTCACCCTTCTGTACCAGCGCAGCAAAGTCGGGGCTGATAAATTCAGCGGCAGTGTCGGCCTTCTGTTTGAGATTGAGCACTTGCGAGATCGCATCATCGACAGCCGCGTTTAGCTGGGGCACGACCACTGGCGCAAGCACAGCAGCAGTCACTAGATAGACAGCCCCGTTGAACAGCCATCCTCTAGCAGCGCGGCGGCACAACAACCGGTAGCGAAGATCGGGAGAGAGTTCCTCAAAGGCGGGCGAGATCGCCGCGGCGGGCATCTGGGTGGTGGGCGGCTTCTTAGGCAGCACAGCTTTAGCGGCTGAGTGAAGCATCGTCTATAACTCCCTCCTCATTGATACGAGCATCGAGCGCTAGCCCAGATTCAATCAGCCACCGGTAGGAACCATTCGCGAGCTGGCAAGCCGGTGTGCCTAGCGCCTGCACCGCAACCATGGAACTTTTACCCGCTAGGGTTTTGCTGAGAGCTGCTTGCGCTTCAGTGATGGTCGTTGTCTCGGCCTCCCCCTCACACCCGGCTAGGCGGGCATCGGCAGGGTCTACGGTATCGATGTCGGCATTGCTCATTTTCTCAACCACAACATTCGCGGCGAACTTGACATAGAAAACTGGGTTCGGGAACTTGCCCCACCCCGGTTCGACTAGGTCAGCAGCAAGCACTAGGGTGGAGAATATCAGCAGGGCGAGTGCTTGTTTCATTACTGGCTTGCTCCATCAACGCGCACCGAGCGAATCACCGGCTCTGACTTAATCGGCTCTCGTTTCACGCTGTCTTCGCCCAGCATCAAATCGTGTGCATCCCCGGCTAGGCTTTGCGATGTCGGCACTAGCAGGGCGGCGATGTTGCACCCAAGAATGGCCGGATTCCACAGATCGCCAGAGCACCGGCGCACGTCGCCGCGTAGGAAGTTGAGCCCAAAGCTGCCGGAGAAAGTCACCCCGTAGAGGATGGCCACTGTCCCCATGACGGTCTTAAAGGCGTGGTGGCGCAGGGCACTGAGGTAGACCCGATAGACCATGAACACTGACCAGTCATCAGATCGCGGGGTGATCTGGAAAACCGGGTTACGGTTGCCGCTGGCATCAAAGTAGCCGCCATCGCCGATGGAGGAACGAGGGCCACGGGCAGTCCGTGTGATCAGCTGCGGCGCTGACTGAGATGCGAGTGCGGTCGTGTTGATAATCTCGCCGTCGTAGATGTCTGGTTGAGATGTGCGTCTAGCCATTTTTTCTAGTCCTCTGCATTTGTGAATGTTTGTTTTATGAGTGAGAGGGCGTCTTTGCCTTTGTTGTAATTGACGCCTTTGCAGCCCAAGATTTCTTTGATAATGTACGAGTCTGACCTATCCTCGCTGAGCGCTTCAGCGGCGGTTAGGATGGCACTAACGTCCACCAAAACCCCTAGATCAGCATACAGATTTGGGACAAGCTGTACGGCGGCTGTAGTTCTTGCTGCGCGGGCAGTTAGGCGGTTTTGTTCATCGGTTAGTGGGCGGTTAGCGGGCGGTTCAGAATGGGTTAGGCTAACGGTTTTTGAACCAGCATTAACCGAAGGGTTAACCGCCGCCGAACGGGTATAAAGCTCAGGAAAAAGCAGCCGCAAAAACTCAGGGTCGAACCAGCGTGGCAAGGTGACGGGCTGGCTAATTGGGTTGTTCTTTTCGTCTACGTCTAACCCTTCGATGGCCCCTTTGCCAGTCGGCACCATCTCACCGATCGCTGTGGCCTTTGAGCCTAAGTTGAGCTGAGCCATATCGTCTTTCAGGCGAGCTTCACCAGCACCGCCACCCAACGCTTTAAGCGTGTCGTTATGAGCCACAATCGTGATGAATTCAGCGCAGGCACGGGCTTTGCTGGTGACCTGGGAGAGAAATCCCCCTAACTGATCGGCGTTCACATTGTCTTTGTAAGTTGTCACCTCGTCGTAAATGGAGCTGACATTGTTGGCCGCGACAGAATCAGCGAAGCGACGGTACATATCGGCTATAGCGCCCCCAATCTCACCCCAGTTATCCCGAGCCCCTTTGAGCTGCCAAGACGGCTGCCAGACACCTTTGGATAGCTTCAGATGAGCATTGGGGTCGGTGACCACCGTGAGTCGAATATCAGGATTTAGAATCTCGCGGGTGATGCCAAGTGCAGCGGCAAAGCTACTCTTGGCGCTACCAGGGCGACCGATGACCAGCAGCACTGGCCAGCGCAGCAGCCGTAGAATCCAGCCGCCCTCATGAACGGCTAAGGCATTCTTAAACAGTGCCCGGCGCGTCTCCAAATCGAACTGCGCAGCAAGCAGGGAAAAGGGCACGTCTTGCGCCCAAAAGTCGGCTAGCGTCTCACCCGCTATGGTCTGCGGTGCGGCCTGCTGGCGGCTTAGCAGATGAGAGCGCCCGCTAGCAACAACCGGGCCGGACGCTGATATCGGCACGGACACTTCCCCCTCCTCATTCCCCGTCAGCGTCCAAGCAACAGCGCCAACAGTGGCCACTAGCAGCAGCGCCAGTAGTCCTTTATTAGATTGCTCAGTGCGGACGACTACGTTTTCGCCACCGGCAAAGCCCACTAGGGAATCGGCACTGGTGACTTCCCTGGCAGGGCTGAATAGCACAACAACCAGCGAGATCGCACCGATGCAACCTGTAATAGTGGCTTTGACTTGAAACATGGCACAAGCCCTCTTCTACTCAGGCATGTTGAGTTCGGCGGCTTTGGCTTCGGCGCTCGCTGCTGCATTCTGTTGATAGCCTTTGACCAGGTTGTCGATGGCGACCTGGGTCAGCGCATGTTCGGGCTCGCTGTCAAAGGTATGTGAGGCGCGGGCGTACTCGACAATCAGTGCCCGGTCTGCGGCTCTGAGCAGGCCATCGTAGTCGCCAGCGGCGCGGGCGGTCTCCATCTGGCGATCGCGTCTCGCTGAAACCGATTGAGCGGGCAGCTCACTGGCTGCATGAAGCATTCGTTGGTTTTGTCGTCGATCTGCTTTTGCGCTTCGATGAGAAAGCGTTCTGCTTTGGCCGATAGAAGCTGTTCGCGGTACTGTTCGAGCTGCGCCACAGATTGATTTTTGAGTGCGGCCAAGTTACTCTCTGAACCTGCCAGAATGCTGTCGGTGTCGATGGGCAGTTCTTCTTGTTTGGCGACGGTGGCCGTCGTGCCAGGGGCGAATAGCTTGAGGCTAGCAGTGCCGACCGAGAGCAACAGAACAGCGGCAACCACACCATAGAAAAGGGGCTTTTCTCTATATAGCCGTCGCAGCCTTGAGAGTCTGACAATCTGCTGCCGGGGGCGCTGATAGTCCAGACCTAGCGGATTGTCGGCAGCAGGCAATCGATCTTTGAGTTCGGTGGTCATAGCGGTAGATGAGGGTGCAGGTACACCCCTGTAAGGTTTACTTGAAAGTGCGGCGGTCTACTCAGCTAGGTAGGCGGCAACGTGCTCAGGGGCGGTATCTACAACTTCGTAGCCCGCCAGCCAGTGCGCCCAATCGTCGGCGCTGATCTGGAGCACGACACCGTAGCCTGCCTCGAAGCGGTCGGCTTTATCGAGGGTCGTGCCGTCGTCATGTTGAACCACGATGTCGCTCCATCCTTGGCAGTCAGCGATAAATTCAGGTGCTTCGGAACGGTCGATGCAGGCTTCTCTTTTGGTGACCAAGCTCAGGGCATCGATGTCACCGTCTTGCGCTCCGTAGCCGCTTGCCTGGGAGACGGTAAGCGTGATCAGTTGCTGTGGCATGATGTTTCTATTCCTCTGATTGTTTGTTGTGATTCGGTCGGGGATAGAGGCGGCGCTGAGGGCTTCACTTTCAGCGCTGGCTCGCTTCGTCTTCTAGTGTTAATGCCTACCAGTCACTGACTGCGGCGGCGCTCTGGTAAGGATCTGGGAAATTCTGTGGCACTGGTGCAACTGCGGGAGCGATCACCTGATGAAGGGGGGCTCCATACGGGCAAACGGTCTGTAACAAGATGGCGTTGGCAACATCGGCGACCGTCAAGCCATCTCGCTCGGCCCACGCTTTGAGCTTTGGGTAGACGCTGCCGTTCACGGTCACCCGGCGTTCTGAGCTATTCGCCATCGGGACCCATCCTCCGTGCGAACTCTAGTAAGCCTTGACTCTCTAGCTGCTGTGGGTTTGCCGCCTGCGCATAGTCGCTGGGCAGATGACTCATCAGCCCCGGCAGCTTTGCGCCACCGCCGCACACTACCTTGACCGCTGATTTATCGAGGATGTCGCCAGCTTTGGCTCGCACTTCACTGAGCCGTGAGCTGATCCACTGCGGCAGCAGCGCTTCGTAAATAGCGCGGAAATCCTTTTGCCCGTAACCACCCACCCGGTAGGTCTGAGCCTCCACGCCCAGGCGAATAGCGTCGTCGGTTGGGGCGATGCCGCCACTGCCTGCGGCGACGGCGGCGGCGATGCTGCCATACAGTGCCATTACCCCCAGGTGTGGTCTGCGCGAATCCAGTAACTGCCCCGTCCGCATCCAAACCCACGACTGAGCAGTTGCCGCCGC